>CAZDDK010000150.1:0-7963 GCA_964504185.1 uncultured Rhodoferax sp. | reverse complement strand
AAGAAATGAGCGGCCAGGCCGAGCAGTTGCAGCAAACCATGTCGTTCTTCAAGCTGGAGGACTCCGGGCACGGGCATTCCAGCGTCGCCGCCGCGCGCAAACCTGCAGGGGGCAACCGGGCTGCCGCCAAACCCAAGGGCATGCGTGCGGGCTCTGGGACCGTGATGGCATCGGCGGCCGAAGTGGATGAAGAAAAGTTCACCAAGTTCTGAGGACTGTAGCCATGAACACATTGGTTAAAGCCCCCGGCAAGGGTGTTGCTGCGCCCCCGGCGGGCGCCAGCACCAGCGACGCCAAGCAGTACCTGACCTTCATGCTGGGCGGAGAAATGTTTTCGCTCAACATCTTGCGCATCAAAGAAATCATTTGGTACGCCAACATGACCGAAGTACCCATGATGCCGACCTGCATTCGCGGCGTCATCAACCTGCGCGGTGCGGTGGTACCGGTTATGGATTTGTCGGCGCGGTTTGGCAAACCTTCTACGCCGGTGACCAAAAGCACTTGCATTGTCATTGTGGAGATCGAGGCAACCACCGAGGGCGAGAGCCAGAACATGGGGGTGGTTGTGGATGCGGTGCAGGCCGTGCTGGAGATTCCCACCAGCGACATCGAGCCCGCGCCCACCTTCGGGGCCAAGATTCGCAGTGATTTCATCGAAGGCATTGCCAAAGTGAACGGCAAGTTTGTGATATTGCTGAACATCAACCTCGTGCTGTCGACCCAGGAAATTGCCACCATGGGGCAAGTGGGTGCAACACACGATGTGGCCATGCTGCAAGAGTCTGCATGAACCCCATCACCGATGCAGAGCTGGCCCAGTTTCAACGTTTCATTTTTGATGAAGCGGGCATCAGTCTGTCGGCAGCCAAAAAGGCTCTGGTCATGGGGCGCCTGGGCAAGCGCCTGACGCACCACCACCTGGAGAGTTTTGGAGACTATTTTCGTTTGCTCGAATCGGGGCAACACCCCGACGAGGTGCAAACGGCCGTAGACCTGCTGACCACCAACGAGACGTATTTTTTCAGGGAAATCAAGCACTTTGAATTCTTGCGCGAGCAAGCCCTGGCGGCGCGCCAGCGCGGGCAAGCATTTCGGGTGTGGAGTGCGGCCAGTTCCAGCGGCGAAGAGGCCTACAGCATTGCCATGGTGCTGGCCGAGACCATGGGCAGCACGCCCTGGGAGGTGGTGGGCACCGACATCAGTACCCGCATGGTGCAAGACGCGCGCCGCGCGCTCTACCCCATGGAACGGGCGCGCCATGTGCCCGAGGATTTTTTGCGCAAATACTGCCGCAAGGGTATCGAGCAATATGCCGGCAAGTTGCTGATTGATCGCAGTTTGCGCAACCGGGTGCGCTTTGTACACGCCAACCTGAATGCTCCGTTGCCGGAGATTGGTCGTTTCGACGTCATTTTTTTGCGCAACGTGATGATCTATTTCAACAACGAGACCAAGCAGCAGGTGGTCAACCGGGTTGCATCGCTGCTCAAGTCCGATGGGTATTTTTTGGTGGGGCACTCCGAGAGCCTTAACGACGTGACCCAGGCCGTGCGCTCGGTGGCGCCCGCCATCTACCGCAAGGCGGCATGACATGGCCAGCCTGGATGGACTGATCGAAATCTTCTTGCAGCCCGGCGACCTGTTTGTGGCCACGCCGGGGTACCAGATTCGCACCATCCTGGGGTCGTGTGTGTCCATGACGCTGTGGCACCCGCCCACGGGTACCGGTGGCATGTCGCACTTTTTGCTGGCCACCCGTGGCACTGCTGTGAAAGAGCAGGAGTGGGATGGCCGTTATGGCGATGAGGCCCTGCAGATGATGCTGTCCCAGCTGCGCAGCATGGGCATTTCGCCCAAGCAGTGCCAGGCCAAGATTTTTGGGGGCGGTAATATGTTCCCCGACCACATGCGTGACGGTGTCATCAATGTGGGCATGCGCAACGGGCAAGCCGCGCGTGAGCTGCTGCTGCAGCATGGCATTCCATTGGTGTCCGAGTGCCTGTATGGCGTGGGGCACCGCCAGATTATTTTTGACGTCAGCAAGGGCGATGTCTGGGTTCACCAGGTTCGCCCCTCGCGAGGGACGCTTCCGGTTACATAAAGGCAGACATGGCAAATCCCCGAATCAAGGTGATGGTGGTGGACGATTCCGCAGTGGTGCGGCAGGTGGTGACCGGCTTGTTGGCCGCTGACCCCGAGGTGGAAGTCATTGCCGCAGTGGCCGACCCGCTACTGGCTATTTCGCGTATGAAAACCCAGTGGCCGGATGTGATTGTTTTGGACATTGAAATGCCCCGCATGGACGGCATCACTTTCTTGAAAAAAATCATGTCGGAGCGGCCCACTCCGGTGGTCATTTGCTCCACACTGGCCGAGGCGGGGGCAAAAACGTCCATCGAGGCATTGGCCGCCGGTGCGGTGGCCATCATCACCAAGCCCACCATTGGGCTCAAGCAGTTTCTGGTGGACGCCTCCGACGATTTGCTCTCCGCAGTCAAAGGGGCTGCCCGTGCCAATGTTAAAAAACTGAACACAGCCCCCCCGCTGGTGCGTGAGAAAAATACTGCTGATGTCATCATGCCGGCCGCAGACCACCACGCAGCCATGATCCAGACCACCGAGCGGGTGGTGGCCTTGGGAACATCCACCGGCGGCACGCAGGCGCTGGAGGTGGTGTTGACCAGCCTGCCACGCGTGTGCCCGGGCATTGTCATCGTGCAGCACATGCCCGAAAAGTTCACCGCCGAATTTGCCCGCAGGCTCAACAGCATTTGCAAGATTGCAGTGAAGGAGGCGCAAAACGGCGACCGGGTGGTGCCAGGCTGCGCGCTGGTGGCACCGGGCGGCAAACACATGCTGCTGCGACGCAATGGTGCCTACTATTTTGTCGAAGTGATGGATGGCCCGCTGGTCAACCGGCACCGCCCCTCGGTGGATGTGCTGTTTCGTTCGGTGGCCAAATGCGCTGGAGCGAATGCGCTGGGGGTCATCATGACCGGCATGGGGGACGACGGGGCCGCTGGCTTGCTGGAAATGCGTACCGCAGGCGCACGCACCGTGGCGCAGGACGAAGAGAGCTGCGTCGTCTATGGCATGCCCAAGGAGGCGGTGAAGCGCGGGGGTGTTGAAAAGACGGTGCCGCTACAGGCTATCGGTCGTGAAATCATGGCCCAGATGCTGGTCCACAAGTAACCCCCGTTCAAAAAAATTCAGTTCAAAGCATATGGTTTCGACCATTTTTTTCGGAGTACGCAACATGGATATCACCTGGAATGACCGTTATGCCATTGGGCATCCCGTCATCGACGCCGAGCACCAAACCCTGTTCCGCCTGGCCCGAGAGTTCATGGACGCACCCGATCAGAAGACTCTGCAAAATGTCGCCATGAAGCTCTATCGGCACACCCGGGAGCATTTTGCGAACGAGGAGGGATTGATGCGCGCCATTCACTACCCCGACTACCGGGCGCACGCCGAGCAGCACAACCGCATGATCAGCCGACTTAACGAAATCAGCTCCCACATCGGCAAGAGCGAAAACCACCGCCAGGCACTGGAATCCTGGGTAAATGACTGGGTGGTGCAGCACATTGCACAGGACGATGTGCAACTGCTGGCCTATCTGGAAGTGTCGCGAGATGGCAAAGATACGCCCCACAGCAGGTAGTCGCACGCAGCTCTTGCGCGCGTCAGCAAAGCGCAGGCTGGGCGTGGAAAAATGCCTGCATGCCCAGCGCCTTCAACTTTTCCGCCTCGCCCTTTGACTGCCTGACGCCGGAGCAACGCCGGCTGGTGCAGAACAGCGTCGATATCGCCTACTTCCCGCAAGGGGAGACCATTTTGGACCTGGGCTCCCAGCCCAGCCATCTGTTTGTCATCATCAAGGGCTATGTCCAGCAGTTTGATGGCAACGAGGTCATTACCACCTATGGGCCGGACGACTGTTTCGACGGTCGGGGCCTGGTGGCCGGCAAGGTCAGCAGCCGCTTCGTGGCTGCCGAGGAGGTGGTGGCCTACCAGTTGGCCAAGCAGGCGGTCAGCGACCTGATTGCCGACAACGCCACCTTTGGTGCGCTGCTGTTCTCCGACCTGTCCAACAAGCTCAATGCGCTGTCGGAGCGGCAAAGCCAGCACGAACTGCAGTCGCTGGCCATGGCGCGCGTGGATGCGGCCTTCATCCACCCCCCGCATTTTGTCGAGGCCGACACCAGTATTCTGGAGGTCGTCAAACAGTTCCAGGCTCTGCGCATTGGCGCGGTGCTGGTGCGCGACACGCGCGCAACCCCGCCCGCCCTGGGCATCTTCACCACCACCGGGCTGCAGCGCGCCATTCTGGACGGCACGCGGCTGGACCAGTTGCCGGTGGGCCGGCTGGCCAACTTCTCTCTGATCACGGTGCGCCCGGATGACCTGGTAGGCGATGCGCTGGCCACCATGATCAAGCACCGGGTGCGCCGCCTGCTGGTGGCCGATGGGGAAGTGATCACCGGCGTGCTGGAAGCGCTGGACCTGTTCGGCTTTTTGTCCAACCAGTCGTACCAGATCAACGAGCAAATCATCGCGGCCCGGGATGTCGATGCGTTGAAGGTGGCTGCCGGCCAGATCACGCGGCTGATTGCGCTGCTGCACCGCAACGGCACCAAGGTCAACCTGATTGCCCGCCTGGTGCAGGAGCTGAACCTGCGCTTGTTTGAGCGCACCTGGCAACTCATCGCACCGCCCGATCTGTTGGCCAACAGCTGCCTGTTCGTCATGGGCAGCGAGGGGCGTGGCGAGCAGTTGCTCAAGACCGACCAGGACAACGGCCTGGTGCTGCGCGACGGCTATGTGTGTTCGGTCGACCTGGCCGAGGTGTGCCAGCAGTTCTCGGCGGCGCTGGCCGACTTTGGCTACCCGCCGTGCCCTGGCAACATCATGGTCAGCAACCCGCACTGGCGCCAGAGCGTGTCGGATTTCAGCCAGATGGTGCGGCTGTGGTCGGTCACCGCCAACCCGGACAGCCTGATGGAGCTGGCGATTTTTCTGGACGCGCACGCCGTGTGTGGCGACACCACGCTGCTGGAGCAGGTGCGCGGTGCCGTGTTTGACCTGACCAGCGGTAACGATGCCATGCTGGCGCGGTTTGCATCGGCCATTAATTTCTTTGGCAGCAGCCAGGGCTGGTGGAACCGCCTGCTGGCCCTGGGCGACAAGGATGGCGAGCAACTGGACCTTAAAAAAATCGGCACCTTCCCGCTGGTGCACGGCGTGCGCAGTCTGGCGCTGGCCAACCACCTGACCGAGGTCACCACCACTGGCCGCATCGAGGCGCTGGCCGCCGCCGGCAAACTGCCGCACAAACTCGCCGCCGACCTGATCGACAGTCTGCACTTCTTCATGGGACTCAAGCTCAAGGTCGGTCTGCAGGAGCTGGACACCGGCCACCCCGTGTCGGGCGGTATCCAGATGGAAAAGCTCAGCAGCCTGGACCGCGACTTGTTGAAAGACACGCTCAGTGTGGTGAAACTCTTCAAGGTTCTGCTGCACCAGCGCTTTCACCTGGAAGCCCTGTAGTGGCCGCCGATTTTCCGCTGGCCAGATGGGTCGCCGCCCTCAAACGGGAGTGGCTGCTCTACCACCTGGGCGACCCGCGCTTTCGTTTCATGTGGGACGCGCCGCCCCAGGACGAATGGGTGGCGCTGGACTGCGAAACGACGGGCCTGAATACCAAGACCGATGACATCATCGCCATTGGTGCCGTGCGCATCCGGGGCAACCGTGTGATGACCAGCGAGCGCCTGGAACTGCTGGTGCGCCCGGACAAGCAGCGCATCACCGCCGACAGCGCGCGCGTGCACCGCCTGCGTCAGCAGGACGTGGCCCAGGGCGTCAGTGCCGATGAGGCCATGATGCAACTGATGCACTTTATCGGCAGCCGCCCGCTGGTGGGCTACTACCTGGAGTTTGACGTGGCCATGATCAACCGCGTGCTGTTTCCCATCCTGGGCATGGGCTTGCCGCAGGAGAAAATCGAGGTCTCGGGTCTTTACTACGACTACAAGTACCGTCAGCTGCCATCGTCCGCCCGCGACCACCCGGCCATTGACCTGCGCTTTGATACCCTGATGCGCGACCTGGGCCTGCCACTGTGGCCGGCACACGATGCGCTCAACGACGCGGTGATGGCGGCATTGGCGTTTTTGAAGCTGCGGGAGTTGCAACGCTGACGCTGCTTATCCCACCGCCTGCAACGCTTCCACAGAGGCCCTGCCACCTATCAGCGGACACTCCAGGGCGATTCTCTCGGCCAGTTGCTCGCGCAAGGCACGCAGGGCTTCAATGCGTGCGTCGATCTCCTGCAGTTTTTCACTGAGCACCTGCGCAATGGCCGGACCGGGATCCGGCGCATCCCAAATGTCTGGCAACTTGTTCCCGATTTCCATCAGTGTGAATCCAAGTTGCTGCGCCGTTCGGATGTAGTTCACCAGCATGAGGACCTCTGCGGGGTAGTCCCGATAACCGTTGTCCAGCCGGCGCGAGCGGATAAGCCCGCGTTGTTCGTAAAAGCGCAGTGTGTCGCGACTGATTCCAGCCGCTGTTGCAAGTTCGCCAATCAGCATGGTGGATTCCATTGAATGCTTGACCTTGGAGCTTACCCCAGGGTTGAGACTGGCGACCTTGATTCGCGTTTTCACCATTTCTCATGAAACACATCCGATTCCTGTCCATCGTCCGCGCCAGCGCTTGGTACGACCTGCTGGTTACCTGGCCATTCGCCACGCCGTGGACATTTGTTTGGCTCTACGGCAGCCTGACGGCTCTGGCCCAGTCCTTGGCATTGCCCGGCACCCTGCACGCATTGGATGCCACCCATATCCTGCTGGCCAACCTGCTGGGGTCGGTTGTGGTCGTCTGGTCTTTGGCCCGCATCCTGTCACCCAGCACGCAGCTGGGCCGTCTGGATGGCGCTGCACGGTTCCTGTTTGCCGCCTGGCAAATCCATGCGTATCTGTCCGGCGCCAGCGCCATCGTGTTGGGGTTTACGTTCTTTGAACTGGTCTTCGGTGTGCTGCAGTTCTTGCCTGTAGAAAAGAGTGCGCCTGTTTCTCAGGCGTAAAAAAGGCCGGGATGACCCCGGCCATTTTGGATGAAAGCTGGTTGGCTCAGTGGCCCGACGCACCGGCGGCACCCAGGCCGGTTTCCGACCGAATCTGTTGCACCTTGTACGCGTCACGTTCCTTCTGGGCCTGTGGGCTGCGGTCCAGAATGGAGAACAGCCATACACCCACAAAGCCGATGGTCATGGAGAACAGGGCGGGCGACGAGTAAGGGAACAGGGCGGAGCCCTTGGGGTTGCCCAACACCGCTTCCCACACCGATGGCGACACCACGGTCAGGCCCACGGAGGAGATCAGACCCAGGAAACCGCCAATGACCGCGCCCTTGGTCGTGCAATCCTTCCACAGCACGGACATGAACAGCACGGGGAAGTTGGCGGACGCCGCAATGGCGAATGCCAGCGACACCATGAAGGCAATGTTTTGCTTCTCGAACGCAATCCCCAGCACCACGGCAATCACGCCCAGTGCGAGGGTGGTCATGCGCGACACCTTTAGTTCGGAGGCGCTGTCGGCGTTGCCCTTTTTGATCACGGTGGCATAGATGTCGTGCGACACAGCAGAAGCGCCGGACAGCGTCAGACCCGCCACCACGGCCAGGATGGTCGCAAAGGCCACGGCCGAGATGAAACCGTAGAACACGTTGCCGCCGACGGCCTTGGCCACGAGCACGGCGGCCATATTGGCCGAGCCGCCGCCGCCCTTGATGATGCCCTTGGCGGTGTCCGCAAACTCGGGGTTGGTCAGCACCAGGGTGATGGCACCAAAGCCGATGATGAAAATCAGCACGTAGAAGTAGCCGATCCAGGTGGTGGCCCACAGCACCGACTTGCGTGCCTCTTTGGCATCGGGCACGGTGAAGA
>CAZDDK010000149.1:0-7972 GCA_964504185.1 uncultured Rhodoferax sp. | reverse complement strand
CCATGCTGCACAGCGACCAGACAGACGAATTCAACGCCCTCCTGCCCGGTGCCTCCACCGAGGCCGGCTCCACCCGGCGCACCGCGCTCAAGGTGGCGCTGGGCGCGGGCTATGCCGCAACCGCCATGCCCATCATGGCGCAGACGGCGATTCGCACGCCGGACACGGGGCTGGCCAGCGGCGAAGGTATTTACGACGTGGACGGTTTCACGGTGCCGTTCTTCTACGCGGCTCCCGCGGGTAAGACCCAGTTGCCGGTGATCCTGGTGGTGCAGGAAATCTTTGGCGTGCACGCCTACATTGCCGACACCTGTCGGCGCCTGGCGCAGGCCGGGTACCTGGCGATTGCGCCCGACCTGTACGCCCGCCAGGGCGATGCCAGCCAGTACACCGATGTGAGCAAACTGCTGGCCGAGGTGGTGGCCAAGGTGCCCGATGCCCAGGTCATGGCCGATCTGGACGGGGCCCTGCAATGGGCCGGTGCCAACGGCGGCAACATCAAGAAAGTGGGCGTGACCGGCTTTTGCTGGGGTGGACGCATCACCTGGCTGTACGCCGCGCACAGCAAGGCGGTGAAAGCGGGCGTGGCTTGGTATGGGCGTTTGGTGGGAGCCGCGTCGGCGCTCACGCCGCAGCACCCCTTGCAGCTGGCGGCACAGCTGCGCGCGCCGGTGCTGGGGCTGTACGGCGGGCAGGACGGGGGTATCCCGCTGACCACCGTCAACGAGATGAAAGACGCCCTGGCTGCAGCGCCCAAGAACCCCGCCGCCCAGGCCTCGCAATTTGTGGTGTACCCTCAAGCCCCCCACGCGTTCCATGCGGACTACCGACCCAGCTACCGCAAGGATGCTGCCGAGGACGGCTGGAAGCAGTTGCTGCAGTGGTTCAAGACACACGGCGTGGCGTGAACGGCAGGGGCTAAGAATCGGGCCAGGTAGCGGCCCGACGTGGATAGGAAAACCGCCCTTTGTGGGCGGTTTTGTTTGGTTTATGGGTAAAAAGGGCCTCTAGCCCGCGTGGAATTTGCGTAAGCAGCTATGACTTTGATAGCAATTTTGATGGGTACACTGATGGCGGGCATCGGCTCGGTGTGGCTGGCCGCCGCGCTGAGCTTTGGCGTGCTGGCCCGCTATACGCAACACATGCTGAGCCTGGCCGCTGGTGCCTTGATGGCAACCGCGTTCCTGCATTTGCTCCCCGAGGCCTTTGAGAGCCAGGCCGGTGCGCACGACCTGTTCCTGGTGCTGCTGCTGGGGCTGGTGTTCTTTTTTCTGCTGGACAAGGCCGAGCTGTGGCACCACGGGCACGAACACCACCATGCCCATGACGCAACCGGGCACGCCCACCCGGCTACCCACACCCACGCCGGGCACGCGCACACCCATACCCACGCCCCCGGTGCGCCGGGCAGTTGGGCGGTGCTCACCGGCGACAGCGTGCACTGCTTTGGCGACGGCATTCTGATCGCGTCGGCCTTCATGGCCGATCTGCGCCTGGGTGTGATTGCCGCCCTGGCCGTGCTGGCGCACGAGGTGCCGCACCACATGGGGGACCTGATGGTGCTGCGCTCGGGCACCAACACCCGGCGCATGGCCCTGGTCAAGGTGTCGCTGGCAGGGGCGGTCACGGCCATCGGTGGCATGGCGGGCTACTGGCTGGTGGATGTGCTGCGCGACTACCTGCCGTACTTTCTGGTGGTGGCCTCCAGCAGCTTTGTCTATGTGGCGCTGGCGGACCTGATTCCGCAACTGCAAAAGCGGCTATCCCTGTCCGAAACCCTGGCCCAGATTACCTGGCTGGCCGTGGGCATTGGCATGGTGACGCTGATCAGCGGCCTGGGCCACGGGCACTAAACCTTTGCGTCTGGGCTGTTAGCGTTGCTTGCAGTGCTGGCGCAGCCAGGCGGCGAAGGCGTCTTCGTCAATCTCACCAGCGGCGACGCCGAGCATGGTGAGTGTGGCATCGGCCTGGCTGGCCGTCAGCCGGTATCCATTGCGGTAAAGAAACAAGCCGGTGGCCAGAAAGGCCGCGCGTTTGTTGCCATCGACAAATGGGTGATTCTTGGCCACGCCCACGCCGTAGCTGGCTGCCAGTGCGGCAATGTCGGGTTCGCCAGACGCTGCCAAATTCAGCGGGCGCGCAAGGGCCGAGTCCAGTAAGCCTTCATCGCGCATGCCTGCGCTGCCGCCATGCTCGGCCAGGCTTTCGGCGTGCAGTAGCAGCAAGGCCTGCTTGCTGATCCAGCGCCAGCTCATTTGGCCAATTGGTGGAAGGTGTCGCGGTACTCACGCATGAATTCGCGTCCGGCGGCAATTTCCTCTTCCAGCGCCGGATCGTAGGGTGTCAGGATGAACCCGTCGGCGGACTCGGTCAGGAAGATGGAGTCGCCCTTCTGCAACTTCAGGCGCGCAATGGCTTCCTTGGGCAGGATGACACCCACCGAATTGCCAATCTGGGTCAGTTTGAGCATGTGCATGGCGGCCTCGCTTGTTATTACAGATGTAATACTAACATGGACCGCTTAGCGGGGCAAATGCCCCGAGGGGGGGTGATTAGCCCACCGCCACCGGTCGGCTGGGGTCGCTGCACCATTCGCTCCAGCTGCCGGCAAACAACGACGAGCCGTGCAGCCCGGCAATCTCCATCGCCAAAATATTGGGCACGGCACTCACGCCGCTGCCACAGTGGTGCACCACCCCGGCTGGGTCGCGCGTGCCCAGCAGGGCCTGGAATTCGACCTTCAACTGTTCGGCTGGTTTGAAGCGGCCATCGGGACCGATGTTCTCGGTGAACGGGCGGTTCAGCGCGCCGGGAATGTGGCCGGCCACCGGGTCCAGAGGCTCGACCTCCCCCCGAAAACGGGGTGCGCCGCGCGCATCGATCAGGGTCTGGGCCGCAGAGGCTCCGTGGTGCAACCGATTTGCTACTGTTTCAATAGCAACAAGTTCAATCAATTCGCGGGCTAGGGCGTAATTTGTTGCAACAACTTTTTCTTGAGGACCGCGGTCGATTGCGCCACCGGCGGCCTGCCAGGCCTGCAGGCCACCGTCCAGCACGGCCACCTTGTCGTGTCCGGCCCACTTGAGCATCCACCACAGCCGACCGCAGTAGTTGGCACCCTGGCGGTCATACACCACGGCCTGCATGCGGTTGTCAAAGCCCACGGACCCCAGCCAGGCGGCGAACGTTTCGCGCGTGGGCAGCGGATGGCGTCCGCCGGAAGTGGCGGTGCCTGGCGCGGCCTTGCCGGTAGCGGGGTCTTTGGCGGCACTCAGGTGCTGGTCCAGGTGGGCGTAGACGGCACCGGGGATGTGGGCCTCGGTGTATTGCGCCGCGCCGGCCTGGGGCTGGGTCAGGTCAAAACTGCAGTCAAACACCCGGCAGGGTTGGCCGCTGGCCAGCAGGGCTTGCAACTGCTCGACGGAGATCAGGGTGGTGTAGGCCATTTATGCGTTCCTCAATGTTCTTCGGCGGGGGTGTTGGGCATGGCCCGGGCGCGCAGCGCGGTGGCCAGTATGCCGCTGGTGACGATGGTGGCAATGCCGGCCCAGCCGATGGGTGCGATCTGGTCACCAAACAGCACCAGGCTGTAGATGGCAGCGAACACAATGCCGCTGTACTGCATGCTGGCCACGACCAGCGTCGCGCCATGGCTGTAGGCGCGCGTCATGCACCACTGGCCCAGCGACGCCAGCACCCCAATGGGGATGACCCAGGCCGCGGCCAGGGGGCTGACCTCGGACCACGGTGTGAGGCCCGTGGTCGCGGCAGTGAACAGCGCACCGATCGCTCCCACCACCACCGTGCCCACCGAAAAATAGAACACGGTGCGCACCTCCGGCTCACCGGCCTTGCCCAATGCCGTGACCTGCATATAGGCCAGCGCCGCGCCCATGCCCGACAGCAGGCCAACGACCCCGGCGAACAACTGGTCGTGGTCGATGGTGGGGCGCAGGGTCATGACCACACCGGCAAAACCCAGCAGCACCGTGCCCAAGAGCGGCCCCTGGCGCTGGGCCTGGCCGTAGAGCAGGGCACCGCCCACAATGAAGGCCGCGACCCAGACGCCGCTCATATAGTTGAGCGTCATGGCGGTGGCCACGGGCAGGTGGGCGATGGCATAGAACCACGAACTCAGCGCCAGAATGCCGATGATGCTGCGCCACACATGCATCATGGGCACGGGGGTGCGCAGCGGGGTGCCACTGGCGCGCAGCACCACGGCCATGAAAATCACGCTGACGATGCCACGGTAGAACACCAGCTCCAGGGTGCCAAAGCTGGCCGACGCATACTTGATTCCCACCGCCATGGTGGCAAAAAAGAACGACCCCGCCACCATCCACAAAGCCTGCATCAGATGCCTTGGAGCCTGCGGTACCAGCGGTGAAAGTGCGGCATGCCGTCTTCCATGGGGCTTTGGTAGGGACCTACCTCGGTGTCGCCGCGTGCCAGCAGGGCGGCGCGCCCGGCGTCCATGCGCTCGCCGATGTCGTCGTCTTCAAGACAAGTCTCCATATAGGCCGCCTGCTGGGCTTCGACAAATTCGCGCTCGAAGGCGACGATTTCTTCCGGGTAATAAAACTCGACCATGTTCATGGTTTTTCCCGCGCCCATCGGGTGCAGGGTGGAGACCGTCAGCACATGCGGATACCACTCCACCATGATGTGCGGGTAGTAGGTCAGCCAGATCGCACCCTGCTCGGGTGGCTTGCCGTTGCGGTAGTCCAGCAGGGCCTTGTGCCAACGGGTGTAGACGGGGGATCCGCCGGTGGCGTCGGCCCGGGCGAGTTGCGCCGCCACGCCCACGGTCTGCACGGAGAAGTGGTCGGCAAACTGCCAGCGCAGGTCGTCACAGGTCACGAACTTGCCAAGGCCGGGGTGGAAGGGGCCGACGTGGTAGTCCTCCAGATAGACCTCGATGAAGGTTTTCCAGTTGTAGTGGCACTCGTGCATCACCACCTTGTCCAGCACAAAACCCTCAAAACTGAGCGCGTCGCGCAGCTGCATGCCGGCCAGGTCGGCGGCCACGTCGCGGCCGTTTTGCTCGAACAGCAGGCCGTTCCACTCCTGCAGCGGGTAATTCTTCAGGTTCAGGCAGGGGTCCTGGTTGAAGTGGGGTGCGCCCATCAGGGTGCCGGCGGGCCGCGCCGCGCCCTGGGTGTTGGCACCGGCATAGGTCCAGCGGTGCAAAGGGCACACGATGTTGCCCCCGGCGCTGGCCACCTGGCGACCATGCTCGGTGACCGGGCTGACCAGCGAGTCGCGCCCCTTGAGCATGAGTGCCTGGCGGTGGCGGCAGACGTTGGAGATCAGCTCCACCGCCCCGCTGGCGTTGCGCACCAGGGCACGGCCTTCTTTTTCTTGCGGCAGGGCGTAGTAGTCCCCCACGTTGGGCACGGCGGAGGTGTGCCCCACATAGCGCGGGCCGTTCTGGAAAATGGTCTGCATCTCGCGCTGGAACAGCGCTTCGTCAAAATAGCTGGAGACCGGCAGTTGCAAGGCCGTGTCCGTGGGGGCATGGACCAAGGGCACGGGTGACGGCGTGGCGGGTGAACGGGGGGCTGTGTCGGGAAATGCGGTGTTGCACAGGGTTTGCACAATCTCGGTCCTCTGGATGCGAACCCCGCCGTGGTTTCGGGGGGTGTGGAGGAAGCTACCTTGAGAGCTTCCTGGGGAGCGGGATTGTACTCTGGGGGGTAGAAATGTGCCCAATGCAGCGCCAGCGCCTAAAATCGCGGTTTTCCGCTTCCGACCGATCCAGTCCCATCGCCATGCCCAAGGCCAGTGCCCGTCCCGTTTCTGCTGAAGACGCTGTCGTCGACAGCGCCTTGCCCGCCACCTACGAGGCCGCCCTGGGCGAGCTGGAGCAACTGGTGGGGCAGCTGGAATCCGGTGAAATGCCCCTGGAACAACTGCTCTCTGGCTACCAGCGCGGGGCGCTGCTGCTGCAGCACTGCCGCGACAAGCTGCGGGCCGTGGAAGACCAGATCAAGGTGCTGGACGAAGGCACGCTCAAGGTCTGGAAACCCCAATGAATACCCCCACCGCCGCCGTTGTTGCTGCCTCCTGCGTCCCCTTTGATCTGGATGCCTGGAGCGGTCTTCGCCTGGCCCAGGTGGAGCAGGCCCTGGAGCGCTGGGTTACCGCCGAAGTACCCCAGGGGCTGGACCACGGTGCCCCGGCCCAGCTGGTCGAAGCCATGCGCTACGCCGTGCTGGATGGGGGCAAGCGCCTGCGCCCGCTGCTGGTGCTGGCCGCGCACGAGGCCGTCTGCGCCCAGGGCGATGCCGCCACGCACAGCGCGGCCCTGCGCGGTGCCTGCGCGGTCGAGCTGATCCACGCCTATTCCCTGGTCCACGACGACATGCCCTGCATGGACAACGACGTCCTGCGCCGTGGCAAGCCCACGGTGCATGTTCAATATGGCGAGGCGCTGGCGTTGCTGGCCGGAGATGCCCTGCAGGCGCTGGCGTTCGAGCTGTTGACACCGGACGAGGCCTTGTTCAGTGCCGCCGTTCAGGCGCGGCTGTGCCGGCTGCTGGCGCGTGCGGCCGGACACGAAGGCATGGCGGGGGGGCAGGCCATCGACCTGGCCAGTGTGGGACAGGCGCTCACGGAAAACCAGTTGCGCCAGATGCACCGGCTCAAGACCGGAGCGCTGCTGCGCGGCAGCGTGATGATGGGCGCGGCCTGCCGCGAACCGGACGGTACGATCCATGCGGCAACCGGACAGGCGCTGTCACGCGTCGGTGACGCCATCGGGCTGGCGTTTCAGGTGGTCGACGATATCCTGGACGTCACGACCGACACGGCGATCCTCGGCAAGACCGCCGGCAAGGACGCAGCCGCCGACAAACCGACCTATGTGTCCGTGCTGGGCCTGGAGCGTTCCCGGGACTATGTCCAGGAGCTTTACGCCCAGGCGATGGCGGCGCTGGACGCCAGCGGCCTTGCCGCTCCATCGCTGCGCGCGCTCGCAGGCGTGGTGGTGCACCGGGACAAGTAAGGGAAGAGGCACAAGAACATGACCAAGCTGCTTGAAACCATCAACGATCCGGCCGACCTGCGCCAGTTGCCGCGCGCCCAGTTGAAGGCGGTTGCCGACGAGTTGCGCGCGTGCGTGCTCGACAACGTGGCCCGCACCGGCGGCCATCTGAGCTCCAACCTCGGCACCGTCGAGCTCACTGTCGCGCTGCACTACGTTTTCAATACTCCGGATGACCGTCTGGTCTGGGACGTGGGCCACCAGACCTATCCGCACAAGATTCTGACCGGGCGCCGCGACCGCATGCCCACGCTGCGCCAGCTCGGTGGACTCAGCGGTTTCCCGCAGCGCGCCGAGAGCGAATACGACACGTTTGGCACGGCGCATTCGTCCACCAGCATCTCGGCTGCGCTGGGCATGGCCCTGGCGTCGCGCCAGAAGGGGGAGCAACGCCATTGCGTGGCCATCATCGGCGATGGCGCGATGACCGCCGGCATGGCTTTTGAGGCCCTCAACAATGCCGGCGTGGAGGATTGCAAGCTGCTGGTGATCCTGAACGACAACGACATGTCGATCAGTCCGCCGGTGGGTGCGCTGAATCGCTATCTGGCCCAGCTCATGAGCGGCCAGTTCTATTCGGCGGCAAAGAACGTCGGCAAGAACGTGCTGCGCGTGGCGCCGCCCCTGTTCGAGCTGGCCAAGCGGCTGGAAGAGCACGCCAAGGGCATGGTCGTGCCGGCGACGCTGTTCGAGAAGTTCGGCTTCAACTACGTGGGCCCGATCGACGGCCATGACCTGGAGTCGCTGATCCCGACGCTGGAGAACATCCGTCACCTCGACGGGCCGCAGTTCCTGCACGTGGTCACGAAAAAGGGGCAGGGGTACAAGCGGGCCGAGGCGGATCCCGTCTCCTATCATGGACCCGGCAAGTTCGACCCCGCTATCGGCCTGGTGCCGCAGGCGGCCACCCCCAAAACCACGTTC
>CAZDDK010000148.1:0-8035 GCA_964504185.1 uncultured Rhodoferax sp. | reverse complement strand
GCCTGGCGACGGGCCTCGCGCCAGAAGGCATAGTGCTCGGCCGGGTAGGCGTAAATGGCCTTGTCCAGGCCGCCGTGTACGGACGGATCGGCCTGCTCGTCGCCCTGCAAGCCCAGTGGCTTGACCGCGACGGGGCCGGACACCGCCGTCTTGTGAATAGCGGTCAGGATGGAGCGCCCCGCGATGTGAACCTTGCGGGCCTGCGCCACCTGGACGCCGAGGACTTGGTGGACGGGTGTAACCATAGTATTGGCCCTTTTCTCTACAACTGGTGGTGCAGCAGCTCACCGCTGCGTGTGGAATAGCGCACCAGGGCGTCGAGCTTTTCAAACTGCACCACCACCGAGCGCTGGTGGTAGGCATGCTCCTTGAGCCAGTCAAACTCGGCCTGCAGCGTTTTACTGTCATCCACCCGCGTGTGCCAGACCTTTTGGTCCGCACTCCAGCGGTAGCCTCGGGCCTTGAGAGCATCCTTGGCATCATATGGCGCATGGGTGGCCATCAGGCGGTAGCTGGGCTTGTCGGCCTGCTCCACCAAATGGGCCAGGCCAGTGTGGGGCCGCTGCGGCAGATGCACGGCCAGCACCGCCAGCAGCGCGTGGCAGTCCATCTCCGCACGGTGGGCGTCGTAGAACCAGCCCATGTCCTGTGCCAGGCTTTCCAGTTTGGCGGATTTGCGGCCCTGCGCCTTCCACGGGATATCGGCGAACGAGCAGGCCCATTTCAGCTCCCGAAAGCCTCCGAGGCGCGCCTCGACGAACGGACGGTCAAAGCCGGCGTTGTGGGCAATGACCAGGTCCACATCCTGCAACAGGGCAGCAATGCGGGCCTCGTCCAGTTTCTGGCCTTGCACCATGGCGGGCGTGATGCCGGTGATGTCCTGCACCTCCTTGGGGATGGGGATGCCGGGGTCTTCGAGGCCGTCGTACACCTGCACCGCACCGGCTGGCAAGCCGCTGGCACGGTCTATGTCCACGCGCAGCAAGGCCAGCTCCATGATGCGGTCCTTCGTCTGGTCCAGGCCGGTAGTCTCCGTGTCCAGCACCAGCACGCGGCAAACGCCCTGGGCACCGGCCTGTGGCCATTGCAGACGGGGCTTGAGGCGGCGCATGACGCGGTAGTCGGGATGGGATTCCACCGCCGCGGCCATGGCTTCAATGCCAGGCGGGTTCGATGGTGCGCCCGCCTGTAACTCCGGCGCAGGTGCCGGGGGCGCGCTCGCGACGGGTCGGCTGCCGCGCACGCGCTTGTTGGCTGGCGTGGCCAGGACAGGAAGCTCCGCGACGAAGGCAAAATCAAGTTGGTGGTTGGTCAAAAGGCTACCCAAAGCGTGCAAAAAGTGCAGCCATTATCATGGCCACACCGCATGCAACAACGACACCACCGATCCATGGCCACACCGATTGCAACACCTCCCACTCCCAAGCCCCTGCAGCCACTCAAGGGGGTTCGCGTTCTCAGCCTGGCGTTGAATCTGCCCGGACCTGCCGCACTGATGCGCTGTCGGCAAATGGGGGCGCGCTGCACCAAGCTGGAGCCGCCGGCGCACCCCAGTGCGCCCAAGGGCACCCCCGCAGACCCGATGGGCCTGTACAACCGGGCGGCCTACGACACCTTGCACCAGGGTGTGCGCATTGCCAATGTGGATCTGAAAACCGCAAAGGGCCAGGAGACCCTGCACCGGGAACTGGCCAAAACCGACGTGCTGCTGACCTCGTTTCGTCCCTCCGCGCTGCGCAAGCTGGGATTGGAGTGGAAAACCCTGCACAAGCAATACCCCACGCTATCGCTGGTAGCCATCGTTGGCGCGCCAGGCGTACGGGCCGAAGAACCAGGCCATGACCTGACCTATCTCGCAGAAAACAACCTGGTCAACGGACTGGAACTGCCGCCTACGCTGTATGCCGACATGGCCGGTTCACTCATGGCGTCCGAGGCAGTATTGCAGGCACGCCTGCAGCAGTTGCAAAAGGGCAAGGGAGTGCGCCTGGACGTGGCACTCAGCGACGCCGCTGCCTACCTGGCTTTGCCCCGCACCTGGGGCCTGACCACGCCAGGCGCAGCCGTGGGCGGTGGCCACGCCGGTTACCGTGTCTACCCCTGCAAGGATGGCCGCGTGGCCGTGGCGGCACTGGAGCCGCATTTTGCGGCGTCCTTGGCGGGCGCAGTCGGCCTGCAGGCGTCCCACATCATGGCCATGTTCGCGCCCGAAACCCACGCCACCGTTGCCGCGTTCGTGTTGACACAGACCCGCGCACAACTGGACACGCTGGCAGCGGAAAAGGATGTTCCGCTGCACACCTTGCCGGTTTCGGCTCATGAGGGCAGCAATGCGGCCTGAGTCCACTCGGGTGCGGGTCGGTAGCTGTGTGCCCAGGGCAGCACCGCGTCGGCAGGCATAGGCCTGGCAACTCCGTAGCCCTGGGCGAAATCACATCCCATCCGAATGAGCTGCACACCGTGGGCGGTGCTTTCTACACCCTCGGCGATCACCCGGCGGTTGAACGCCCGCGCCAATCCAATGACCGCGCTCACCAGGGCCCGATCGTCTGCGTTGTCCAGCATGTCTCTCACAAAGCTCTGGTCCACTTTCAAGGTATCGGCGGGGAGGCGCTTCAGGTACGCCAGCGATGAATACCCGGTACCAAAATCATCCAGTGCAAACGACACCCCCAATGCCTGGCATTCCAACATGGCGTTGCACACATGCTGAATGTCTTCCAGTGCCGCCGACTCCAGCACTTCGATTTCAAGCAACCGGGGAGGAACGTCGGAAAAACTTGATAGAACGGACTTGAGGCGATCCACAAAGTCCTGCAACTGGAAATGCCGCGCGGCGATATTCACACTCACTCTCCAGTGCTTTCCTTGGGCCAGCCAAGAACGCAACTGCAACAGGGCCTGGTGCAAAACCCATTCACCGATCTCGATGATGACGTCGTCATTTTCGACCTGCGGCAGAAAATGCAGTGGTCCCAGCAAGCCTTGCTCGGGATGCTGCCAGCGCAACAGCGCCTCCATTCCGCACACCTCGCCAACGCGCATGTTGACTTTGGGCTGGAAGTACAACCGCAGTTCACCGTCCGACACCGCGCGCTGAATGCGATTGCGTTGAATGTGCCGGGTCTCCACCTCTCTGTCCAAGGTCGCGTCAAAGAAGTGGCTGCCATTTCGCCCCGACTGCTTGGCCTGGTATAGCGCCTGATCGGCGTGGCGCAACAAGGTATCCGGGTTGTCGCCATCGTGCGGAAAAACGGCCACCCCGACGCTGGCGGTCAAATGGATGGTGGAGCCATTGATGGCATAAGGACGCGCGATATCCGCCAGGACCCGGTTGACACCCTGCGCAATGGCGTCAAGTTCTGACTGTCCGCCAATAAGCAGGACGAACTCGTCACCTCCCAGACGAGCCACTTTGTCATCCTTGGCCGCCAGGTGACCCAGGCGAAGCGCCACTTCTCGAAGCAGATGATTCCCCACCGCGCTTCCCAACTGGTCGTTGACGCGCTGGAAATGGTCCAGGTCAATTAAACACACACCTTGCAGGCAGGCGGCGTTTTTGGCCTGAGAAATGGCCCTCTGAAAATGCTCACGCAAGCCACTGCGGTTGTTCAAACCCGTCAGTTCATCGTGGTACGCCAACCAGCTGATCTGCTGCATCAAATAGCGCTTCTCACTGACGTCTCTGAAGACCAGCACGCAGCCCATGGGACTGCCGTCGGTCTTGGCAATGGGGGACGCGGTGTATTCCACCGCAAAGTGCTGCCCTACATGACTGACCAGCACCTGGTTATCGGCATGCACGACCGTGCGAAGCGACAGCACATCACTCCATTTGGGGCCCTGTGGCGTCTGCCCCGGCACGTCCATCAGCTCAAACACGTTGGACAACAGGCAGCCTTGTGCCTGGTCCGCAGTCCAACCCGTGAGTTGCTGGGCCACGGTGTTGATGGATTCAATGCGCCAACCCAAATCCGTCGTGATGACCGCATCTCCAATTGACGACAGGGTGACCTCGGCGCGCTCCTTTTCCGCGCGCAATGCCACTTGTGCCTGCCTGCGCAGTGTGATGTCCATCATGGCACCGATAGTCCCTGCAGGGTTCCCATCCGTGGTGGTGAACGCGGCTTGCCAATACAGCGCATCGAACGCCCGCCCGTCGGGTGCCACGATGTGCAGCTCCTGCTCTGCCAGAGAAGTTTCTGCATCGGTGCACATATGGCCGGTCTGGACGCTAATCATCTGCATGGAGTCCAGAAGTGCTTGCAGTGGTTGCCCCACTATCTGGGCTGCCGGAATGCGAAAGAGCTGCTCCCACGCGGTATTGACACGCTGGTACACGCCCGACGGATTGACGACGCAAAGCGGAACTGGGAAGGCATGATCAACTGCAACATGAAATGCAATTGCTCTCTTTGCTGGCATTCGCTGGCCTGAACGGACTGAACCAGCGTTTGCACCTCCTGCGCCATCGCGTTGAAAGTTCGTGCCATGGCTTGTGCCTCGGCACTGCCGGTAATCTGCATGCGCGCAGAATAGTCACCGGCCTTAAACCGATCCGTCGCCTGGGCCAGGCGCCTGCGCGATTCCCCGTTGCTGCGCAGTATCAGTGTCAACAGGAAGAAGATGGTGAAGATGATGCCGGCCGAAATTCGCACCTGCACCATCAGCGTCTTCCACACACTGTTGACCGCCGCCGTGCTGGACGGCGTCAACACCAGCGTGGCGGAACCCGGGTTCCCATGCGTGGCCGGATAGACCATCGCCTGGTCCCGTGTTGGCACAAGGTCACTAAACCAGGAGGGATAGACGGCCGCTGGCAGTTGTGGGTTGGCAACCTCCACGACCAGGCCATCGTTTTCCCAACGAATTGAGGCCACACTGGGGTTGTTGCGCAGTTCTTGTATCAACACACCCCGCACGTCTTCAACAGCGCCGCCGGGAGACACCTGAACAAGACGGGGGAGCAAAAAATGACCCAATTCGCGCATTTCCCGGGTTGTGCGAACCCCAATTTCCTCGCTCGTGGTCTCGATCAGCAAGCTGTACCGCACACCGGAGAACAGCAAAACCAGCAAAAATATGGGGACGTACAAGCGCCCCACAATTCCCGAACTCAGCCAATAGCAGTACGCCCGTCTCATGAGAGGCAAGCGGGCAAAGAACCCGCAAGAAAACCCCGCCTGAGCAGCCAATGCCGACCGAATTTCACCGCACACACCATGTTCGTCTCCTTTGTAGTGCGAAGACTGTAATGCGGGAAATCCAGATTCACTTTTTGCACATTGATAAAGTGACTCTAACGCAATGTCAGAAGGCAGTAAGCTTTTCTCGTGGAGTGTCCGACTCTGAATTCAGGGCGGCAGCGCCCCGCCGCGGCATGGCGCAATCCCTTCATCCACCAACTTTTGCTTTTGCATGCACGCCGCCGACTTTCATCCCCTTTGCGCCAGCACACAGTTTGGCCCCCTCCTGCGCGAGGCGGACATCGAACAACTGACAAATGGCAGCCATCTGCGACCCTATGAGGTACTGGGTGCCCATGGCGACACACTGGAGGGTGTGGTCGGCACCCGCTTTGCCGTCTGGGCACCCCACGCAAGGGAGGTCAGCGTCATTGGCGACTTCAACGGCTGGGACCGCCGCATCCACCCCATGCGCCTGCGCGGCACCAGTGGTGTGTGGGAGATCTTTCTACCGGGCGTGGGAGTGGGTGCCCTGTACAAGTTTGACATTCTGGCCAAAGACGGCCGCTCGCTGCCCCCCCGCGCCGACCCGTATGCCCGCCAGGCCGAATTGCGCCCGGGCACGGCCAGCATCGTGGCAGCCCTGCCCGCCATTCAACCCACCGCTGCCGCGCGCCAGGGTACCCATGCACCCCACGCACCGCTGTGCATCTACGAAGTGCACCTGGGCTCCTGGAGGCCGGTGCTGGATGCGGACAACGACACGCTGCGCTGGCCCACCTGGGATGAGCTGGCGCAAACCCTGGTGCCCTACGCACAGGACATGGGTTTCACCCACCTGGAACTGCTGCCCGTCAGCGAGCATCCCTTTGACGGCTCCTGGGGCTACCAACCGGTGGGCCTGTACGCGCCCACGTCCCGTTTTGGCGACGCCAGCGGCCTGCTGCGCTTTGTCCAGCGTTGCCATGCCGCCAACCTTGGCGTGCTGTTGGACTGGGTGCCGGCACACTTTCCGACCGACCCCCATGGACTGGGTCAATTCGATGGCACGCCGCTGTACGAACATGCCGACCCGCGCGAGGGCTTTCACAATGACTGGAACACGCTGATCTACCACACGGGCCGCGCCGAGGTGCGCAACTTTCTGCTCGGCAACGCCCTCTATTGGCTGGAGCGCTTTGGCGTGGACGGATTGCGGGTGGATGCGGTGGCGTCCATGCTGTACCGCGACTACAGCCGGGCACCGGGCGAGTGGATTCCCAACGTGCACGGTGGGCGGGAAAACCTGGAGAACATCGACTTTCTTCGCCGCATGAACGCCATCATTGCGCAGGAACGCCCAGCGGCCATCACCGTGGCTGAGGACTCCAGCACCTTCCCAGCGGTGTCGCGGCCCACGGACGCGGGTGGCCTGGGCTTTGACTACAAATGGAACATGGGCTGGATGCACGACACGCTGCAATACATGCGCCGCGACCCCGTGCACCGCAAGCACCACCAGGATGAAATGCGCTTTGGCCTTTCCTACGCCTTCCATGAGAACTTTGTGCTGCCCCTCTCCCACGACGAGGTGGTGCACGGCAAGGGTTCGCTGCTGCGCAAGATGCCGGGTGACCGCTGGCAGCAGTTCGCCAATGTGCGCGCCTATCTGGGCTTCATGTATGGCCATCCCGGCAAAAAGCTGCTGTTCATGGGATGCGAATTCGCACAAGACCGCGAGTGGAACCACGACCAGGGACTGGACTGGCACCTGCTCGACGACCCGGCACACGCCGGGGTGCAACGCCTGGTCCGCGACCTCAACCACTGTTACCGTGCGCTGCCCGCCCTGCACCAACGGGATTGTTCGGCCGACGGTTTTGAGTGGATCGACCACAGCGATACCGACCATTCGGTTCTGGCCTTCATGCGCTGGGGCGCGGATGCCCAGACCCTGGTGGTGGTGGTCTGCCACTTCACCCCCACCGTGCTGCAGGGTTACCGCATTGGCGTGCCGCGCAGCGGCACCTACCGCGAGCGCATCAACACCGACTCCACCTACTACGGCGGCTCCAACGTGGGCACCCCCCTGGGCGCGGCAGCGACACAGGCCATGCCCTTCCATGGCCAACCCCACTCCATCACGCTGACCCTGCCCCCCCTTGCGACCGTTCTGCTCGAATGGAGTGCCTAAAACACGCGGGACCGGGGTAAGGCCCCCGCAAAACCGATAATGGCGGCCCATTCGTCATGAACGCCATTTTTGAAAGCCCGCATGGAAATCAAGGTCAACTTTCTCGACAAGCTTCGTCTGGAGGCCAAGTTCGACGACTTTACGGTGGTGGCCGACCAGCCTATCCGCTACAAGGGTGATGGCTCGGCACCGGGGCCGTTCGATTATTTTCTGGCCTCATCGGCTTTGTGTGCGGCCTACTTTGTGAAGCTGTACTGCAACACGCGCGGCATCCCGACCGACAACATCCGCCTGTCGCAGAACAATATTGTCGACCCCGAGAATCGCTACCAACAGATTTTCAAGATTCAAGTCGAATTGCCGGTGGATATGTCCGCCAAAGACCGGGAGGGCATTTTGCGCTCCATTGAACGGTGCACGGTAAAGAAGGTGGTGCAAACCGGTCCGCAGTTTGTCATTGAAGAAGTGGAGAACATCGATGCCGATGCCCAGTCGCTGCTGGCGCTCAAGCCCGAGCCGGGTACCAGCACCTACTGCGCGGGCAAGGACCTCCCACTGGAGCAAACCATTGCCAATATGTCCGGTGTTTTGGCGGGCTTGGGGTTCAAGATCGAAATTGCATCGTGGCGCAATCTGGTTCCCAACGTGTGGTCGCTGCATATCCGCGATGCGCACT
>CAZDDK010000147.1:2026-8058 GCA_964504185.1 uncultured Rhodoferax sp. | reverse complement strand
TGTACCCGTAGACCGAGAACACGGTGGGGTCTTCGTTGAACTTGGTCTTGTACTTTGACGCCCAGAAACGGATGGGCTGGGAGGCTTCATCCAGATACGGGTTCTGCACGGTCATGGTGGCGTAGAGTCCGTCCATGGCCTTGCCGCCCAGCTTGTGGATCAGATCGGTGTAGGCCGCACTGGAGCTCAGAAAGAGGGGGCTGTACCCCAATTTGCGGGCCGTGCCGATGGCACCAATGGTCTCGCGGATGATGGTGCCCAGCACGATCATGTCGCAGCCACCGGCCTGCATCTTGGAGATTTGTGACGAAAAATCGGTGGCCCCGCGTTTATAAGACGTCTTTTCGGCAAACTCCATGTTCAAGGTTTTCAGGCCGGCTTCGCCACCCTTGAGTACTTCCAGGCCGAAGTCGTCGTCCTGGTACATCGTGCACACCTTCTTGGCCCCTTTTTCCTTCACCAGTTTGGGCACGGCGTTGCGCATCTGGTCGTAGTAAGTGGCGGCATAGGAGTACTTGAGCTTGTGGAAGGGCTCGTACATTTCGCGCGCCGCAGTGATGGGGAAGAAGTTGATGACGTTCTTCTCGAATTGCACCGGCATGGCGGCCATGTTCTGTGCCGTGCCGATGTGGCCCACCATCATGAAGATCTTGTCCTGGTTGACCAGCTTTTGGGCGGCCAGCACGGCCTTCTTGGGATCGTAGGCGGAGTCTTCTACCAACAGCTTGAGTTTGCGGCCATTGATACCACCCTGCTCGTTGATTTCGTCCACAGCCAGCAGCATGCCCAGGCGCGCCTGCTTGCCAAAGCCGGCGATCGGCCCCGAGAGGTCCTGTATGGAGCCGAGCACAATTTCGTCCTTGCTCACCCCTTGCTGGGCTGCGGCAAGGCTGGCTGTCAGGGCCAAGGTGGTCACGGTAAGGGCAGTCTTCAATCTCATGGTAAGTCTCCTGGTTGAAATCCGGTGTGCCGGGGTGAAGCGAAAGATACGCTCTTTCACTGATTGCTGTATTCGCTCACGACTTTCCAGCGCCCATCCTGAATCTGGGCCATGCGCGAGTCGTCACTGCCCAGACGGCGGGTGGGCGTGAACTTCAAGGCGGGTGAGCCAAACATGTCGCCAGGAATCTTCATGACCTCCATGGCGCGGATGAACTTGCTGGTGTTGGGGCGCTCCCCCGCGTCGCGCATGGCGTTGGCGAAGACGTTGACGGTGGTGTAACCGAACACGGAGATGGTGGAGGGGTCTTCGTTGAACTGGGTCTTGTACTTGTTGACCCAGCGACGCACCACGGGTGACGCGTCATCCATGTAGGGGATGTGGGCAGTCATGGTGGCATAGAAACCCTCCATGGCCTTGCCCCCCAGCTTGGGGACCAGTTCGGTATAGGCCGCGCTGGAGCCGAGAAAGACCGGGTTGTAGCCCAACTTGCGGGCGGTGGCGATGGCCCCAACCGTTTCGCGGATGATGGTGCCCAGCACCACCAACTCGCAGCCACTGGCCTGCATCTTGGCCACCTGGGATGAGAAGTCGGTTGTCCCCCGTTTGAAGGACGCCTTGTCGGTCAGGCCCATCTGGCGCGCCTTGAGGCCGTCTTGCACCCCTTGCAAGACCTCCAGGCCGAAGTCGTCATCCTGGTAAATGGCGCACACCTTGGTGACGTTTTTTTGGCGCACCAGCTTGGGCAGCGCGCTGTGGATTTGCGCGTAATAGGTGGGCAGTGTCGAGAATTTCAGGCGATGAAAGGGCTCGTACATGGAGCGCGCGGCGGTGAGGGGGAAGAAGTTGATGACGTCCTTCTCGAACTGGATGGGCATGGCCGCTTCGTTGTGCGCAGTGCCTATGTGCCCCAGCATCATGAAAATCCGGTCCTGGTTCACCAGCTTCTGGGCAGCCAGCACGGCCTTCTTGGGGTCGTAGCCGGAGTCCTCCACCAGCAGCGTGATCTTGCGGCCATGAATACCGCCGGTTTCATTGATTTCCTCCAGGGCCATCTGCATGCCGGCGCGCGCCTGCTTGCCATAGCCGGAAAGCGGTCCGGAAAGGTCCTGAATGGTGCCAACGAGGATTTCGTTCTTGCTGATGCCCTGGGGCTGTTGTGCCGCGCACAGCGTGGCGGCGGTGGCCAGGCTGGCACATGCGAGTGCGGTTCGGAGTGTCATGGAAAGAGGGGAGTGAAAAAAATGCGAATGGATCAGCGGTACATGGCCTCGATCTGGGGCGCGTACTTGGTTTCCACCAGTTTGCGTTTGAGCTTCATGGTGGGGGTGAGTTCTTCGTCCTCGGCGGTCAGCTGGGTTTCCAGAAGGAAGAACTTTTTGAGTTGCTCCACCCGGGCAAACTTGTGGTTCACACGGTCGAGCTCGGACTGAATCAGGGCCTGCACTTCGGGCGTGCGGGTCAGGGAGGCGTAGTTGCTGAAGGGCACATCGGTGTCCTGGGCAAACTTTTCGACGTTCTCCTGGTCGATCATGATGATGACCGTGAGGTAGGGGCGCTTGTCGCCAATGACTACCGCGTCGGTGATGTAGGGCGAAAATTTCAAATCATTTTCCAGCTCGCTGGGTGTGATGTTCTTGCCCCCTGCGGTGACGATGATGTCCTTCATCCGGTCGGTGATGCGGAAGAAACCGTCCGCATCCACGACGCCCACGTCGCCCGTGTGCAGCCAGCCATCGTTGTCGATGGTCTCGGCGGTTTTCTCGGGCAGGTTCAGGTAGCCGGCAAACACGTTCTTGCCGCGCACCAGGATCTCGCCCGTGGCGGGGTCCAGCCGGACTTCGTTGAAGGAGGCAGCCGGTCCTATCGAGCCAGGCTTCATCCGGTCGGCGGGAACCCCGGTTGAGGCACCGCAGGTTTCGGTCATGCCCCATACCTCCAGCATGGGCACGCCCAGGGCCATGTACCAGCGCACCAGATCGGGGGATATGGGGGCAGCCCCTGTCACCAGGAAGCGGGAGCGGTGGATGCCGATGAGCTTGCGCACATTGTTGAGCACCAGCCACTGGGCCAGGGTGAACTGGAACTTGAGCCACCCACCCACCGGCTGACCGGCCAGAATCCGGTCGGCAATCGCGCTGCCCACACCAATGCCCCAGGCGTAGGCCGCTTGCTGCACCCGCCCGGCTTCCTTGAGCGCAATCATCACGCCGGAGTAGAACTTTTCCCACACCCGCGGCACGGCCGTGAACACGGTGGGGGCAATTTCGCGCACGTTTTCCGGAATGGTTTCCGGGTTTTCGACGAAGTTGAGCTTGGCACCGGTGTACAGCGCAAAATACTCGCCGCCCATGCGTTCGGCAATGTGGCACAGCGGCAAAAAGCACATGCGCTCGTCGCGCTCGTCCTGCGCCACCAGGGTGTTGTAGCCCCGCACGGTGAAGACCAGCCCCTGGTGCAGGTGCATGGCACCTTTGGGCTTGCCCGTGGTGCCGGAGGTGTAGACCAGGATGGCCAGGTCCTCGGGCTGGCAGCGCGTGACGCGCTGATCCAGCGCGCGGGGGTGCTGGCCTGCGTAGGTACGCCCCAATGCGCGCAGCGCCTCCAGGCTGATGACGTTGGGGTCGCGCAAATCGCGCAGGCCTTCCATGTCAAACACCACAATCGTGCGCAGACCCGGCAAATGCGGGCGAACCTCCAGCGCCTTGTCCAACTGCTCGTCGTCTTCCACAAACAGCACGGTGGTCCGCGAGTCAGCGCACAGGTACTGCACCTGCGAAGGCGCATCGGTGGGGTAGATGCCGTTGGAGACGCCGCCGACGGACAGCACCGCCAGGTCGGCAAGCACCCATGGCACTTCAGTGTTGGCCAGAATGGAGGCACATTCGCCTTTGTCAAAACCCAGACTGAGCAGGCCATTGCCAATCTCGCGCACCGCCTCACCGGTCTGGCCCCAGGTCCAGCTTCGCCACAGGCCCAGGTGCTTTTGCCGCATCCAGACCTTGGGGCCGCGCTGGGCCACCGCATTCCAGAACATCGCGGGAATGGTGTCGCCTGGCATGACGATGTCATGGCAGGGTTTTATCGAAGAGGTGTCCCAGAGTCCGCTCATGCAAATGTCCTAAAAATTTGCCGCCGGGCCGCCCCAAGGCAAATTAGCCCCCTTGGGGCTGATGGCTGCGGCTCCGGCCCTGCCTGCGCAGGGCGGGACAGCCAGAAGGGGCGTTGATTCTGGCAACGCCGCGGCCTGCAAGGCCAGCGACCCGCGTAGCGGTGGAGCGTGGGGGTCACATTCATCTCCAATTCTTCTTCTTTTTCCAGCGCCGCTCACCGCGCACACCCTCTTCTTTCATGCCCAGATAGAACTCTTTGATGTCGTCCTTCTCGCGCAGGCGACCGCAGGTGTCTTCCATGACAATGCGGCCGTTCTCCAGCACGTAGCCGTAGTCGGAGGCGTTGAGCGCCATGTTGGCGTTCTGCTCCACCAGCAGGATGGTGGTGCCATGTTCGCGGTTGATGCGCACCACGATTTCAAAGATTTCTTTGGTGAGCTTGGGAGACAGGCCCAGGCTGGGTTCGTCCAGCAGGATCAGGTCGGGGTTGGCCATCAGGGCGCGGGAAATTGCCAGCATCTGCTGCTGCCCGCCGGAGAGCAGGCCGGCATCCTGGTGGGAGCGCTCCTTCAAAATCGGAAAGTAGCCATAGACCGTTTCCATGTCGCGGGCCACGCCGTCGCGGTCGGAGCGGGTGTAGGCTCCCATCAGCAGGTTGTCGTGGATGCTGAGCAGGGGGAATACCTCGCGGCCTTCCGGCACATGGGAGAGGCCTTGCTGGACGATGAACGCTGGGTCTTTCGCGGTGATGTCCTCTCCTTTGAATTCAATGGAGCCCTTGCGCGGATCAATGATGCCCGAGATGGTTTTGAGAATCGTGGTTTTGCCCGCGCCGTTGGACCCCAACACGGTGGCGATCTCGCTGCGCCGGACCTGCAGGCTCACACCGCGAATGGCCTTGATGGGACCATAGGCGCTCTCCACGTTCAGGAGCTTGAGCACCGGTTGATCGCTGATGGGGGGGGGAGTGGTGCTCATGCTAAGCCACCTCGCGGGGGACGGGGGCATGGTTCGCCTGGCCGTTGGCCGTGCGGCGAAGGGACGAAACGTCGTCGATGGAGCCCAGGTAGGCCTCTACCACCCCGGGGTCGGTCTGCACTTCGCGCGGAGTGCCCATGGCCAGCATCTCGCCCTGGTTCATGGCCAAGACCCGGTCCGACACCTTGGAGACCAGGGACATATCGTGTTCCACCATCAGCACCGTAATACCCAGTTCCTGCTGGATGTCCTGGATCCAGAACGCCATGTCATCGGTTTCTTCTACGTTGAGTCCGCTGGAGGGTTCATCCAGCAACAGCAGCTTAGGTTCGGTGCACAGGGCGCGTGCCATTTCCACCACCTTGCGCACGCCGTACGGCAGGCCGGCGACAAAGGAGTCGCGGTAATGTTGCAGGTTCAGAAACTCGATGACCTCCTCCGCCTTTTCGCGCGCCTTGAGTTCGGTATCGCGCACTGTGCGCGTAAAGAACAGGTCTTGCCACAGGTGGGTGGTGCGGTGCGTGTGGCGGCCGATTAGCAGGTTGTGCAGGACAGAGGCGTGCTCAAACAATTCGATGTTCTGGAAGGTGCGCGCAATGCCCAGGGACGCCACGTTCTGGGGTGGTTGGTCGGTGAGTGAGAGCATGCCCTTGGGGCCGAGATAGTTGATCTCGCCCGTGGTGGGCGTGTAGATGCGGCTGATTAGGTTGAAAACGGTCGTTTTGCCTGCGCCATTGGGGCCGATCAGCGTGAAGACCTCGCCCTTTTGGACGTCAAAACTCACATTGTTCACGGCCAGCACGCCACCAAAGCGCACACTCAGGTTTTTGGCCGATAGAAGGATTTCAGTCATAGATTGAACGCCGCAGGGCCGCCCCAAGGCGTGAGGGCCCCCTCGGGGGGCAGCGTAGTACACGAAGTGACAAGCGTGGGGGTCATTTCAAGCGGTCCGATTTTTGGAAGGACTGTTGTCGCTTGAACATGCCCTTGCGGTAGAAAGG
>CAZDDK010000147.1:0-2016 GCA_964504185.1 uncultured Rhodoferax sp. | reverse complement strand
CAGCCAGCGCCCATACAGGCCCATGGGTTCGAACAAGACAAAGGCAATCAGCACCAGGCCATAGACCAGGCCTTGCAAACCCGGTGCCTGGCCGACGGCTGCCGGCAAATAATCCTTGATCATGGCAATCGCCTGGGGCATGGTGATGAGGAAGATGGCACCCAAAAACGCGCCGTGCACCGAGCCCACCCCGCCAATCACGATCATCAGCAGCAGGTCAATCGACTGCAGGATATTGAATTGGTCGGGAGAGATGAACTGCAGGTTGTGGGCATAGAGTGCGCCGGCCACGCCGGCCAGGGCGGCAGAGATCGCAAACGACAGCGTCTTGTAGTAGGCCAGGTGAATGCCCATGCTCTGGGCCGAGATTTCGGAGTCGCGAATGGCCACAAAGGCGCGTCCGGTCGGTGAGCGCAGAAGATTCAGAATGCCCAAGGTGGCAGCCACGGTGAGGACCAGACAGAGAAAGTAAAACTGCACGCCGCTGTCCAGCACCCAACCAAAGATGTTGGGCTTCTTGATGTGGATACCCGCATTGCCGCCGGTCACCGATTCCCAGCGCGCCAGCACCTCTTCCACAATGAAGCCAAAGGACAGGGTGGCAATGCCGAGGTAGATGCCCTTGACCCGCAAGGCCGGCAAACCCACCACCAGCCCCACGGCGGCAGACAGTCCGGCTGCGCAGGCGAGCGCGACGGGGAAGGGAACACCGGCGTTGGTCAGCACGGCATGCGTATAGGCCCCAACCCCCAGAAACGCGGCATGCCCCATGGAGAACAGACCGGTAAATCCCGCCAACAGCATCAGGCCCAGGCCCGCAATGGAATAAATCAGCACCAGCGTGAGCTGGGCCAGCCAGTATTCCGCAAACAGCCACGGTGCAGCCAGCATGAGCAACATCAGCGCGCCGTACCAGAACACGTGCCCACCATGTTTGGCCAGCTGGATGTCCTGTGCGTAGTCGGTCTTGAAGAGGAAGCGCATGTCAGACCTTCTTACGCAGTTTTTCACCGAACAGGCCGTTGGGCTTGACCATCAGCATCACCAGCACCACCACATAGGCGGCTGTGTCCTTGAATCCATCCGGCAAATAAAACCCTGAGAGCGATTCCACAATGCCAATTACCAGCCCACCCACGATGGCACCCGGCAGACTGCCAAAACCACCCACCACCGCTGCGGGAAAGGCCTTCAAGCCAATGAAGCCCATATTGGCGTGAACAAAGGTGATGGGGGCCAGCAGCAGACCGGCAATGGCCGCCACTGCGGCCGCCAAACCCCAGGCGATGCCATTGAGCCGCTGCACCGGAATGCCCATGTAATAGGCGGCCAACTGGTTTTGTGATGCGGCCTGCATCGCGATGCCCAGCTTGCTGTAACGAAACAGCGCAAACAACAGGCCACACAGCACACCGGTGGCACCAATCACCGCCATGTGTTCCACATTGAGCACCAGGCCCCCCAGCTTCCAGATTTCGTCTTTGTAGGGAACCGGCAGTGCCTGCGTGTCGGTGCCAATGCCCGGTACCATGGTGATGGCACCCCGTGCCACATAGCCGATTCCAATGGTCAGCATCACGACCGAAAATGCCGGCTGCCCCAGAATGGGACGGATGACGATGCGCTCCAGAAGCACGCCAAACACGGCCATGGAGGCAATGGCGCTCAAAATGGCCAGCCAGTAGGGGAAACCCAGCAGGGTCATGCCCACCAGCCCGCCAAAGGCCCCCAGCATCATCAGCTCGCCCTGGGCAAAGCTCACCGTCTCGGTGGCCTTGTAGATCAACACGAAGCCCAGTGCAATCAGGCCGTAGATGCACCCCTGCGCAATCCCGCTGATTACCAGTTGAAGAAGCAGCACAGTGTCCCCAGTCGTTGTTTCGGCTTCCCGGTTATAGCCGCAGGAATCCAATTCAACGATAGGGTTGTCACCGATGGGCTGTCGCGCCTGGGACTGTCGTTGCCGCGCGGGTGCGTTTCCCCGGCACCGTGGGGGCCACCTCGACAGTGCGCTAA
>CAZDDK010000146.1:0-8084 GCA_964504185.1 uncultured Rhodoferax sp. | reverse complement strand
TCCTTGGCCACGCCGCCTGCCGCCTCGATCTCGCGCGCCACCAGCTGCCCCAAATCCTTGAGGTGCACATGGCCGGGCACAAACTGGGTGAAGGAGTTGACCACCGCGATGATGGGTTTCTGGAAATCGTCATCCTTCATGCCGGTGGCGCGCCACAACGCGCGGGCACCCGCCATGTTGCGACCGGCGGTGGAGGTTTTGGAACGGTATTCGGGCATGGGAAGGTCTTTCGATAGAAGCGGCGGGGAAACAGTCAGAAATTATCGCCCACAGGGGCTCCAGCAATCCATCACTCCACCGTGACGCTCTTGGCCAGATTGCGGGGTTTGTCCACGTCGGTGCCCCGCGCACAGGCCGTGTGGTACGCCAGCAACTGCAGGGGGACCACATGCAGCAGGGGTGACAGCTCGCCGTAGTGCTCGGGCATGCGAATCACATGCATGCCTTCGCCGCTTTCGATGCGGCTGTCCGCATCCGCCAGCACATACAGCACACCACCGCGGGCCCGCACCTCGTGCAGGTTGCTCTTGAGTTTTTCCAGCAAGGCATCGTTAGGGGCGACCGTGACCACCGGCATTTCACTTGTGACCAGGGCCAACGGCCCGTGCTTGAGCTCCCCGGCGGGATAGGCTTCGGCGTGGATGTAGGTAATTTCCTTGAGTTTGAGTGCCCCTTCCAGGGCAATCGGGTAGTGCAGCCCGCGCCCAAGGAACAGCGCGTTTTCTTTTTTGGCAAAGTCCTCCGCCCAGCTGATGATCTGCGGCTCCAGAGCCAGCACGGCTTGCAATGCGGACGGTAAATGGCGCATGGCCTTCAGGTGGCGCTGTTCTTCCCCTTCCGGCATACGGCCCTTGGCCTGGGCCAAGGCCAATGTGAGCAGGAACAGGCCCGCCAGCTGGGTGGTGAATGCCTTGGTAGAGGCCACGCCAATCTCCACTCCCGCTCGGGTCACATAGGCCAAACTGCATTCGCGCACCATGGCACTGGTGGCCACGTTGCAAATAGTCAAAGTGTGGCGCATGCCCAAACTCTGCGCGTGGCGCAGTGCGGCAAGGGTGTCGGCCGTTTCACCGGACTGGGTAATGGTCACCACCAGGGTATTGGGATTGGGGACGGACTCGCGGTAACGGTATTCGCTGGCAACCTCCACCTGGGTCGGAATTTTGGCAATGCTTTCCAGCCAGTATTTGGCGGTGCAACCGCTGTAGTAACTGGTGCCGCAGGCCAGAATCAGGACCGAGTCGATCTGGGCGAACACCCGCGCCGCGTTGGCCCCGGGCGCATGGTTCATCTGCAAATCGAACAACTCGGGCACGATGCCCTCCACTCCCTCCAGCGTGTCCGCGATTGCGCGGGGTTGCTCGAAGATTTCCTTTTGCATGTAGTGGCGATAAGGCCCCAGTTCCGCCGCACCGCTGTGCGCCAGAACCGTCTTGACCGGACGTTGCGCGCTGGGCACAGGCTTATGGGCCTTGTCCATCACCCAGTATTTGCCCAGCTGTACGTCCACCACATCGCCCTCATCCAGGTAGACAATCTGATCCGTTACCCCGGCCAGGGCCATGGCATCGCTGGCCAAAAAGTGTTCCTGGCCATCCTTGCCCACACCCAAAACCAGCGGCGATCCTGCCCGCGCACCCACCAGGCGGTGCGGCTCATCCTTGCAGAAGGCTGCAATCGCGTAGGCACCGTGCAGCTGGCCGGCCGCCGCCAGCACCGCCTCCAAAAGATCGCCGTTGTACAAGCTGTCCAGTAGATGGGCCACCACCTCGGTATCGGTTTGGCTGGCAAACACGTACCCCTTGGCGCGCAGCGTGGCGCGCAACTCGTCGTGGTTTTCAATGATGCCGTTGTGTACCAGGGCAATGCGCCCCGGTCGATGCGCCGCCGCCTCCCCACTGCCATGGCTGAAATGGGGGTGCGCATTGCTGACAGAGGGTGCGCCATGTGTAGCCCAGCGGGTGTGGGCAATGCCCAACTGCCCCTGAAGCCCGCCAAGCTCAGCGTCTGGTGCCACCTGGGCGGCCAACTCGGCCACGCGCGACGTGCTGCGCGCCCGGCGCAACCCTGACTGGGCCGCATCGGCGCTTTGCACATACACCGCGACACCGCATGAGTCATACCCGCGGTATTCGAGCCGCTCAAGCCCCTGTACCAAAATGGGAACGATGTTGCGGGTCGAAATAGCACCAACAATGCCACACATGGTGAGCTCCTTTGTAAACCAAGATGCTCTGATAGTAGGATGGTCGGATAGAAATTTGATTTATATTTTTATTCTGATTTTTTCGATATATTTCATGTCATCCAATGAGTGAAATTTCATTTCAAAATTCGACAACATGAGTAGCATTTCTATCGACAACATTGATCTCCAGTTGCTGGATTTGCTTCAAGGCAATGCGGGCCTGAGCAACCTGGCACTCGCCGCCAAGGTTCGCATCTCGGCGCCAACGTGTCTGCGCCGCATCAAGCGACTGGAAAGCGCAGGGCTGATTGAGCGCAGGATCGCAATACTCAACCCCGAGCACATTGCTACCACGGTGGGCTTTGGGTTGACCGCCATCGTGGAGATCACGCTGGACCGCCAGGACGCGCAGGCGTTGGAGCAATTTGAGAGCCGGGTCGCACCCGAGGCCTGCGTTCAACAGTGTTATCGCGTGTCTCCTGGCCCGGACTTTGTCCTGGTCGTGCACGCGCCCAATATGCCCGGCTACCTGGCGCTGACGCAGAGGCTGTTTACCAGCGATGGCAATGTGCGCAACACCAAGGCGTTCTTCAGCATCAAGCGCAGCAAGTTTGGGGCCGAATTGCCTTTGGTGAGCACGACAACCGGTTAGACTTTGCCGTGCTTGGCTCTGGTCGCCCCTTCATTTACAGGCAGTCGAAAACGCAATGACGCGCGATTCCCCACCCCTGTCCTCACCGCTGCCAGTGGCCCCCCGCCCGCCGCCGCAGAGCGCGACAGCCTGGCTGCACCAGGCTTGGGCGCACTACGACCTTGGGGAACTGGACCAGGCCATTGAAGCGGCATCTCGCTCGCACGACCTCAGCAGCCAAGATGACGAGCGGTTGGAGGCCTGTGCCGCGCTATGCTGGTTGCACCTGGAAAACTCCGACACGCAGCGCGCGGAACACGCCGTGCGCACCGCGCTGCCGCTGGCGGCCCGTCATGCCCATCTGCAATGGCATGCGGGCATTCTGTTCCTTCGCAAGAAGGACCCCGCTTTGGCGGCGCACCATCTGGCGTGTGCCCTGGAACTCAACCCCGCCCTGGACGAGGCCGCCAGCGCGTTGGCATGGGCGCTGCATGACCTTGGACGACTGGCGGAAGCATCCATCTGGGCTCGTCGCGCACTCAGCCAGCGGGTCACCCCGCAGCGCCAGGCCCAACTGGGCTGGCTGCTGCTGCAGCAAGGCCACGCCCAGGACGCAGTCCCATTGCTGCAGGCGGCTTTGCCCGCGGCCACACACGACGTTTCTACCTACTTGCACCTCGGCCGGGCCTTGGCCGAAACAGGCGCAACCTCGGCAGCGCTGGACACCCTCGACCAGGGACTTGCACGCTTTCCCTCACACCCCGACCTGCTTCTGGCGGCGGGTTGGCTGCACCACGCACACCATGAGCCCGTTCGCGCTCTGGACTTGGCGCAGCAGGTGGTGTGCATCAATCCGCTGTCGGGCAGCGCCTGGCATCTGCAAGGTGCGGCACTTCATGCGCTGCAGCGCGTGGGCGCGGCAGAACACTGCTTGTCCCAGGCGCTGACACTGGACGGCACGAACGCTGACGCGGCCGCGACCCTGGCCACCCTTTTCTGCAGCGACAACCAATGGGACTCCGCGCAGTCCGTGCTGTCGCGGGCCCTGCTACACAGCCCAAACCACCCCGCTTTACGCCTGCTACAAGCGGAGGTAGCCTTGCAGCGGGCGGATTCCACCCTGGCCCGAAATCTGGTCGGTGGCCTGCTGGCGGAGTCTCCCCAAAGTGGGCACTTGTGGTATTTGCTCGCCCGATGCCTCCTGCTACTCAACCGTGCGCGCGCTGCCCGGGGGGCGCTTCAACGGGCCATCCGGTACGCGCCGCACCACACCGACGCGATGGGCCTGCGTGCTTGGCTCGCCCTGGAAGACCGCCGCCTTGGCGATGCACAAGCAGCCAATGCGCAGCTGCTGGCCATGGACCCCTATTCGGCGCACGCCAACACCCAGGCGGCGTTCATCCTGGCTGAGTGCAACGACCTGGCGCAGGCGGGGCTGCACGCCGAGAGGGCCATCGCCGCCGACCACCAATCCGCCGAAGCTTGGCGGGCAATGGGAACGGTTCGATTGCGCCAGGGCCAACCGCATGCGGCTCAGGACTGTTTTCGCACCGCGTTGGCGCTCCTGCCCGAACCACCCACCCAATGTCTGCGGGCGCTGGGAAGAGCGCAACTCGCCGCAGGACAACTGCCCCTGGCCACTGCCACATTCCAGCAGGCCCTCGACGGTGAACCAGAAAGCCCCGTGGGGTGGCTGGAGCTGGCGCAGGCCCAGTTGCTCCAGGGCAATGTGCCCGACGCCGCCAAAACAGTTGAAGGCGCGTTGCGGATTCGCCCCGCATGGCCGGACGCAGAACTGTTGCAGGCCAGGATTTATGCGGCGGGGACTGCATCGCAGCAACGCGCTGCGGTCGATCACTGTCGTGGCTTGTTGCGCCGGCGCGTGGCGGTGCCCGAAGCCACCCACCTGCTGTTGGAGTTGGCAGCGCTGGGATGCCACGAAGCCCGTCAAGCGTTTTTGACCGTCTCCAGAGAAGGCCGCCTTCAGGCCTGCCATGCCGCACTGGAACACGCCCAGGGGCATTTCGGCCACACCCAGTTTTACCAAATGGTGGAATGGGCCCAACAGGACTTTCCGCACGATGTGCGCATTGCGACCATGGCGCTGTGCTCCCTGGGGTTGCGCCATGGCGTCTCCCCCCAGGCATTGGCGCGGCGCACGCGATCCTGGGGTCGGCGTCTGTGCCTGAATGGCAGTCCCCAAGCTGCCGCTCCTGCCACGCCCCATTTGCCGACAGGGCAGCGCCTGCGAATCGCCTATGTGGCGGCGCACTTTCATCGCTCGCTGTTGTTGGGCGTCTTGGCAACCCACGACCACGCGAAGGTTGATATCTTCTTGTACTGCGACATCTCGGCAGACAGCCTGGGTGAATTGGCTCAGGTGATCCACCTACAGCCGCTACACGGCCGGGACCTGGTGGCATCCATGCATGCCAACCGCATCGACGTGGCCATCGACACCGTGGGTGTGGGTGGCGTTTTGGGACAAGACCGTGTGCTGCAGCAATTCGCCCGCCGCGTCGCCCCGGTGCAGTGCGCCTGGCTGGGCAGTTGGGCTGGCGGCGGAGGCGTCTACGACTGTCTGCTCACCGATGCACACGCGCTGCCCGAGTCCCATGAACCGCAGTACGAGGAATCCATCATTCGCCTTGCGGGCGGTCAGTGGGCGTGGACACCTCCCGTACTCGCGCCACCGGTAGCTCCTCCGCCCTCGCTGGCCCGCGAACGCATCCGCCTGGGCTGTCCGGTGCGCGCGTTCCGAATCAGCCCACGCACCATGCAAACGTGGGCCCGCCTGTTGGCCCGGCTACCCCAAGCCGATTTGGTCCTGATGGGCCGGCACACGGGCCATGCGCCCTGGCGAGCCGAACTTCTCGCAACCCTGGTGCAAGCGGGTCTGGACCCCAGCCGTGTCTCGTTTCAGGCACAACGCCCCTACCTGGACTATTTGGCCGGCTACGCAGACATGGACATCGTGCTCGATAGCTTTCCCGCCAACGGCGGCCTGTGCCTGCTGGACGCGCTATGGATGGGCGTTCCGGTGGTCAGCCTGGCTGGCCAGTGGCTGGGAGAGCGCCAGGGCCTGTCCATCCTGGCTGCCATCGGTCATCCGGAGTGGGTGGCGTTTGACGAAGAATCCTACATTCGCACCGTATGTGCCCTGGCCAACAATGCGCGCACACTGGCTCCAATGCGCGAGCGTCTGCGCAGCGAGATCACCGCGTCCCCCCTTGTCAATGCGCAGCGCATCGCCCGGGCCATAGAGACAACCGGGCAACTATTGAAGCAACGGGCCCTTGACGTGGCGCAGGCAGCCTCCCACAAGGAGAGAGCACGCGCCCTGGCACGCCACCAGCTCGCTACCTGGCTGGGACAGCCCCGTCGGCTGAGCCTGCAATCCTCAGCACAGCAGAATCCCGGCACACCGGATGTTTCAGTGGTCATCGTGCTCTTCAACCAGGCCGGTTTGTCCCGCCAGGCGTTTTCTGCCCTGGCCGATCAGACAGAGGTAACGTTTGAAACGATTGTGGTGGACAACGCCTCCAGCGACAGCACGCCCCAGTTGCTGGACCGTCTGGATGGCGTAACGGTGATCCGCAACGCAACCAACGTCGGCTTTCTGCATGCCGCCAACCAGGGGGCCCGCGTCGCGCAGGGTCGCCACATCGTCTTTTTGAACAACGACGCCATCCTGCACCCCCATGCGCTGCGCCAGGGCGTTCGGCGCCTGGACGGCTGCGCCACCATTGGCGCGGTGGGTGGGCGCATAGTGTTGGCAGATGGCAGCCTGCAAGAGGCCGGCTGCACCGCGTACCGCACCGGGTCCACCGCAGGATATGGCCGTGGGAAAGACCCCCACGCGGCAGCCTTCTGCTTTGTCCGTGACGTCGATTTTTGTTCGGGTGCCTTTCTGATGGTGCGCAAAGATTTGTGGCAGCGCCTGGGCGGGTTTGACCCCGCGTATGCACCCGCGTACTACGAAGACACCGACCTGTGCCTGCGCATCCAGGATGCCGGTTTTCGCGTGGTGTATGACCCCTCCATCTGGCTCACCCATTTTGAGTGGGCCAGCTCCACGTCCGGCGTCGATGCCGTGGCCTTGATGGAGGGTCGCCAGGCCCTGTTTGCCCAGCGCCACCAGGCGCGTCTTGCCCGGCGCCCTCTACCCGAGGATGCGCAGCCCGACAAAGACCGTTGGCTGGCGCAGCCGCACACGCGCCGCATCCTCCTGATTGACAACGCGGTTCCCCACATGGCCGTTGGCGGTGGCCTGCCGCGCGCCAGACTCGTCGTCCACGCACTGGCCGATCAACATCTGACCTTGTTTCCATTGTGGGACTTTGATGACGACTGGTCGGCGGTGTATGCCTCGATCCCGGAAACGGTGGAGGTCATGCTCGGTGTGGGGGCATCGGGATTGGAGCGGTTTCTCGAACAGCGCGCCGGGGTCTACGACTATGTGATGGTCAGCCGCCCTCCGAACATGGCCTTCGTGAAGCAGCTCTGGGACCGCCGCCCCGAGCTCTTCGCCGGCATGCGTCTGGTCTACGATGCGGAGGCCATTTTTGCGCTGCGCGAGATTGGGAAGGCCGCCGTGCAGGGGCAGCCCCTGCCACTGGAAATGGCACGGCAGTTGGTGGACGAGGAACTGGCCCTGGTCCACCGCGCAGAGTCCGTGCTGACGGTTTCAGCCATCGAAACCGCAGTGTTCCAGGCCGCCGGTGCCCGCCAGGTGTACCTGCTGTCCCATGCCATGGAAACCCGCAGCCATGCCCCCGACTGGTCCCACCGCAGCGGGCTATTGTTCGTCGGTGCCATCCATCCCCATACCCCGAACGAAGACAGTTTGCTATGGTTTTTAGAGCATATAGTCCCCGTATTACGCGGGCTAGAGGCCGATTTTCCACATATTTCCATCGTGGGGGATTGCACCTCCGATAAAGTGGCACGGCTGGCCACTGGCCCGGTGCGCCTGGTGGGCCGGGTGGACGATCTGACACCCTGGTACGACCGGCACCGGGTCTTCATTGCGCCGACACGCTTTGCCGCTGGTGTCCCGGCCAAGGTCATCGAGGCAGCCTGCAACGGCATTCCGGTGGTCGCGACGCCGCTGTTGGTGCGCCAGCTGGGTTGGGAAGACGGCATCGACATCGCCAGTGGCGCGGATGCCGCCGCATTTGCCCTGGCCGTGGCGGCACTCTACAACGATTCTCAGACCTGGACCCGTATGTGCCACGCCATGGCGGGCAGGACGCGCGCGCAGTA
>CAZDDK010000145.1:0-8283 GCA_964504185.1 uncultured Rhodoferax sp. | reverse complement strand
AGGATGGCAAACTCGCTGCCCTTTTTGATGTCGTGCGCGCTCCAGTAATCGGCGAGCTTGTTGCGCGTTTCCTGCCCGGTCATGCGCTGCTGTATCCACATGTCGCTGCGGCCATATTGCTGCCAGGTCTGGCGGGCGCGATCCAGCGACAAGGCCGGATCGGCCATCTCTTGCATGCGCTCATAACCCACCTTGGCCAGCCAGAGCTTGATGGGCTCGACCTTGGGGCGGGGAACGGATTGCACCAGACGCAGCAGGGTTTCGGCGGTGGCTACGTCGGTGAGGTAGTTTTTGCCATCGGCCGCTGGCAATTTCAGTCGGTGACAGCTTGTCACCGACTCACTGCCCTCCTTACTCAGACGCTCCTTGAGCTTGTTCCAATATTTACGCGCCGTCTGGTAGTCGGCCTGCAGGGTCAACACCTGCACCACATCAATCACCGAAAACCACCAGGTTTCCGTAGCTTCGTCGTACACCCGGCGTATGGATTGGCCGTCGAATTCGTTGGGCAGGATTTTCATGCTTCGCTCCTTCACGAGACAAAACCGCGGGGTTATCCGGGACCGTGCGTCACCCGCAAGTCCTAATAAATACTGTATATATTAACAGCATATACAAGCACCTACAGCCCCATGAGGCAGCGCCGTGGGTAACCCCTATCGGGGCAATGCAACCGTCCAATCCTCCATCTTCAACCCGGTCATCTGCCGAAATGCCTGGTCGTTGGTCACAAGCACCGCGTCCTCAAAGAGCGCATGCGCGGCGATCAGCATGTCAAGGGGCGCCAACACCTTGCCCGCTTGCGCCATCCGTGGCCGCGCTGTGCCATAGTTCTCAGCCACCGCGTTGTCCCAAGGCAAGCTATCCACACGGCGCAACAACTCACGCACGGCAATGTGCAATGCCTTGGCAGAAGGGCGTTTGGCCAGACCAAACAGCAACTCGCCTTGCGTAATGGCGGAGATGCACAGGGATGCCATGGGCACTTCCAGAATACGGGCGGTCACGGTGGGGTGCGAGCGCAAGAAATGACTGACCGTGTTGGTGTCGAGCATGTAGCGGGTCATGCGTCGTGCCCTTCGTCATGGCCTTCAAAGGGGTCACGATCCTGTGTCTCTTGCGCACGCTCCTTCGCGTCCAGAAAATTCTTCGGAACCTTGGCACCCTTGAGTGCGCCAAGGAAACTGTCCCAATCTGCCGGTCTACGCGACAGGATGACATCCCCGGTTTCGGCATCCTGGCGGATGAAAACTTCCTTGGCGTCAAAGCGAAAGGCGGCCGGCAAGCGCACGGCCTGACTGCGACCATTGGCAAACAATTTGGCGACCTGGCTCATGGTGGACCCCTTTTGCGTTGGTATATATCAACGTATATCCACAAGCGCCAAAAAATGACACTTTTGCAGTGACTGGTCTTTGTAAGCCAACCAACCCAAGCCACGCCGGATCAGGCGGCTTGGCTGTTCTGCGCAGGTAAAGGCGAAGGCCGGGGGACACGGAGCAGAACAGCCAGGCCGCCTGATCCGGCGCGCTACAAGGCGCGACTAAAATCACAGGCCGTCCCCTGAAAGCATTTCCGATGCCACGCCAACTCTTCGTCACCACCGCCCTGCCCTACGCCAACGCCCCGTTCCACATTGGCCACATGATGGAATACATCCAGGCCGACATCTGGGTGCGGTTCCAGCGCATGCATGGCAGCGCAGTGCACTTTGTGTGCGCGGACGATGCCCACGGCGCGCCCATCATGATCGCCGCCGAAAAGGCCGGCAAGACGCCGCAGCAGTTCGTGGCCGACATCGCCGCCGGGCGCAAGCAGTACCTGGACGGCTTTCACATCAGCTTTGACAACTGGCACAGCACCGATGGTGCCGAAAACCACCAGCTGGCCCAGGACATCTACCGTGACCTGAAGAAGAACGGTCTGATCGAGTCGCGCACCATCGAGCAGTTTTTCGACCCCGACAAGGCCATGTTCCTGCCGGACCGCTTCATCAAGGGCGAATGCCCCAAGTGCCACGCCAAGGACCAGTACGGCGACAACTGCGAGGTCTGTGGCGCCGTCTATTCCCCCACCGAGCTGATCAACCCCTACTCTGCCCTGTCCGGCGCGACGCCGGTGCTACGCACCTCGGAGCACTTCTTCTTCAAGCTGTCCGACCCACGTTGCCTCGCCTTTTTGGACCAATGGACGCAAAGCGGCGCGGTGCAGCCTGAGGTGCTGAACAAGATCGCCGAGTGGATCGAGCCCGGCGAGGACGGCAAGCCCAAGATGGGCGACTGGGACATCAGCCGCGATGCACCCTACTTCGGCATCGCCATTCCCGATGCGCCGGGCAAGTATTTCTACGTCTGGCTGGACGCACCGATTGGCTACCTGGCCTCGCTGCAGAACCGCTTTGCCAAAATCGAAGGCGACGCGGCCAAGGGCGCTGCTGCCTATGCCGCCTTCATGGCCGACCCGGCGACCGAGCAGTACCACTTCATCGGCAAGGACATCATCACTTTTCACACGCTGTTCTGGCCCGCCATGCTGCATTTCAGCGGCCGCAAGACGCCCAATGCGGTGTTTGTGCACGGCTTCCTGACGATCAACAGCGGCGAAAAAATGAGCAAGAGCCGTGGCACCGGACTGAACCCGCTCAAATACCTCAGCCTGGGCATGAACCCCGAGTGGCTGCGCTACTACCTGGCCACCAAGCTGACGCCGCGCAACGAGGACATCGAGTTCAGCCCCGAAGACTTCATGGCCCGCGTCAACGCCGACCTGATCGGCAAGTACGTCAACATTGCCTCCCGCGCCGCCGGCTTCATCAGCAAGCGCTTTGGCGGCCAGCTGGGCGCGATCTCGCCGGACGGCTCCGGCCTGCTCGACACCCTGCGCGAGGCCGCCGTGGGCCTGGCCCAGTTGTACGAGGCGCGCGAGTTCTCCAAGGCCCAGCGCGAGATCATGCTGCTGGCCGACAAGGTCAACGCCTATGTGGATGCCAACAAACCCTGGGAGCTGGCCAAGAAGGAGGGCATGGAAGCCCGCCTGCACGACGTGTGCACCGTCTGCATCGAGGCCTTCCGCCTGCTCACCATCTACCTCAAACCCGTGCTGCCGGCCTTGGCTGCCAACGTGGAAGACTTCCTCAACAGTGGCACGCTGTCGTTTGACGCGGCCAGCGCCAGCCTGGGCAGCGGCCATGCCATCAGCGACTACCAGCACCTGATGCAGCGCGTGGACCCCAAACAACTGGAAGCCTTGTTTGAGGCTCCAGCCCCCGTCGTTACTGCACAACCCGCTACTGAAACCGTAGCACCCGGTGGCGAAGTGATTGCGCCCACCATCAGCATCGATGACTTTGCCAAGGTGGATCTGCGCATTGCTGCCATCGTCCAGTGCGAGGCGGTCGAAGGTTCGACCAAGCTGCTGCGCCTGACCCTGGACGCCGGCGAGAAAGATGAGACCGGCCAGCCCAAACTGCGCAACGTGTTCAGCGGCATCGCCAGCGCCTACCAACCCGCCGACCTGGTGGGCAAGCTCACCGTGCTGGTAGCCAACCTGGCGCCACGCAAGATGAAGTTTGGCGTGTCCGAGGGCATGGTTCTTGCAGCCAGCCACGGGGACGAAAAGTCCAACCCCGGCATCTACATCCTCAACCCCTGGCCCGGTGCGCAGCCTGGCATGCGCATCCACTGAGACCGCTGTGAGCCACCGCATCCACTGGTGGACCGACATCCACCGCAGCGCCCAGACCAATCTGCGATTGGGATGCACGCTGTGCGCGGTGGCCGGGGCCACCAACGCCGGCGGCTTTTTGGCGGTGGGGCAATACACCTCCCACATGTCGGGCATTTTGTCCTCGGTGGCAGACAACCTGATTCTTGGGCAAATTCAACTGGCAACCGCCGGGCTCGCGCTGGTCATGGCCTTTATCGGCGGGTCCATGACCACCGCCTGGATGGTCAATTGGGCACAGCGCCGCCAGATGCGCAGCGCGTTTGCCCGGCCCCTGCTGGTGGAGGCCGCGCTCTTACTGATCTTTGGCATCTTTGGTGCGGCCATCAGCCACTTTGCAGGCCTGTTCGTTCCGCTGACCGTGGTGCTGCTGTGTTTCATCATGGGCTTGCAAAACGCCGTGATCACCAAGGTGTCCCACGCGGAAATTCGCACGACCCACGTCACCGGCCTGGTAACCGACCTGGGCATCGAACTGGGCAAGCTGCTGTATTTCAACCGTCTGGCTGTGAACCAGAAGGTGGTGGCCAACCGCATCAAGCTGCGCATCCATGTGCTGTTGGTCAGCAGCTTCTTTGTTGGCGCCCTGGTGGGCGCCTACGGCTTCAAGACCTACGGCTATGTGGCGACCGTTCCGCTGGCGATTGTGCTGATTGTCTTGAGCCTTGGGCCTTTATTGGAAGACGTGCGCAGCGGTCGCTTTGCCTCGGGCCCATCCAGCGGCGGCTGACCGTACTCAGGCCGATGCCATACCAGACTGTATTCGCCGCCGCACCGCGGTCAGAATGCCACGCAATATGTCCACCGGTTCGGGCGGACATCCCGCCACCACCACATCCACCGGGATCACGTTGGACACGCGGCCGCAACTGGCGTAGCTCGCGCCAAAGATGCCACCGTCACACGCGCAATCGCCCACGGCCACGACCAGCTTGGGCTCGGGCGTGGCGTCGTACGTGCGCTTCAGCGCCACCTCCATGTTGCGCGACACCGGGCCGGTGACCAGCAACAGGTCCGCGTGGCGCGGGCTGGCCACGAAGCGGATGCCCAGGCCCTCGATGTTGTAGTAGGGGTTGCCCAGGGCGTTGATCTCCAGCTCGCAGCCGTTGCACGAGCCAGCGTCCACCTGGCGGATGCTCAGGGCCTGGCCCAGGATGTCCAGCAGTTCCTTCTGGATGCGCGATTCCTCCGCCTGCACCGCCGGGCCGATATCCGGCGCGGGTTCGCTGCGGATTCCCGTCTTGCCGATTTGCCAGACCGTCTTCCAAATCATAGATCCGCCCCCGAGTAGCTGAGGTTGAACGACTTGTTGATCAGAGGAAAGTCGGCCACGATATTGCCCATGACCGCGTGCTCCAGCACGGGCCAGTTTTGCCAGGACGGGTCGTGCAAATGGCAGCGCAGGATGCGGTGGCCCTGGGCGGCACCAGAGAGTTCCAGCGCCACGAACAACTCACCGCGCCAACCCTCGACCCAGCCGGCGCCCAGACTGGCCTGGTCGCCCAGCACCACTTCGCTGCACAAAGGGCCGACCGGTAAATGGGTCACCATGTGCCGGATCATGCGCAGCGATTCAAACACTTCCTCAAAACGCACGGCCACCCGCGCCGCTACGTCGCCGTTCTTGTGGGTGGCCATGGTCACCTGCAAATCGGTGTAGGGCGAAAAGGGGTGGTCGCAACGCAGGTCCCAAGCCTGACTGCTGGCGCGTCCGGCCAGGCCGGTCAGGCCGAGCTGCGAGGCCAGCGCCGGGGTGACGCGGCCAGTGGTTAAAAGGCGATCCTGCAAGCCGGCATGGGCCTCAAAAATATCGAACAGACGCCGGACCTCGGACTCCAGCACATCACAAAGCCGCAGCATGGGGGCAATCTGCGCGGGAACCAGGTCCACGCCAACGCCTCCGGGCGTGATGCAGTCCATCATCAGCCGATGGCCGAAGGCGGCCCGGGCGTTGCGCAGCCAGTCTTCGCGCAGGCGCGAGAACTGCGACAGCGCAAAGGCGAACGCAGCGTCATTGCCCAACGCGCCCAGGTCGCCCAGGTGGTTGGCCACACGCTCGCGCTCCAGCAGCAACGCACGCAGCCAGGCCGCGCGCGGCGGGACGGTGGTCTGCGTGGCCGATTCCAGCGCCATGCAATAGGCCCACGCGTAGGCCACGGTCGAGTCACCCGACACGCGTCCCGCCAGACGGTGGGCCTCCAGCGCCGACATCTGCGTCATGCGCTGCTCGATACCCTTGTGCGTGTAGCCCAGGCGCTGCTCCAGGCGCAGGATTTTTTCACCGACCACCGAGAAGCGAAAGTGCCCCGGCTCGATGACGCCGGCGTGTACCGGGCCGACGGCAATCTCGTGCACGCCGTCACCCTCCACCCGCACAAACGGGTAGTCCACCAGTGCGCCCGGCGTGGGCTGCGGCAGGGCCTCTGCGTCTTGCAACAAGGGATGGTGGTCCATGGCCCAGGCGCCGTGGTTCAGCCACGGCCGCTGGTCAATTGCGCCATGTGCGTGGATGCCGCACAGGTCCGCCGCCGCGCGCTGCATGCGCCCCGCAACGGGAAAGACCGCGGACAAGTCCGGGTACTGCGCTGGGCCATCTGTGGTATCCAGCGGCAGTGCCAGCCAGAACACGCCTTCCAGCAAAACATATGAGACAAATACGGCTCTAGCCCTCGTCGTTTCTACATTTGTAGCTACAAATTCAATAGCACAACCGTCCACGGGGCTGCCCGCCCACAAGGCCAGCAAACGGCCACCGCGCTCGCGCACCACTCCGGCAGCGGCCAACCACTCCTGCGCAGTGACCCGCGCATGCCAGATCGGCACCGGCGCCGCCAGCATGTTGAACTCCACATCCAGACCGGGTATCTTCATCGCGTCACCCACCCAACATCGCAGCGGCCTGCACGTACCAGCCATTCAGGTACGGCGGGATGTACAGACCCAGTACCAGGGCCAGCAGCAGGTGCAAAAACACCGGCAGCAGGGCCGGTGGGTGCGCCAGCGGTTTGAGCGTGGTGTCGCCAAACACCATGGGCAACACGCGCGCCAGAATCGACGCAAAGGCCACGCCCAGCGCCAGGAACAGAAAGGGTGCGGCCCAGGGCTGCTCGCGCATGGCCGTGGTCAGAATCAGAAATTCACTGGCAAACACGCCAAACGGCGGCATGCCCAAAATGGCCATCACACCCAGCATCAACCCCCAGCCGACGGTGGGGTTGACCTTGATCAGGCCGCGAATTTCGCTCATGACTTGTGTGCCGGCCTTTTGCGTGGCATGGCCCACGGTGAAGAAGATCGCCGACTTGACCAGCGAGTGCACCGTCATGTGCAGCAGGCCGGCAAAGTTGGCCAGCGGCGAGCCCATGCCAAAGGCAAAGGTGATCAGGCCCATGTGCTCGATGGACGAGTACGAGAACATGCGCTTCACATCCTTTTGCCGCGACAAAAAGAACGCCGCCACCGTGACCGACAGCAGGCCAAAGCCCATCATCAACTCGCCCGCCATCTGCGTGCCCAAGGCGCCGTCGGTCAGCACCTTACAGCGCAGCACTGCATACACGGCCACGTTGAGCAGTAGGCCCGAGAGCACGGCCGACACTGGCGTGGGGCCTTCGGCGTGTGCATCGGGCAGCCAGCTGTGCAGCGGCACCAGGCCGACCTTGGTGCCGTAGCCGATCAACAGGAAGACGAAGGCCAGCGTGATGATGGTCGGGTCCAACTGGCCTTTGACGTCGTTCAGGCTGGTCCACAGCAGCGTGGCGTGCTCCGCGCCCAGCACCTTGTCGGCCGCCATGTACAGCAGGATGGTGCCGAACAGCGCCTGCGCAATGCCCACGCCACACAGGATGAAATACTTCCACGCCGCCTCCAGGCTGGCCGAGGTGCGGTACACGCTGACCAGCAGTACGGTGGTCAGCGTAGCAGCCTCCATGGCGACCCAGATGATGCCCAGGTTGTTGGTGGTGAAGCCCAGCAGCATGGTGAAGCTGAACAGTTGGTACATGCTGTGGTAGAGCCGCATGCGTGGCGGTGTCATCTTGCCGTGGTCCTGCTCCACGCGCATGTAGGGCCGTGAGAAGATCGCCGTGGTCAGGCTGACAAAGGCGGTGAGCGTGACCAGGAACACGTTCAGCGGGTCGATGTAGAACTGCCGGTCCCACAACAACTCCGGCCCGTGGTCGATGATGTGGTTGGTCAGGAAACACGCGGCCAGGAAAGTCCCCAGGCTGAAGGCCACATTCACATCGCGCGCCCACAGGCGGTGGCCGTAGAACGCCGGCGCCAGAGCGCCCAGCAGCGGGATGCCCAGAACAAAAACCAACGCGCTCACTGGATAACCTTCATGCCGAGTCGTCCTTCAGCGTTTCGAGGTTGTGGATATCCAGGCTGTCGAACTTTTCGCGGATCTGGAACATGAACACACCCAATATCAAGACGCCCACCAGCACGTCCAGCGCGATGCCGAATTCCACAATCATCGGCATGCCATTGGTCACCGTGGTGGCGGCGGCGGTCGTGATCGTTGGGTGCGGCGGCAACGACGCCCCGGTGCCGCCGACC
>CAZDDK010000144.1:0-8397 GCA_964504185.1 uncultured Rhodoferax sp. | reverse complement strand
CGTTGGCGGTGAAAAATGGTGGCAGGCTGGTCAGCTTTGACCAGCGCATTCCTTTGAGTGCGGTGCAGGGCGCACGCGCTGAGCATTGGGTCAAGTTGTAGTCCGATACCCCCGCGCCGACCCCGCACCGCTGCCCATCCATGTAGTGCACCGCGAAGGGCGCAATCCGCCACAGCGGGTGCGCGCTTTCATTGACTGGGCGGTAGAGCAGTTGCGGCAGCATCCGGCGTTGGGCGGCCAGGTCAGTGATGCGAAGCGTTGAGCTCCTGCAGCGCCTGCCGCCCCACCTGCCAGCCCCCGTGCAGCGCCAATGCCGCCATCAGCGCCGCCACGCCCAGGTCGGGCCAGGCGGTGCCGGTGCCGAACACACCCAGGGCGGCCGCCATGACGGCCAGGTTGCCAATGGCGTCGTTGCGTGAACACAGCCACACGCTGCGCATATTGGCGTCGCCCTCGCGAAAGGCATACAGCATCCAGGCCACGGCCACGTTGCTGGCCAGTGCCAGCGTGGCCACCGCGCCCATGGTGGCGGGGTCGGGCACCGCGCCGCCCCACACCGACCACAGCGCGCGCAGCAGCACAAACAGGCCAAAACCCACCATGCTCGCCGCCTTGAGCAGGGCCATGCGCGCGCGCCACACCAGGGCGGACGTCAGCACCGCCAGCGACACGCCGTAGTTCAGCGCGTCACCGGCGAAGTCGATCGCGTCGGCCAGCAGCGACAGCGAGCCCGCTGCCACACCGGCCACAATTTCCACCGCAAACATGGCGGCGTTGATGAGCAGAGCCGCCCACAGCACGCGGCGGTAGCGCGGCAGGTTGGCGATCTGGGCCGGGGCGGGGGTGTCGTGTTCGCAACAATGGGCTGACATGGGGAGCCTTTCCAAAACAGGGTGTATCGTCGGCATTGGAAACCCTGAAGCCACTCCAGTGTCAAGCCCAGTGCGGGCGGCTGCAACTTTTTTTTGGACGCCATGCAAATCCGAGACCTTGCCCGCGCCACCGGCGTCGAGGTGGAAACCATCCGCTACTACGAAAAACAAGGGCTGCTGAGCGCGCCGCCACGGCGCGACAACGGCTACCGCGACTATGGGCCTGCGCACCTGGAGCGGCTGGCCTTTTTGCGCCACTGCCGGGCGCTGGATATGCCGCTGGCCGACATTGCCCGCTTGCTGGACTTTGCCCAGACGCCGCAAGCGCACTGTGGGGACGTGAACCAACTGGTGGACGCCCAACTGGCCCGGGTGCGTGCGCGCCTGGACAGCATGCGGGCGCTGGAAAAGCAGCTGTTGCAGCTGCGCCGCCAGTGCAACGACACCCCGGCAGGCGCGGGCTGCGGCATCTTGGCCGAGCTGGTGGCTGCTGCGCATGGCGAGGCGTGTGCGTGCCATCCCTCGGTGGAGGGGGGGCGCAGCCGTTCATTGGATGGATTCAATGGGGAAAATATGCCACTAGCCCGCGTGAAATAAGAACATTTAGCTATAAAAATAATAGCTAATTCAAGCCCTTTGCTGCACCAGCGCCTCCAGGTCCGGTACCGGGAGCGGTCGGCTGAACAAATAGCCTTGGTAGGCGTGGCAGCCCAGGTGGGCCAGGAAGTCGGCCTGGGCTTGCAGCTCCACGCCTTCGGCGATCACGGACAGGCCCAGGCTTTCGGCCAGCACGATCACCATCTTGGCGATGGCGGCGTCGTTGGGATCGGTGACGATGTTGCGCACAAATCCCTGGTCGATCTTGAGCTGGTCCAGCGGCAGGCGCTTGAGGTAGGCCAGGGACGAGTAGCCGGTGCCGAAGTCATCCAGCGCAAAGCCCACGCCCAGGGCCTTGAGCGCGGCCATGCGGGCGATGATGGCCTGCACGTCGTCCACCAGCATGCTCTCGGTCAGCTCCAGTTTCAGGCGCTGCGGTTGGGCACGGGTGCGCGTGAGGGTGTCCTGCACGCGCTGCACGAAGTCGGCCTGTTGCACCTGGCGCGCACTGACGTTGACGGCGATGGTCAGCTGCGCCAGACCAGGGTGATCTGCCCAGGCGGCCAGCTGGGTGCAGGCTTGCTCCAGCACCCACTGGCCCATGGGCAGGATCAGACCGGTTTCTTCTGCCAGGGGAATGAACTCGGCCGGGGACACCATGCCGCGCACCGGGTGCTGCCAGCGCAGCAGCGCTTCCACGCCGGTGATGCGGTTCGAACCGACCACCTGGGGCTGGTAGTGCAATACCAGCTGCTGGCGCTGCAGCGCTTCGCGCAAGTCGGCCTCCAGTGCGGCGCGGGCGTGGACTTCGGCCTGCATGCGGGTATCAAAAAAACGCAGTGTGTTGCGTCCGGCCGCCTTGGCCTGGAACATGGCCAGCTCGGCATGTTGCAGGGGCTGCTCGCTGCCCTGCAAGGCGCTTCCACCGAACAGCGTGATGCCGATGCTGGGGGTGGCATGGTAATCACCCTGGTCGAGCATGAATGCGGGCTCGAACCCCTTGAGGATGGTGTTGCCCACCGCCTCGGCCTGGGCGGCGGCTTCGATGGAGTCCTCGCCCAGGTCTTCCAGCAGCACCACAAATTCGTCGCTGCCCAGGCGGGCTACCATGTCACCGTCACGCAGGCAGGTTTTCAGGCGCTGGGCGACCTGGGCGAGCAGCAGGTCGCCCTGGTGGTGGCCCAGGGTGTCGTTGAGGGTCTTGAAGTTGTCCAGGTCCACAAACAGCAGGGCGTAGTGGCGGTTGTGGCGGGTACTGGCGTGCAGGGTTTGCTCCAGCCGGTCGAGCAGCATGCGCCGGTTGGGCAGTTGGGTGAGCGGGTCGTAAAAGGCGAGGGTTGCAATCTGTGCCTGTGCGTTCAGGTGTTCGCTGAGGTCGGTGAAGATGCCCACGTAGTGGGTGGTGGCTCCGGCGTGGTTTTTTACGGCGCTGATGGTCAGCCATTCGGGGTAGATGTCGCCGTTCTTGCGCCGGTTCCAGATCTCGCCGGACCAGGCCCCCTCGTTATCCAGGGCATGGGTCATGGCGGCATAAAAGTCCTTGCCCTGCCGACCCGAGGACAGCAAGCGCGGGGTCTGGCCAATGGCCTCCTCGGCGCTGTAGCCGGTAATCTGGGTAAAGGCCTGGTTGACCCTCAGGATGACGCGTTGTGCATCGGTAATGGTGATGCCCTGCTGGGATTCGAAAGCGCAGGCGGCAATGCGCTGGGCTTCTTCGGCCACTTTGCGCTCGGTGACGAAACCGTTGATTGCATCCACCAGAATGTCGATTTCGTCGCGGCGCTTGCCCCGGCGCAGGCGCGCAAGGCTGAGGGCGGGTGCATCGGAGGTGTGCCCCAATGTGCTGACTTCCTTGGCTAGCCGCTGCAGATGGCGTGCGACTTTGCGGTACACAATGACGAAGAGCACCAAGGCCAGGCCGACGATCTTGAGCAGGTCGGTCGCGGCCAGGGTTTTCAGGGAGTCCAGCAACTTGGCCTGGGTCTGCGCATATGACTCCGAAATGCGCAGGCTGCCGATGGGGCTGGCCGCGCCCGGGGCCTGGATAGGGATGCTCCAGACCCGATCGACAGGGCCATTAAAACCGGTCTGGCGCACATCGCTGATGGGCGTGTCCAGCGCCAGCACCTCGGCCCGCACCACCACGGGTGACGTCACCAGGCCGGCCAAGAGCACGTTGAGCGCTTGCACATCGTATTGCCACAAAGCGTTGGAAACCGCTCCCACGCTGCGCTGTGCCATGTCCTGGGCGTCCGTATGGGCCGCCTGCAGGGCTCTTTTACGCTCATAAGCCAATCCCAGCGCGCTGGCCAGGGCGAACACTGCCAGACTGGCCACGAGAACCCAGGCCAGAACCCGCAGTGCCAGGACCGACTGGCGCAGGAAGCTCATGGTGCCTTCCGGTTCCAATGTGCCGCGTAGGCAGCCTCAAAGCCCAGGGTGGAATCCAGCCCGGGGGTCCCCGTGACCCGCAGCACCTCGGTGGTGACCAGAATGGGCCGGGACTGGAAGCCGCTGGGAGCAGTACCGGCGAATGCCCGGTTGAGTTCATCCGCCAATTGGTAGCCATGCAGTTTGAGCGGTTCAGCCACGGTGGCCACCTGCTGCGACACGCCCGCACCAATGCGCCCCAGCGCCTTGCTCGAACCATCGCCCGCCGACACGTTGCGAATGTCGGTGCGCTGGCCCAGCAGCAGGGGGTAATTAATGGCGTCAAAGTACACGTCATTGATGGCCAGGCTGTACGTCCAAGCAGCCCCGTGGGCCGCCAACAGCTTGGGAACCAGCGTGGGCATGGTATGGGCGGCCTCGGAGATCTTGACGTTCTCAATGGCAAGCACCCTGCATCCGGTATAGCCTGGGCACGACTCGATGGTCTTTTTCATGGCCTCGGTCTTGGCGTTGGCCACCGCGTACTGGCTGTCATTGAACAGCACCACGCCCAGGGGCCGCTTGGCTGCCCGGGCGTGCTGAATGACATATTCAGCCGCCATGCGGGCCACATCCACGGCATGGGTGGATACGTTGACAAACAAGTCCTTGGTGGGGCCGGGTTCCTTGCCGGCATGCCACCCCACCAACACCATGCGGCGTTGCCGGGCGCTGGCAACCTGCGCGCCAAAGTCGGTGGGATCGAAACCGCCGAACACGATGCCATGTGCGTTGGAGGCGGCGGCGCGACCGAGCAGCTCGGCCTGGGTTGCGGGTTCCCCACGGCCATCCTCGAGCGACAGCTTCCAGCCCAGGGTGCGCGCGGCCTCTTCCAGGCCACGGTAGACCCCCATCACCCCGCCATTGCGAAAATCGGCGGCAACAAACACCACCGTCTTTCCGGGCTGTGCCAACGGGCCGGGCGGAGGCACTTGTGCTGGCACTTGCGCCAGGACTGCCGTGGTCACCACGGCAGAAACTCTCATCACAATGCGCCGGATCGTGTTCATTGAAGCTCCTTGCGTTCAAGGTGCATTATGGTACGAAGGGTTATGTTTGACGGTTCCGGCGGATATCTGGGGTTGGCGATAACATGCACGTCCCGTGTCTGTTATTGCCAAGACTCCCGTGTCCAAAGTCATTCCCATCAAACCGGTTGCGCCAGACGACGACCCCGGTTTTTTCTCGGCCTACGAAAAGCAGGTCCGCATCCATCCGCGTTCGGTCAAGGGCTGGTTTGCCAACTGGCGCTGGGTCATGGTCTGGTTGACGCAGATCGTGTTCTACGGTTTGCCCTGGCTGCAGTGGAATGGTCGCGCGGCCGTGTTGTTTGACCTCAATGAGCGGCGTTTTTTCATCTTCAACCTGGTGCTGCACCCGCAGGACCTGATCTATCTGGCGGCCTTGCTGGTCATTTCGGCGCTGGCGCTGTTTTTCTTTACAGCGGTGGCGGGGCGGCTGTGGTGCGGCTATGCCTGCCCACAAACGGTGTACACCGAAATATTCATGTGGTTTGAGCGGCGTTTTGAGGGGGACCGCCTGGCCCGCATCCGCCTGGAGGAGGCACCCTGGAGTGCCAACAAGCTGCTACGAACCGGCGGCAAGCAAATCGCCTGGGTGGGCTTCGCCCTGGTGACCGGATTCACCTTTGTGGGCTATTTCACGCCCGTCCGCGAACTGAGCGCCGAGCTCGTGCACGGGTCGTTCTCGCCGTGGGAGTGGTTCTGGGTGCTGTTCTATGCGGGTGCCACCTATGGCAATGCGGGCTACATGCGCGAGCAGATCTGCAAATACATGTGTCCCTACGCGCGATTTCAGAGCGCGCTGATCGACATGGACTCGCTGGTCATCGCCTATGACGCCGAGCGCGGCGAATCGCGCGGGTCGCGGCCCCGCACTGCCGATCCCAAGGCGCTGGGCCTGGGGGACTGCATTGACTGCACCCTGTGCGTGCAGGTGTGCCCCACCGGCATCGACATCCGCAACGGGCTGCAAAACGAGTGCATTGCCTGCGCCGCCTGCATCGATGTGTGTGACGATGTGATGGACAAGATGGGCTACGCCAAGGGCTTGATTCGCTATTCGTCGGGCGCGGGCATCGAGCAGCACCTCACGACAAAGCAAATGGTGGGCCGCGTGGTGCGACCCCGGGTGTTGATCTATGGCGCGCTGCTGCTGGTCACGGGGGCACTGTTCGTGGGCAGCCTGTCCATGCGCAAGGGCTTCTCGGCGGACATCCTCAAAGACCGCGGTGCGCAGGCGCGGATCGTGGAGCAGGGCTATATCGAAAATGTCTACCGCCTGCAGATCATGAACGGCACCGAGCATGCGCAGGATTACACGGTCAGTGTGTCAGGCTTGCCGGGTCTGGCCATTGCCACGCCCACACGGCTGCGCGTGGATGCTGCAGGCATCGGCGCGCTGCCGGTGCGCCTGACCCTGCCTCCGGGCGAGGCAGGGGCCTACCAGGGGCGCTCCAGTCCCATCGTGTTTGAAATTACCGCGCATCAGGGTGGCACCGAGCGCGTGGCGCGCGAAAAATCGACCTTTTTTGTGCCGCGCTGACCCTGCTGCGCTGTCACCTGTGTTGTGACACGCTGGTGCGGTCCCGGGGACAATGGTTCTATGGACTTTGCACACTCGCCCCGGGCGCAAGACCTGCGCCAGCGCCTTCAGGCCTTCATGCAGCGCTATGTGCTGCCGTACAACGCGGCCTGGCACGCATCGGTGCAAGCGGGCGTCTACCCTCCGCCGTTTCTGGAAGACCTCAAGACCCTGGCCCGCGACGAAGGCCTGTGGAACCTGTTCCTGCCTGCGTTGCGTGTTGACGAGCCCGGCACCGGTCTTTCGAATGTGGACTACGCTCCGCTGGCCGAGGCCATGGGCCGCCTGCACTGGGCACCCGAAGTTTTCAATTGCAGCGCGCCCGATACTGGCAACATGGAGTTGCTGCACCGCTTTGCCGATGTGCAGCAGCGTGCCCGGTGGCTGCTGCCCCTGTTGAACGGCGAGATCCGCTCCGCGTTTGCCATGTCGGAGCCTGATGTGGCCTCCAGCGACCCCACCAATCTGCAGACCACAGTGCGCCGCGAGGGGGATCAATTGGTACTCAATGGCCGCAAGTGGTTCATTACCGGAGTGGCGCATCCGCAGTGCAAGCTGCTGATTGTCCTGTGCCGCAACGCGGTGCACGCGAACGACGCGGTGGCCCCCCGCGCCCACCACCAGCACAGCATGGTGCTGCTTCCTCTGGATACACCGGGCGTGCAGGTCGTGCGCAACATCCCCGTGGTGCACCACCGGTCGCCCGAAGGCCATTGCGAAATTGTGCTGCGCGACGCGCGCGTCAGTGCCGACCATGTGCTGGGTGCCTGGGGCGAGGGGTTTGCCATGGCGCAGGCGCGCCTGGGACCAGGGCGTGTGCACCACTGCATGCGTGCCATTGGCCAGTGTGAGCTGGCCCTTGAATTGGCCACCGAACGCGCGCTGGAGCGCCAGGCGTTTGGCCACTATTTGTCGGACTTTTCGAACGTGCAGGACTGGATTGCCGAGTCGCGCATGGAAATTGACCAGGCCCGCCTGCTGGTGTTGCAGGTGGCCTGGTTGCTGGACCAACCGGCTGGCGTGATAGAACCCGCCGCGCTGCGTGCCCAGGTGGCCGCCATCAAGGTGGTGGCTGCGCGCCTGCAGTCCCGCGTGGTGGACCGGGCCATGCAGGTTTTTGGTGCCATGGGCCTGTCGCCCGACACCCCGTTGGCCTTCTTCTGGACCTGGGGCAGGGCTTTGCACCTCATGGACGGGCCGGACGAGGTGCATCTGCGCACTGTGGCCCGGCAGGAGTTGGCCCAGGCGCGTTTGCGCCCCGGTGCCACGGCGGCCTACTTCACCACGCCCGAGCAATTGCGGGCACCGCCGCGCATCCGCTAGCCAGCGGTTAAAAGGTTTCCCATTCGTCGTCGCTGGTGGCCTTGGGTGCGGGCGCGGCAACGGTTGCCTTGGCGGGTGCAGCCAGGGAAGGGCGTTTACCGGCCAGGGCCGGTTTCTTGGTCCCCGATGCCAACGGCTTTGGGGTGGGCTTTGGGGGCCGGGGGAGGGCGTCGCCCGATTCTGAGGTGAGTTTGAAGGTGGACACCACCTGCACCAGCTCTTGGGATTGCTGCTTGAGGCTGCTGGCCGCAGCCGCCATTTGCTCTACCAGTGCGGCGTTTTGCTGCGTGGCGTTGTCCATGTGGCTGACCGCCTCGCCAACCTGGGCAACGCCTGCAGCCTGTTCGTTGCTGGAGGCACTGATCTCGACCATGATGTCGGTCACCCGCTTGATGGATGCAACAACCTTGCCCATGGTCTCGCCCGCCTGGTCCACCAGCGTAGTGCCCTGTTCCACCCGCTCCACGCTGGTGTTGATCAGCATCTTGATTTCCTTGGCCGCCTCGGCGCTGCGCCCGGCCAGGGAGCGCACCTCGCTGGCCACCACGGCAAAGCCACGCCCCTGTTCGCC
>CAZDDK010000143.1:6461-8478 GCA_964504185.1 uncultured Rhodoferax sp. | reverse complement strand
CATGTCGGTGACATTGGTTTCGGTGATGCGGGCCTGGCCTCGCATTTCCTTGACGAGGCGGGAGAGTTTGTCGGAGAGAGCTGAGGCCATGGATGGTTACCGGTGCAGAAAGCAAAACGCTAAACTGTACCCATGATTTTAGCCAGTGCACCCCCTCCCAGCCTGATCCTGTCGGTATTGGCTGCTGCGGCCTATGCATGGCCCGCCCTGCGCACAGGCCGGGTCGGCGAGCGCGCGGTGCGCATCTGGGTGGCGCTGGCCTGGCTGCTGCACGGGTCGGTGCTGGCCATTACCCTGCTGGGGGAGCGGCCCCACTTCGGTTTCGCGCCCGCCATGTCGGTAGCCGCCTGGCTGATCGCAGCGGTCTACGCCGTGGAGAGCCAGATTTTCCCCCAACTGCCCACACGGTGGACCCTGTGCGCGCTCGGTACCGCTGCGGTGTTGGCGGCGCTGGTCTTTCCAGGCAGCCCCATGCCTGCCACGGCATCCGCTTGGCTTGCCCTGCACCTGGCCTTTGGCGTGGCCTGTTACGGGCTGTTCGGTATTGCCGTGGTCCACGCCTGGTTCATGACCCGGGCCGAAGCACGCATCCGCCATGCCGAGGACCCCCACAGCGGCTTGCCCCTGCTGACACTGGAGCGCCTGACCTACCGGTTTGTGGCGGCGGGCTTTGTGCTGTTGAGCGCCACCCTGTTGGCGGGTTTTTTCTTTGGGGACGCGCTGTATGGCCCCGGGCACGCCTGGCGCTGGGACCATAAAACGGTGCTTTCCACGCTGGCATGGCTGGTTTTTTGTGTGCTGTTGATTGGCCGCTCGGCCTTTGGCTGGCGGGGACGAAAGGCGGTGAACGTGCTGTACACCGGCTCGGCCCTGCTGCTGCTGGCGTACGTGGGTTCCCGGTTTGTGCTGGAGATCGTCCTGGGGCGTACCCCGTGAGGCTGTTGCTGGTCTTTGTGGTGGTGCTGATCCTGGCCTGGCGGTGGCGTGTGTGGCGCGAGGCCAGGCCACCACGGCGGCGTGCGCCCGCGGGCCAGCCGAAGGCCATCACCATGGTCCACTGCCGCCAGTGTGGTGTGCATATTCCGGAGCAAGACGCCATGGTGGGCTCGGAGGGCCATTACTGCTGCGCCGCCCACCGCCAGTCCATGGAGCCATAAATGGAGCGCCCAGTCGCCGTGCACTCGTGGTTTGACCCCCGTGCAGCCCACGCCGAGCCGGGTGGCGCAGAGGCCTCGCGGGAGGTCCATCGACAGTGGCAGGGGTTCATGACCGCCCGCCTGATTCTCGGCATCGCGCTGGCCACGCTGGAAGCGGTTCTGTACACCAGCAACACATCCCACAGCCAAGCGCTGGTCGTGATCAGTGCAGCCTATCTGGGGGCCACCTGCGTGAGCAAATGGTTCATTGCTCCCAGACCATTGGGGCAATCGTTCAACACCATCTGGGGTGCCTTGGTCGGCATTGATCTGTTGACATTCTCCGCACTGCAGTTGGCACAGGACGGCAGCAGCACCATCAACTACACCCCGCTGTTTGCCCTGCCGCTGCTGGTGGCATCGGTACTGGGGTCCCTGCGCCTGGCGCTGGGCACGGCTGCAGGCATCACGGTGCTGATGCTGGGCGGGTCCCTGTGGTCCCACTTCACCCGTTCCAGCGAGGGCACCCCCTACGTCGTGCAGTCAGCCCTGGCAGGCATTGGCTACTTTGCCATTGCCTGGCTGGCCAATCACCTGTCCACAAGGCTGACCAGCGAAGGCCAGCGGGCGCGACAAAGCCAAATGGCCGCCACCATCCAGCGCCAGGTCAATGAGTTGGTGATTGAGGCCCTGCCGGACGGCGTCCTGATTGTGGAAGAGCGCGGCTGCGTTCGCGCCGCCAATCCGGCCGCGCGCCAGTTGCTGGGTTCGCGCCAGGCCTTGCAGGACGCCGTCTTCGACCTCAAGGATGAGCCTGGCTGGGCACCGCTGCTGGACCTGGTCCGCCTGAGCGTAGGGACCGGGCACACCCATGAAGACGA
>CAZDDK010000143.1:0-6361 GCA_964504185.1 uncultured Rhodoferax sp. | reverse complement strand
TCTGTATTGAGCAACGCCCAGATTCTGGTGATCGACGATGAACCAGACCTGCGCACACTGTATGAACTCACGCTCCTGCGCGAGGGCTATCGGGTGGATACCGCCGGCAGCGTGCAGGAGGCCATGCAGGCCATCCAAACACGGCGCTTTGATGTCGTCATCACCGACATGCGCCTGCCGGACGGGCTCGGCACCGAGATTCTGAACCACATGCGCTCCATGCAACGCGCTGAGCGCTGCATCGTCATCACGGCCCATGGGTCGGCAGAAAATGCGGTGGAATCCCTCAAGGCTGGCGCATTCGACTACCTCACCAAACCGGTCGACTTGAAGCAGTTCCGCAGCGCAATTGCCTCGGCGGTGCATGGAACCCGGCCCAACGGGGGCCCGACGCGGCGTGCCACCGACACACGGCCGATTGACTCTTGCGCATCCAGTTCCGCTGGGCAGGCTGCATTGTCCCGTCTGGCGGGCGAGTCGGCCAGCATGCGCGCCGTCAAGGAACGTGTCATCAAGGTGGCTCGCAGCATGGCCCCCGTGCTGATACAGGGCGAATCCGGCACCGGCAAGGAACTTGTGGCCAACTCCTTGCACGCCAACAGCCATCGGGCTACGGGTCCGTGGGTGGCCGTCAACTGCAGTGCCATTCCGGAGAACCTGCTGGAAGCCGAGTTCTTCGGCGCAAAAAAAGGGGCCTATACCGGATCGGTTCAGGACCGCGAGGGGTTCTTTCAGGCTGCCAAGGGAGGCACCCTCTTCCTGGACGAGATTGGTGACCTGCCACTGCCCATGCAGTCCAAATTGCTGCGTGCGATCCAGGAACGCAGTGTGCGCCCGGTTGGTTCCACACAGGAGGAGGCGGTGGACGTGCGCATCGTCAGCGCCACCCACAAGAACTTGCCCGAAGAAGTCCAGGCAGGACGGTTCCGCCAGGATCTCTTTTACCGCCTGAATGTCATCGATATCGTGATTCCTCCACTGCGTGACCGCAATGAAGACCTGCCGCTCCTGTGCGCGACACTTCTGGCGCGAATTGCCGAAGAGTCCCATGTTCCCACTCCGGTGTTGGCACCGGGAACGCTCGATCAACTCGCACTGCTGCCTTTGCACGGGAATGTGCGCGAACTCGAAAACCTCTTGCACCGCGCCGTCGCGTTGTGCGACGGGGATGCCCTGCGCCTCGACGACATTCAAGCCCCTGCCAGTGGCATCTCCCCGCTGGACACTTCGGCTGCCACGGCCGTGGCGCAACCCCAGGACATTGCGCTGCCCACGGACCTCCAAGGGCATCTGGACCAACAGGAACGCGAAATCCTCATCAGAACGCTCAAGGAGACCGGCTTCAACCGCACGGTGGCTGCGGCGCGCCTGGGTTTGAGTTTGCGCCAGATTCGGTACCGCATTGCGCGGCTGCAGATCGACGTTCCCCGCGATGAGGGGCCGGATGCCTGACGTCCAACACGCCGCAGACGCCCCGCCCTGGCAGAACGGCTGGTACCGACTTGCCCAGCAGGCTCCGTCTCCCAATTTTGGAGCGCGGCCACCGGCTGCATCCATCGACCTGGTGGTGCTGCACTCAATCAGTCTGCCGCCGGGGGAATATGGCACACCCCATGTCCACGACTTGTTTGCCAATCGGCTGGATTGGGCCGCCCATCCGTATTTCAGGCAGATTGAAGGCCTGCAGGTCTCGGCCCACTTCTTTATCCAACGCGATGGTGCGTTATGGCAGTTCGTGGACTGCGATGCACGCGCCTGGCACGCCGGTGTGTCCTCGTACCGCGGGCGCAGCAATTGCAACGATGACTCGATAGGAATTGAGCTGGAGGGCCTGGAGGGCGATGTCTTTGAACCGGCACAGTACCAGACCCTGGTCACCTTGCTGCAGGCCCTCTTGGCGCGCTATCCCATTGCACACATCGCGGGACACGAGCATGTTGCCCCGAATCGGAAGGCAGACCCCGGACCGGGCTTTAACTGGGACCTGTTGCGCGCCGGACTGGGTGTGCCGGCCCATTGGTTCCCCGACACGGTCTTGTCCAAAGCCCCCCACTGAAACGGGGGCCGCTGCAGCCCCTTCGCATGCCCGTCTCTCTGTGCATGCATGCACAGACTGACCGTGTGCCCCTTGGCGCGCAGCGGTTTCCAAGCACATTTTCTTGCGGCACGTGCAGCAGCAATAGCATGACCATGAACGCTACTGGTAGCGTATTGCATAGGCGCAAAACCACACCTATAGTGCCATAGCACTGCCCCATGGATATTTCATGGTCGTTCAACCCCAGCCCTTTTCGCCAAACCCATGCAACACATTTCCACCACACCGTCCGTCCCAATCCCGCACGCACCATCGGGCACCACAGCGGCATCGCCAGACCCCGGTGCAACCTTCCCGCTGGCCCATTACCAGATCATCCGCCGCAATGGTGCCGTGGTCCCCTTTGAACCCGACAAGATCGCCGTGGCTCTGATGAAAGCCTTCTTGGCCGTCCACGGCACCCAGGGAGCAGCCTCCGCCAGTGTGCGGGATAGGGTGAACACATTGACACAGCAAGTGGTTCGTGCGCTGGTGCGCTCCCGCCCCGCCGGGGGCACTTTTCACATTGAAGACGTGCAGGACCACGCGGAACTTGGACTCATGCGCGGCGGCCACCACGAGATTGCCCGGGCCTATGTGCTGTACCGCGAACGCCGCGCCCAGGAGCGTGCCAACCAGACGCTCTCAACGGCGTCACCTGTGTCACGGCTACATACGATCGACAGGGGTGAGCGCAAAGTACTGGACCTGGACCAGCTCAAGGCGGTGATCAACGGTGCGTGCGCCAACCTGGGCACCGATGTCAACGCTGCCCCTATCCTGACCGAGACCCTGCGCAATCTGTATGACGGTGTGCCCCTGGAGGAGGTTTTCAAGGCCACCATCCTGGCAGCACGCACCTTGATCGAAAGAGACCCGGACTACACCTATGCCGCCGCTCGCCTGCTATTTCACGTGATCGCCCGCGAAGTGCTGGAGCGCGACGTGGCCCCGAGCGGCATGGCAGCGGCTTACGCCGATTATTTTCCCGGCTTCATACAACGTGGCGTAAACGCCGAACTGCTGGATGAGCGCCTGCTGCAGTTCGATTTGAAGCGCCTGGGCGCTGCCTTGAAGGCTGAGCGGGATCTGCAATTTGACTACCTGGGCCTGCAAACCCTGTACGACCGCTACTTCCTGCATTGCGATAAGCGGCGCATCGAGTTGCCGCAGGCCTTCTTTATGCGGGTCGCGATGGGACTGGCCCTGAACGAAATGGACCGCGAGGCCCGGGCCATCGAGTTCTACGACGTACTCTCCCGCTTTGACTTCATGGCCAGCACGCCCACGCTGTTTAACAGCGGCACGCGCCGCGCCCAACTCTCCAGCTGCTATCTGACCACGGTGCCGGACGATCTGGAGGGCATCTACGAATCCATCAAGGAGAACGCCCTGCTGTCCAAGTTCGCCGGTGGGCTGGGCAACGACTGGACCCGCGTGCGCGCCTTGGGCTCGCACATCAAGGGCACCAACGGAGAGTCCCAGGGCGTGGTGCCGTTTCTCAAAGTAGTCAACGATACGGCCGTCGCAGTCAACCAGGGTGGCAAGCGCAAAGGGGCGGTCTGCGCCTACGTGGAAACCTGGCACCTGGACATTGAGGAGTTTCTGGAGCTGCGCAAGAACACCGGTGACGACCGTCGCCGCACCCACGACATGAATACCGCAAACTGGATTCCCGACCTGTTCATGCGCCGCGTCATGGAGAGCGGCTCCTGGACGCTGTTTTCTCCCTCCAACGTACCGGACCTGCACGACCGGTTCGGAACGGACTTCGAGCGCGCCTATGTCGCCTACGAAGTCCGCGCCGCGAACGGCGAGATTCGCCCTAGCAGAACGGTCCAGGCTACTGACCTGTGGCGCAAGATGCTGACCATGCTGTTCGAAACAGGCCACCCCTGGATCACTTTCAAGGACGCCTGCAATGTGCGTTCGCCCCAACAGCATGTCGGCGTAGTGCACTCCAGCAATCTGTGCACCGAGATCACATTGAATACTTCGGACACCGAAACTGCTGTCTGCAACTTGGGCTCTGTCAACTTGCGCCAACACTTGAAGGAGGGGGAGTGCGACGCCGACGGCGCAGCAAGCTGGGTTCTAGACCACGACAAGCTACAGCGCACGGTGCGCACGGCCATGCGCATGCTCGACAACGTGATCGACATCAACTACTACGCTGTCAGGAAAGCGCGTGACTCCAACCTGCGCCACCGCCCGGTCGGTCTGGGCGTCATGGGGTTTCAGGACTGTCTGTATGCGCTGCGCCTACCCTACGCAAGTGACGCGGCGGTGCGCTTCGCCGACCAGTCCACGGAGGCCCTCTGCTATTGGGCCTATTGGGCGTCCACAGAGCTGGCCAGGGAACGCGGCAAGTACTCCACGTTCACAGGGTCACTGTGGGACCAGGGCGTGCTGCCACTGGACACGCTTGACCTGCTGAACCATGCCCGTGGCGGTTTTGTTGAAGTGGACCGCAGCACAACACTGGATTGGGACGCGCTGCGACAAAAGATTGCGCGCGACGGCATGCGCAACTCCAACTGCGTGGCCATAGCACCCACCGCCACCATCTCCAACATCGTTGGTGTGGATGCATCGATTGAACCCAGCTTCGGAAACCTCTCCGTGAAGTCGAATCTGTCCGGCGAGTTCACCGTCATCAACAGCTTTCTTGTCAAGGACCTCAAACGACTGGGCATGTGGGATGACTTGATGTTGATGTATCTAAAACACTACGACGGTTCACTTACCCCCATCGGTCGCATACCTGATGACGTCAAGCAACTGTACGCAACAGCCTTCGAAGTGGATACGCGGTGGTTGGTCGAAGCGGCGGCCCGGCGTCAGAAGTGGATCGATCAGGCGCAGTCGCTCAATATCTACATGGCCGGAGCATCCGGCAAGAAGCTCGACGAGACCTATAAGCTCGCGTGGTTGCGTGGCCTGAAAACCACTTACTACCTGCGCACCCTGTCGGCGACACACGCGGAGAAATCCACCGTTGCAGCGGGAAGTTTGAACGCGGTTGGTGCGAGTCCCTACACCAAGGAAGACCCGCTCACCAGCGCCGCGCTCGCGACCGCAACAGCTGCCGCACGCACACAAATCGCACACGCCTCCATTGCTGCGACGGACATCCAGTTTTGCGGCGTGGATGACCCCAGCTGTGAGTCTTGTCAGTGACTGCACTGGCATCGCGCTGCATCTTCGATGCAGTTGAACAACACAAATTTGTAGCGAATTGCATGTTTACTTTTCATTTCAATTCGCTGCTCCCATAATTCAAAGACTGGAACCATTTATGTTGACCTGGGACGAAGAAGTCAAGCCCACATCGCTGCAACAAATCGCGCTCACGCCGTCGGATGAACTGACTGTCGAGCGGGTACCGGACACTCCCAAAAACCCCGCCACGTCCCAGCGCATGCATGCCGCTGACAAGCGCATCATCAACGGCAAAACTGACGTCAACCAACTCGTGCCATTCAAGTACAAGTGGGCTTGGGAAAAATACCTGTCCAGCTGCGCCAACCACTGGATGCCGCAAGAGGTCAACATGGCGCGCGACATCGCCTTGTGGAAAGACCCAAACGGCCTGAGCGAAGACGAACGCCGCATCATCAAGCGCAACCTGGGTTTCTTTGTGACTGCCGACTCCCTGGCGGCCAACAACATCGTTCTCGGAACCTACCGCCACATCACCGCACCGGAGTGCCGACAGTTTTTACTGCGCCAGGCTTTTGAAGAAGCCATCCATACCCACGCGTACCAATACATCGTGGAGTCACTGGGCCTTGACGAGAGCGAAATTTTCAACGCGTACAACGAGATTGCGTCCATTCGCGACAAGGACCAGTTTCTGATCCCCTTTATTGAAGCCATCCTGGACCCCCAGTTTCAAACCGGCACCCCTGAAGCCGACCAGACTCTGCTCAAGTCCCTGATCGTGTTTGCCTGTCTGATGGAGGGACTTTTCTTTTACGTCGGGTTCACGCAAATCCTTGCGCTGGGGCGACAGAACAAGATGACGGGTGCCGCAGAGCAGTACCAGTACATCCTGCGCGACGAGTCCATGCATTGCAATTTCGGAATCGATTTGATCAACCAATTGACACTCGAGAACCCCCATCTGTGGACTGGCGATTTCAAGGCAGAGATCAAAGCCTTGTTTGAAAGAGCCGTGGACTTGGAATACCGCTATGCAGAGGACACGATGCCCCGCGGTGTGCTTGGTATGAATGCGTCAATGTTCAAGGGCTATCTGCGCTTTATTGCCAATCGGCGCGC
>CAZDDK010000142.1:0-8523 GCA_964504185.1 uncultured Rhodoferax sp. | reverse complement strand
ACCAGCATCATCAGGCTGGACTTGGGCAGGTGAAAGTTGGTCACCAGCAGGTCAACCAACTTGAATTCAAACCCGGGAGTGATGAAGATGCGGGTCTCGCCGCGCGCCACGCCACTGCGGGCCCAGCTTTCCAAGGTGCGCACGGTGGTGGTGCCTACGGCCACAATGCGACCGCCGCGCGCACGGCAATCGGCCACGGCCTGCTGCGTGGCGGCTGGCACCTCATACCACTCGCTGTGCATCTGGTGCTCGGCCAGGTTTTCGGTCTTGACCGGTTGGAATGTGCCAGCCCCGACGTGCAGGGTGACGTGGGCCTGTTGCACACCCAAGGCGTCCAGTTGCGCCAGCAACGCCTGGTCAAAGTGCAGGGCGGCGGTGGGAGCGGCCACGGCACCGGGGTTTTTGGCAAACACGGTCTGGTAGCGTTCAGCGTCCTCGATCGAGTCAGTGTGCGTGATGTAGGGAGGCAGTGGCACATGGCCATGGCGTTCCATCAGGGTGTAGGGATCGTCCCCCGCGTCGTTGGACAGGACAAAGCGAAACAGTGGCCCCTCGGCATCGGGCCAGCGGCCCAGCAGCGTGGCGGACAGTCCATCTTCCTTACCGAGGGCGCACACCAGCTTCAGGGTGGCACCGACCTCGGGCTTCTTGCTGACGCGCATATGTGCCGCTACCTGGTTGCCTGTGAGCACGCGCTCCACCAGCAGCTCCACCTTCCCTCCTGTGTTCTTTTCCCCAAACAGCCGGGCGTTGACGACCTTGGTGTCGTTAAACACCATCAGGTCACCGGCCCGCAGCATGGTGGGAAGATCGCGAAAGACGCGGTCACAGGCAGGTTGGCAGGTGCCGTCCAACAGACGCGAGCCGCTGCGCTCGGCGGCGGGGTGCTGGGCGATCAGCGCGTCGGGCAGCGCAAAATCAAAGTCGCTTAGGCAGTGGTGGGTGCAGATGGCGTTGACCACGGGGTGGTCGGTAGCGGATGGTGTCATGGGTGCTTGAGGGGCGAACAAACCCCGTACCAAGGTGAATAAAAGAACGGGCAGAATTGTCCCATGCCGTCCAGCTCCGCCGTGACTCCTCCATCCAAAGCCGCAGCCACGGCCAAAAGCGCCACGCACAAGGCGCTGGAGAAGCTGGGCCTCACGCGCGATATCGACCTGGCCCTGCATCTGCCCCTGCGTTACGAGGACGAAACCCGCATCACCCGCTTGGGCGACGCCCGCGAAGGCGACTTCGTCCAGATCGAAGGCCGGGTCGTCGCCTGCGAGGTGTCCTACCGTCCCCGCCGGCAACTGGTGGTCACGGTGGATGACGGCAGCGACACCTGCACCTTGCGCTTTTTCAGCTTTTATCCCTCCCAGCAGAAAGCGCTGGCTGTGGACAATCGCATCCGGGCCCGGGGCGAAATCAAAGGCGGCTTTCTGGGTTGGACCTTGTTGCATCCAGCCGTTCGTCCGGCCAGCGGCAATCTGCCCACAGCGCTCACGCCGATTTACCCGACTGTGGCCGGTCTGTCCCAGCCGGTGCTGCGCCGCGAGGTGCTGGCCGGGCTGGGGCGGGCCGAATTGTCGGATACCTTTGCGCCCGGGGATCTGGCCGCAATTCATGCCAATATTGGCCACCAGCCCCTGTGGACACTGCGTCAGGCGCTATCATTTTTGCATCACCCGGCACCTGATGTGTCGTTGGAAACCTTGCAGGACCACAGCCACCCGGCGTGGCAACGGCTGAAGGCCGAAGAGCTGCTGGCCCAGCAATTGTCCCAATTGCAGTCCCGCCGCGAGCGAGCGGCGCTGCGCGCGCCGGTGCTGTCCATGGTGGACGCCGAGGCGGCTGAGAGTTCGGCTGAACCGCTGGAACCGGTGCTGTTGCCCCTGTACACCGAACTGGTGGCCACGCTGCCGTTTGCGCTCACGGCGGCCCAGCAGCGCGTCTGCGCGGAGGTGGCGCGGGACCTGGCCCGTGCGGTGCCCATGCACCGCTTGCTGCAGGGGGATGTGGGCTCGGGCAAGACGGTGGTGGCTGCCTTGGCCGCCGCTATCTGCATCGATGCGGGCTGGCAGTGTGCGCTGATGGCTCCGACCGAAATCCTGGCCGAGCAGCACTTCGCCAAGCTGCTGGGCTGGTTGGAACCGCTGGGCGTGACCACAGTCTGGCTTACCGGCCACCAGAAGACCAAGGACCGCCGCGACGCGCTGGCGATGGTGGAAAGTGGCGAAGCGCAATTGGTAGTGGGCACCCACGCCGTCATCCAGGAGAAGGTCCATTTCAAAAATCTGGCCTTGGCCGTGATTGACGAGCAGCACCGCTTCGGCGTGGCCCAGCGCCTGGCCTTGCGCAACAAGCTGCAGCATGGCGGCATGGAGCCCCACATGCTGATGATGACGGCCACCCCCATTCCCCGCACGTTGGCCATGAGCTATTACGCGGACCTGGATGTCTCCACGATCGATGAGTTGCCACCTGGGCGTACACCGGTCATCACCAAGCTTGTGCATGACACCCGCCGTGATGAGGTCGTGGAGCGCATCCGTGTCCAAATCGCCCAGGGACGCCAGGTGTACTGGGTCTGTCCGCTGATCGAGGAGAGCGAAGCGATGGACTTGACCAATGCCACCGAAACCCATGCGTTGCTGAGTGCGGTGTTGCAGGGCACCGTGCTGGCGGACGGCGCAGTGGTGCAGGTTGGATTGCTGCATTCGCGCATGCCTGCCGATGAAAAAAAAGCGGTGATGGCGGCCTTCAAGGCGGGCCATATGGCCGTGCTGGTCAGTACCACCGTGATCGAGGTCGGCGTGGATGTGCCCAATGCCTCCTTGATGGTGATTGAGCATGCCGAGCGATTTGGCCTGTCCCAGCTGCATCAGTTGCGCGGGCGGGTGGGGCGGGGCGCGGTGGCCTCAGCCTGTGTGTTGCTGTATTCCACGGGAGATGCGCCCCGGTTGGGCGAGACAGCACGTGCGCGGCTGAAGGCCATGGCAGAAACCAACGATGGCTTTGAAATTGCCCGGCGCGACCTCGATATCCGCGGGCCAGGCGAATTTCTGGGTGCCCGACAATCGGGCGATGCCATGCTGCGCTTTGCAGACTTGAACCGTGACGCGGCGTTGCTGGAGTGGGCCCGGCGCGAGGCCCCGATGCTGCTGGACCAGCACCCGGCCCTGGCTGCACGCCATGTGGCCCGGTGGCTGGGTGGAAAATCCGAATTTTTGAAAGCCTGAATGCAATGGATACGTCGGGATTTTTCCCCTTGCTGTGGTGGAGCCTGGCGGGTGCCACGGCACTGGGAGCAGCGGTCTATATGTACTTCGAGTACCAGGCCTATATGCTGCGCACCAAGGTGATCGATATTCCTGGCGGTTTGCGCTTTGTGGCGCAGCACTTTGCCGTGGAGGTGCGCCACAAAGCCAAGGAAATTCAGGTTCACGCCAAGGCGGCAAGGTATACCCGCCAGGACCTGCCGGAGGGTGAAGAACAGGTGGAAACGGGAGCCGTGTCGGCGACCCTGGCCGCTGCCGGGCTGGACATTGAAGTGGCCCGCATCTCGGTCAAGGACGGTGAAGAGGGCGAGGCCATTCCGACCGGACTCAGTCGCATCGTGTTTACCACCACGGACGAGCCCCGGCGCAAGGCACAAGGGAAAAAGGCCAGCCACCGTTCGGAGCTGCGGCTGGACCCCGTGCCCGATCCGATTGCGGCGGATTTCCAGCAATTTGCCAACGGTCTGCGTGCTTGGATTGAAAAAATCGAGGCCCGGCTGGCAGCCGATCTGGCAGCACAACGCCAGCGCGAGGAAGAGGCCGCCACGGTCGCCGCCGGACTGGCTGCTGCTGTGGCACCCGACGCCCCCATTCCCCAAACCGAGGACGAGCGCAAAGCGCTGGCGCAAATCCAGTTGGACAAATGGCGCCAGGCCGCGGGTTTCAAGGGAAGTTCGACGGAACTCAGTTTTGACGAGCGGGGCCGCATCGTCTGGCTGATTGACCTCGACCCCAGCGGGCGCGTTATCCTCCATGCTGCAAACCGGACTTTCCATGGCAGTTTGAAGGGTGCCACAGTGACCGGGATCGGGGCCGAGATGGAAATCGCCGTGCGCGATGACTACTGGTCTGAAGACGATCCACGGCTGGTGAGCTTTCGCGTGTTGACCGGTGCCGCGCCGGAAGTTCGCAGGGCCTGGAAAGAGCGGCTCGACCTGCTGATCCAAAGCCTGGCAGGAACCGCCGGACAACGGCACTAGGTCCTGGCAGGCACCCCTGGAGTTGACCATGACATTGACCGAACTGAAATACATTGTGGCAGTGGCTCGTGAACGGCACTTTGGCAAGGCGGCGGAGGCCTGCTATGTGTCGCAGCCGACCCTGTCCGTGGCCGTCAAGAAACTCGAGGAGGAACTGGAGGTCAAGCTGTTCGAGCGCAGCGCCAACGAAGTCTCGGTGACGCCGCTGGGCGAGGAAATCGTGCGCCAGGCACAAAGCGTGCTGGAGCAGGCGGCCAACATCAAGGACATTGCCAAACGCGGCAAGGACCCGCTGGCGGGCCCGCTGCGGCTGGGCGTGATCTACACCATCGCCCCCTACCTGCTGCCCGACCTGGTGCGCCAGGTGATCCAGCGCACGCCACAGATGCCCCTGGTACTGCAGGAAAACTTCACGGTCAAGCTGCTGGAGATGTTGCGCTCCGGTGAAATTGACTGCGCCATTCTGGCCGAACCGTTTCCGGATGCGGGGCTGGCCTCTGCACCGCTGTACGACGAACCCTTCTTGGCGGCGCTCCCCATGCAGCACGCCCTGGCCTCACAGACCAGTGTGACGACGCAGGCGCTGAAGAAGGAAACCATGCTGCTGCTTGGCAATGGCCATTGCTTTCGCGACCATGTGCTGGAAGTGTGCCCAGAGTTCGCCCGTTTTTCCAGTGATGCGGAAGGCATCCGCAAGAGCTTCGAGGGTTCGTCGCTGGAGACCATCAAGCACATGGTGGCCGCCGGCATGGGGATCACCCTAGTGCCGCGCCTGAGCGTGCCCAGTGGTGCCTTGGTTGCCAAAACGCGCCGCCAAGCTGATACCCTGGTCAAATACCTGCCCGTGCACGACGGCCCCGAAGGGGCTCCCCCATCGCGGCGGATTGTGTTGGTGTGGCGGCGCAGCTTTACCCGCTATGAGGCGATCGCGGCATTGCGCAACGCCGTCTATGCCTGTGAACTGCCGGGTGTGGTTCGTCTCTCTTGAACAGTAGGAATTGAAAACATGATGCGATGTGCCCAACCCGGCATTTTGGCTCCCGTACCGCGTTGCGGTCGGTACCTTGGTTTTGCGCTTGCGGGCAGCACCGACGCGCTGGCGGCAGCGCTGCGGCGGCTGGCTGCGCAGACCGATGGCAACTCCCTGGTGGTTGGCCTGGGGTTGGAGGCCGTGACAGCCCTGGGGGCGACCGTTCACGGGTTGCGGGATTTCCCGCGCCTGGAGGGCGCACCGGTCGCGCTCCCATCGACCCCCGTGGCGCTGTGGTGCTGGCTGCGCGGAGACGATACGGGCGACCTGGTGCTGGCCAGCCAGCAGGTGGTTCAGACGCTGGCACCGGTCCTGCGATTGGAGACCGTGGTGGACGGTTTTCGCCATGGCCGGGGACCCAACGGACACGGGCGTGATCTGACGGGCTATGAAGACGGAACCGAGAATCCGGTGGACGCCGAGGCCCCTGCGGCTGCCCTGGCGGCGCAAGGCGGTGAGGGGCTGGTGGGCGGCAGCTTTGTGGCGGTTCAGCAATGGCTGCACGACTGGGATGCCTTTGGCCGTATGGCCACTGCGGAGCAGGACAACATGATTGGGCGTCGTCGCAGCGACAACGCCGAGTTGGATGATGCGCCGGATTCGGCCCACGTCAAGCGCACCGCCCAGGAGAGTTTCACACCGCCGGCCTTTGTGCTGCGACGGTCCATGCCGTGGGTGCAGGGATTGGACAGCGGGTTGATGTTCGTCGCCTTTGGCTGCACCCTCGATGCCTTCGAGGCCCAGTTGCGGCGCATGGCCGGGCTGGACGATGGGGTGGTGGATGCGCTGTTCCAGATGTCGCGACCGATCACCGGTGCGTATTTCTGGTGTCCTCCGATGCGCCATGGCCAACTTGACCTTCGGGCGGTGGGCCTGTGAATGCACCGATTGCGCAAGACCGGTTCAGCCTCTATTTGCAACTGATTCGGTGGGACCGACCAGCCGGTTGGCTGCTGCTGTTGTGGCCTACGCTGAGCGCGCTGTGGCTGGCTGCGGGGGGATTCCCAGGATGGCATTTGCTGCTGGTGTTTTCGTTGGGCACCATTCTGATGCGCAGCGCAGGGTGCTGTGTCAATGACGTGGCGGACCGGGATTTTGATCGCCATGTGAAGCGCACCGCCCAGCGTCCGGTGACCCGGGGTGCCGTGGCACCGCGTGAGGCGCTGGTGGTAGGTGCCGTACTGGCGCTGGTCGCATTTCTGTTGGTGCTGACCACCAATGCATGGACGGTGGGGTGGTCGTTTGGCGCGCTGGGTGTGACTCTGCTCTACCCCTACGCCAAGCGTTTCGTGTCCATGCCGCAAGCGGTATTGGGTGTGGCCTTCAGTTTTGGTATTCCCATGGCCTATACCGCCGTGCGCGCAAGCATCCCGGCGCAGGCCTGGTGGCTGGTGCTGGGCAATCTGTGCTGGGTGCTGGCCTACGACACGCAGTACGCGATGGTGGACCGCGACGACGATCTGCGTATCGGCATGAAAACCTCGGCGATCACACTGGGCCGGTGGGACGTTCCCGCCATTGCCGTGTTTTATGTGCTGTTTTTGGCCGTATGGAGCGCAGTGTTGGCGACGGCCATGTCCTCACCGTGGTGGGGGCTGGGAATTGCGGCGGCGGCGGTCCAGGTCGTGTGGCATCTCGCCCTGATCCGCCACCGCACGCGGGAAGGCTGCTTTCAGGCGTTCCGGCTGAACCATTGGGTGGGATTTGCCGTGTTTGCCGGGATTGTGGCGGCGACTACTTTTTCAGGCACTCGCTCATGAATGCCTTGCGCTCATCACCCTTCTTGCCCTTGGCTTCGGCATTGCAGGTTTTCATTTTTCCCTGCTGGGCCTGCTTGGCATCGGCCTTGGCGCTTAGACACTCCTTCATGAAGGCCTTGCGTTCATCCCCTTTCTTGCCTGCGGCTTCCTTGTTGCAGGTTCCCATCTTGGTTTGCTGTGCCGTCGGGGCGTCGGCCGCGTGGGCGGCACCAAAAGACAGGGACAAACCCAGGGCCATCAGACTAAACAGCTTCTTCATTGTGCGTCCTATTGAGTGAGTGACGGCCAGCGCCGTCGTTGTAGAAAGATTCACCAGCCAATTCAAGCACACATTGGTTCAAATCACAATGCGCCGAATGCGTGGCCTCGCCCCCCGTAAAATCGGGCCATGCTGTCTGTAAAAACCGAACTACTGGAGGCGCTGGCCGCCGCCCTCGAATCCCTGGCACCTGGTACCGGAGCCAAGGCCGCGTTTGAAAGCCCCAAAGTCGCTGCGCACGGCGATCTGGCGACCACGGCCGCCATGCAACTGGCCAAGCCGCTCAAACAGAACCCGCGCCAGCTGGCGGAGAGCCTGCGCACGGAAATGTTGGCGCAGAGTGCCTTTGCCGCCTGGGTGGAGGCCGTTGAGATTGCAGGCCCCGGCTTCATCAACATCCGCCTCAAACCCGCCGCCAAACAACAGGTGGTGCGCGAGGTGCTGCATCAGGGCCCACGCTTTGGCGACCAGCCCCGCAATGGCAAGGGCATGTTGGTCGAGTTTGTGTCGGCCAACCCCACCGGCCCCTTGCACGTGGGCCATGGCCGCCAGGCCGCGCTGGGCGATGCCATCTGCAACCTGTTTGCATCCCAGGGCTGGCGGGTGCACCGTGAGTTCTATTACAACGATGCAGGCGTGCAGATCGAAACCCTGACCAAGAGCACGCAACTGCGCGCCAAGGGCTTCAAGCCTGGCGATGATTGCTGGCCCACCGATCCCGAGAACCCTGCCAGCAAGGGCTTCTACAACGGTGACTACATTCACGACATCGCCGAGGCCTTTCTCGCCAAGAGCACCGTCAAGGCCGACGACCGTGCTTTCACTGCCAGCGGCGATGTGGAGGACAACGAATCCATCCGCCAGTTCGCTGTGGCCTACCTGCGCAACGAACAGGACAAGGACTTGCAAGCCTTCAACCTGAAGTTTGACGAGTATTACCTGGAGTCCAGCCTGTACACCAGTGGCCGTGTGGAGCAGGCCGTGTCCAGGCTCGTCGCCAATGGCAAGACCTACGAGCAAGACGGCGCGCTGTGGCTCAAGAGCACCGACTACGGCGACGACAAGGACCGTGTCATGCGCAAGCAAGACGGCAGCTATACCTACTTCGTGCCGGACGTGGCCTACCACATTGCCAAGTGGGAGCGCGGCTACACCAAGGTTGTCAACATCCAGGGCACCGACCACCATGGCACCATTGCGCGTGTGCGCGCCGGGCTGCAGGCAGCCAACGTGG
>CAZDDK010000141.1:5100-8585 GCA_964504185.1 uncultured Rhodoferax sp. | reverse complement strand
GTGGCGGAGTGGGGATCGCCCGTGCGGGCCATGGCCACGGTGTAGTTGGCGTTCTTGAGGCCATTGTTGGCTTCATTTTGAATGGGGGCGTCGCACGACTTCTGGTTCATGCCAGGTTCCATGCCGCCGCCCTGGATCATGAAGCCGGGGATCACGCGGTGGAAGATCGTGTTGTTGTAGTGCCCCTTGTTCACATAGGACAGGAAATTGGCCACCGACTGGGGCGCTTTGTCCTGGTCCAGTTCGAGGGTGATAACACCGTAGTTGGTGATGTGGAGTTCGACTTGGGGATTGCTCATGGTTTATTTCGCCACAGTGGCGGAGTTGATAACGATGGGGGTTTGGGGCACGTCGCGCGGTCCGGTGGGCGCGACCTTGATCTTGTTGATGGTCTCCATGCCGCTGATGACCTTGCCGAACACGGTGTAACCGTCTGCGGGTCCCTTGGCGTTGAGGAAGTCATTGTTCTTGACGTTGACGAAGAACTGGGCGGTGGCCGAGTTGGGGTCGTTGGTGCGCGCCATGGCGATGGTGCCCAGGTCATTTTTCAGGCCATTCTGCGCTTCCAGCGGAACCGGGGGGCGCGTGGGCTTTTCACTCATGGACGTGGTGTAGCCACCGCCTTGCACCATGAAGTTGTTGATGACCCGGTGGAAGATGGTGCCGTCGTATTGCTTGGCCTTGACGTATTGCAGGAAATTGTCCACTGTCTTGGGTGCCTTGTCGGGGTAGACCTCCACCACGAAGTCGCCCAGGCTGGTTTCAAACTTGACCTGAGGCGCTGCGTCGGCCAGCGCGGATGCCGGCAGCAGGGCGATAGCCACGCTGGCCATGGCGGCACGGCGGCTCCAGATATTCCATTGCTTCATTCCTAAATCACTCCTTCAAAGAAAATTTTCCACTGGTTTTCCTGGCGAATCCAGTATTGCCGTTTGGTCCAACCCAGGCGCGTGCCATCGGCCACTTCGCCAAAGGTCACGACCATGGTGTCTGCCGCATCCGTCCAGCGCAGGTAGGACACGTCCTTGAGCTGGATGGTGCGGCCCTGGGTCTGGTTGAGTTCGGTCTTGAGCGTGGGCGTCCATTGGGACAGGGTCTTGCCGTTGCTGTTGAAGTCGGGTGTGTAGTAGGTCAGCACCTGTTGCAGGTTGCCCGATGTCTTGGCGTTGCGCCAGCCATGCAGCGCGTCTTCAAACGGTTTGCTCGCGGTGCGCGTGCTCTGGGGTGCGACCCATTGCAGCTGGGAGGCAATCACCACCGGCGTGGTGCGCACGGCAACCGTGCGGATGATGTGCTGCAGGTCGGGGTTGGCCAGCACCACGCAGCCATCGGTGGCCTGGGGTGGCCGTGCAAACTGGTTGGGCGGCGTGCCATGCAGCCAGATTCCGCTGCCGGTTTTGCCGCGCTTGGCATCCAGCACATTGGGGTAGCTGATGGGCAGCGCACCCGAACCGTAGAAGTCCTTGAGGGATTTTGGGTCCAGGTTGCTGGTGATGTAGTAGACGCCCAGGGGCGTACGCTGGTCGCCCTCAGCCGACTTGGATATGCCCGCCTTGCCCACTGAGATGTAATAGTCGGACATCAAACGCAGGCCCGTGGGCGTGTTTTCAAACAGGTACAGCCGGGAGCGGGAGGCATCCACGGCGATGGCGTGGCGGCTTTTCTGGGACAGTGCCAGGAATTGGGAGGGAATGGTATCGGGCTCGGGGCGCTCACGCAGTGCGCGCACCCGGCGCTGGGACTCTTCCCGCAATTCGCCCAGCACCGTTCCGGCGGAGCGGGCCAGGGTGTCGGGGACGTCTCCAAACGTCTTGATAGGCCGGGTCAGCCCGGCGAGCAGGTCTCCGTGCACCAACTGCGCCAGCTGGAAATGGGGGTAGTCGGCAACCAGGCTGTCTGCCTTGGCCAATGCCTCCCGATTGCGGGCCTGTCCGATCAATTTGTAGATTTCGATCAACCGGGCCTCTGCGACGCCATCCGTGGTCAGCGGGATCTCTTTGCGGATGGGCTCGGGTTTGCGTTTGGTGGTTCGCTTGTGCGGACTTGCAGATGCGCCTGTGCAAACTGAGACGGCCAGGGTCAATAGCAGGACGTGGAAAATCAATCTGACCATGTCAGCCGGGCATCATCAGGTGCCAGTGGACTCTTTGATGATTTGCCAGCGGTCGCCTTTTCGCACCAGGTCCAAGGTCTTGCGGCTGGAGACCGACAAGCCGTTGGCCTTGTAGTCTTGCCGGAATCTGGCCACCGCTGTGTTGCCAGAGACGGAAACGGAGAGATTTTCCAGTTTCACGGAGATTTTGGATTTGCTGGTGATGCGCAGGTGGCGTTCCTGCTCCCAGGCCGCGCGGCTCATGGAGCCCGGCGGGTCGAATTCCTTGCCGTAGGCACCCAAATAGGCCTTCATGTCCTTCGCTGCCCATGCCCGTGCCCAGGCCTGCACGGCTGCTTCGGCGTCCTTCGGGCTGGCATTAGTGCTGGGACTGGTGCTTGCACTGCCGGCCGGACCGGGGGGCAGCGAAACCGCAACGCCGCTTGTGCCGGAGGGGGGTGGCGTGCTGGCAACTGGAGTCGGCGTGGGGGCTGCTGCAACGGCCGGAGCTGGGACGGCCGCAGGTGATGGTGCAGGAGCCGGTGCTGCGGTCGGTTTCTGGTTCTTTGCACCGGTGGGGCTGAAGAGCTCGCGGATCAATGCCAGTTTGGGGGGGACCCCCGCGTTGGAGGCGTCGAGTTGCAGGGCCTTGTTGTAGGCTTGGCTGGCCAGTTTGGCGTACACATCCCCCAGGTTTTCGTGCGCCGTGGCATAGCTGGGATTGGTGCGGATGGCCATTTCCAGCGCTGTGCGGGCCTTGTCAAACTGGCTTTGACCGGCGTAGAGAACGGCGAGGTTGTTGTAGGGTTCCGGCAACTCCGGGAAGTCTTCTGTCAGACGGGTGAAAGTGGCAATAGCGTCCGCAGTCTTGCCGGAATCGCGCTGGATGACGCCCTTGAGAAAGCGCATCTGCGGATCGCGTGGTTTGCCCGCCAGGTAGAGGTCTGCCTTGCCCAAGGCGTCGGCCAGTTTGCCGGCACGCACCAACTGCGAGACATCTGTGTACTCGTCGGCGTGCGCGACGCCCAGCGCCAGGGCGGCAGCGAGTGTCAGCATTCGCAGGGATCCAAGTACGAGTGGGCGGGTAGGCGTCATAGAACTCTCGGAGTTTTGGGCTTTGGATGGGCCCTCTAGCGGGGGCTTTATACTGCGTCGGATTGTAGCTGAGGGGTGGCCAAACCCTTCGGTGAAAGCCCCGAGTGACCCCTACGAAATCTGTACGAACAATAGCCTCTGCCGGGAATTCTGAATCCCGGGGAACTGGCACGGAAACACCCATGAGTTTGCGCATATACAACACGCTGTCGCGTGCGCTGGAGCCTTTTACCCCCATCGAGCCTGGGCATGTGCGCATGTATGTGTGCGGCATGACCATCTACGAACTGTGCCACAT
>CAZDDK010000141.1:728-5090 GCA_964504185.1 uncultured Rhodoferax sp. | reverse complement strand
CGCGCATGATGATGGCGTTTGACATCATCCAGCGCTGGTTCAAGGCCAGCGGCTTGACGGTAACCTATGTGCGCAACATCACCGACATCGACGACAAGATCATCAAGCGGGCGGTGGAGCGCGGCATCACCATTCGGGCGCTTACCGACGAAATGATTGCCGCCATGCACCAAGACATCGGCGCACTTGCCATCGAGCCTCCCAGTCTGGAGCCGCGCGCCACCGAGTTCGTGCCCGAGATGCTGGCCATCATCCAGACACTGGAGCAAAAAGGCCTGGCCTACCAGGCGGGCAATGGCGATGTGAACTACGCGGTGCGCAAGTTCCCGGGCTATGGCAAGCTGTCGGGCAAATCACTCGACGAACTGCGCGCCGGCGAGCGCGTGGCCGTGCAGGATGGCAAGGACGATCCCCTGGATTTTGTGCTGTGGAAGTCTGCCAAGGAGAGCGAACCCGAAGACGCCAAGTGGGATGCCCAGGCGCTGGGCTACGGCTTCGGCAAGGGCCGCCCGGGTTGGCACATTGAGTGTTCCGCCATGAGTTGCAAGACCCTGGGCGAGACCTTTGATATCCATGGTGGTGGTGCCGATTTGCAATTTCCGCACCACGAAAACGAAATCGCTCAAAGCGAGGGTGCCAATGGCAAGCCACTGGCCCGTTTTTGGGTGCACAACGGCTTTGTGCGTGTGGACAACGAGAAGATGTCCAAGTCCCTGGGTAACTTCTTCACCATTCGCGACGTATTGGCCCAGTACGATGCGGAGACGGTGCGGTTCTTTCTGATTCGCACCCACTATCGCAGTGCGCTGAACTACAGCGACGCCCACCTCAACGACGCACGCACCGCGCTCAAGCGCTTGTACACCGCGTTGGACCTGGTGCCTGCGCAGGTACCCGCACAGGTGGATTGGAGTGACCCGTTTGCCGCACGCTTCAAGGCTGCGATGGACGAGGACTTTGGAACCCCCGAGGCAATTGCCGTGTTGTTTGATCTGGCCAGTGAAGTCAACCGCAGCCGATCGGCCCAGGCTTCGGGTTTGCTGCGAGCCCTGGGTGCCTGCGTGGGTTTGCTGCAAGCCGATCCCAAGGTCTTTTTGCAGGCCGGTGCCACGTTGGACGAGGCCGCGATTCTGGAGCGTATTGCCCAGCGCGCAGCGGCCAAGGCTGCGCGCGACTTCGCACTGGCGGACCGCATTCGCCAGGAACTGCTGGCTGCGGGCATCGTGCTCAAGGACGCCGCCAGCGGAACCACCTGGGAAGTTGCCGCATGATGGCACCCGCCAAGACCGTGGCGGCCAAGCCCGTCACGCCGTATTTCTGGGAAGAGGCCTGCAAGCACTTGGTCAAGAAGGACCGCGTGATGAAGCGGCTGATTCCCCAGTTTGGCGATGCCCGCCTGGAGACGCGGGGCGACGCCTTTGTCACGCTGGCGCGCAGCATCATTGGGCAGCAGATTTCGGTCAAGGCCGCGCAAACCGTGTGGGACCGTTTTGCCCAGTTGCCCAAGCGCATGACCGCCGCCAACGTGCTCAAGCTCAAGGTGGACGATATGCGTGCGGCAGGCCTGTCCGCGCGCAAGGTCGAATACCTGGTGGACTTGGCGCTGCACTTTGACAATGGTGCCTTGCACGTCAAATCCTGGGACACCATGAGCGACGACGAGATCGTAGCGGAGCTGGTGGCGATTCGCGGCATTGGCCGCTGGACCGCCGAAATGTTCCTGATCTTCCACTTGATGCGGCCCAACGTGTTGCCACTGGACGACGTGGGCCTGATCAATGGAATCAGCACCAACTATTTTTCGGGCGATATGGTCAGCCGCAGCGACGCCCGCGAAGTGGCTGCCGCCTGGGCACCGTATTGCACGGTCGCAACTTGGTATATTTGGCGCTCGTTGGACCCGGTACCGGTGGAATACTGATGTTCTTGCTGGACCGATTCGTAGCGCTGACCCCCCAACTAGAAGTGAAACCTTGTGGGCCCGACCACTTTGCGCAGCCAACCGATGAGGATTGACCATGGCAAAGAAAACATTCCTGGATTTCGAACAGCCCATTGCGGAGCTGGAAACCAAAATCGAGGAACTGCGCTACGTGCAAAACGAGTCCGCAGTGGACATCTCCGCCGAGATCGACCAACTCAGCAAGAAAAGCCAGCAGCTCACCAAGGACATCTACAGTGACCTGACACCTTGGCAGATCACCAAAATTGCCCGCCATGCCGAGCGCCCCTACACCCTGGACTACATCAACGAAATCTTCACCCATTTTGTGGAACTGCACGGTGACCGCCACTTTGCCGATGACCTGTCCATCGTAGGCGGGCTGGCGCGTTTCAATGGCACGCCGTGCATGGTGCTGGGGCACCAAAAGGGACGCGATACCAAGGAGCGAAGCCTGCGCAACTTTGGCATGAGCAAGCCCGAAGGCTATCGCAAGGCCCTGCGCCTGATGAAGCTGGCCGAAAAATTCAAACTGCCGGTGTTTACCTTTGTGGATACACCTGGAGCCTATCCCGGCATTGACGCCGAGGAGCGCGGCCAATCCGAGGCGATTGGCCGCAACATCTTCGAGATGGCCCAGCTCGAAGTGCCCATCATCACCACCATCATCGGTGAGGGGGGCTCCGGCGGTGCATTGGCCATTTCGGTGGCGGACCAGGTCATCATGCTGCAGTACTCCATCTACTCGGTGATCAGCCCCGAGGGGTGCGCCTCCATTCTGTGGAAGACCTCGGACAAGGCCTGCGACGCCGCCGAGGCCATGGGCATCACCGCGCACCGGTTGAAGGCAGTGGGCGTCATCGACAAAATCGTCAACGAACCCGTGGGCGGTGCCCACCGGGACGTGAAACAGGCGACCGTCTTCCTCAAGCGCGCATTGGCGGACGCATTCCGCCAAATCAGCGACCTTAAAGTGAAGGAATTGTTGGAGCGCCGCTATGAACGCCTGCAGAGTTATGGGCGCTTCACCGACACCAAGGCTGCCGGCCGCTAGGCCCCTGTGAGCCAGACAGTGGAGCAGGCAATGCAGGGTTTTAGCCCTGCGCTGCCCCTGGGCGTGGCCCTCAGTGGCGGTGCCGATTCCGTTGCCTTGTTGCTGGCCTGTGTTGACAAGTGGCCGGGCCAGGTGGTGGCCCTGCACATCAACCATGGCCTGCAAGCCGCTGCGGACAGCTTCCAAGCCCATTGCAGCGCCCTGTGCCAGCAACTCCATGTGCCGCTGCGGGTAGGCAGTGTGGATGCGGGCAAGACACCGGGCCAGAGTCCAGAAGATGCGGCGCGCCGGGCGCGTTATAGCGGTTTTGAAGGTCTAGCCCGCGTAAATACTGATGGTATAGCTATAAAATCAATAGCAATTGCCCAACACGCCGACGACCAGGCCGAAACGCTGCTACTGGCCCTGAGCCGGGGCGCGGGTCTGGCGGGCTTGAGCGCCATGCCGGCCCACTGGCAGCGGGATGGGCTGGACTACCACCGCCCCCTGTTGGCGGTGGCGGGGGCGGATATTCGCCGCTGGCTGGCCCTGCGGGGCGTGGCCCACGTCGAGGACCCTACCAACCAGGACACCGCCTTCACGCGCAACCGCATCCGTGCGCATGTGTTGCCCGCACTGCGCGCGGCATTTCCCCATTTTCTGGATACCTTTTCCCGCAGCGCCGCGCACGCGGCCCAGGCACAACAGCTCCTGGATGATGTGGCCGAACAAGATCTGGCCCGGGCGTGCCGTCCAGAAGACGGCGCCCCAAGGATCAAGGCCTTGCAGGCGCTCAGCCGTGCGCGCCAGGCGAACGCCGTGCGCTACTGGCTCAAGTCTGCCTACGGGGTGGTTGCGCGTGCGGCGCAAGTTGCAGAATTGTTGGACCAGGTTGATGCCTGCACCACGCGGGGTCACCACATCCACATTAAGGTCGGTGCGGGTTTTGTGCGGCGCAGCAGCGACGCCCTGACTTGGTACAATCCCTAGGTTTTGCTTCAAAAAAATTGATTTCATGGCACTGATCGTTCACAAATACGGCGGCACGTCGATGGGCTCCACGGACCGCATCCGCAACGTTGCCAAGCGCGTTGCCAAATGGGCACGCGCCGGCCACCAGATGGTGGTGGTTCCCTCCGCCATGAGCGGCGAGACCAACCGCCTGCTCGGTCTGGCCAAAGAGCTGGCCCCTTCGAAACACGACGAGGCCTACGCCCGCGAACTCGATATGCTGGCCGCCACGGGCGAGCAGGCCTCCTCCGCATTGTTGGCCATTGCCTTGCAGGCCGAAGGCATGGAGTCGGTCAGCTACGCCGGCTGGCAGGTTCCCATTCGCACCAACAGCGCCTACACCAAGGCCCGCATCGAGAGTATCGATGACCAGAAA
>CAZDDK010000141.1:0-718 GCA_964504185.1 uncultured Rhodoferax sp. | reverse complement strand
CGCATCGAATCCATCGACGACGCCCGCGTGCGCGCCGACCTGTCCAACGGCAAGGTGGTTATCGTGACCGGCTTCCAGGGCATGGACGAGCAGGGCCACATCACTACGCTGGGACGCGGTGGCTCGGATACCTCGGCGGTAGCGGTGGCAGCAGCGATGAAAGCCGCCGAATGCCTGATCTACACCGACGTAGACGGTGTCTACACCACCGATCCGCGCGTGGTCCCTGAGGCCCGACGCCTGACGACGGTGAGTTTCGAGGAAATGCTGGAAATGGCCTCCATGGGTTCCAAGGTGCTGCAAATCCGCTCGGTCGAGTTTGCCGGCAAATACAAGGTGCCGCTGCGGGTGCTGTCCAGTTTCACCAGCTGGGATATCGACATCGAAGAAGAAGCCAAATCCGGCACGCTGATTACTTTTGAGGAAGACGAGAAAATGGAACAAGCCATTGTTTCCGGCATTGCATTCAACCGCGATGAGGCCAAGATTGCCGTGATGGGCGTGCCCGACAAGCCCGGCATTGCATTCCATATCCTGGGTGCTGTTGCCGATGCCAACATTGAAGTGGACGTGATCATCCAGAACCTGAGCAAGGACGGCAAGACCGACTTCAGTTTCACCGTCAACCGGGGGGATTTCGCCAAGACGGTGGAGCTGCTCAAGGAAAAGGTCTTGCCAACCCTGTGCGCCGCCGAAGTGGTGGGCGACACCAAGATTT
>CAZDDK010000140.1:0-8604 GCA_964504185.1 uncultured Rhodoferax sp. | reverse complement strand
CTACGTCGTGAGCCTCGCCGTGGTCGTGCTCGCGCTCCTCTTCGGCTTCTTCGGCGGTGGCTGCGGTTGACACATTGTTGTTGAGCAACAGGGTTTCCGCGTCCGGTGTTTGTTCGTATACGGCCACGCCCATGTCGTTCAACATGGAAATCACGACTTCCAGTGTTTCGGCGTCGACCAGTGTGTCGGGCAGGTGGTCGGAAATCTCTCCGTGAGTCAGGTAGCCCCGGGTTTTGCCCAGCGTGATCAGGGCTTTGAGGCGTTGGCGGCGCTTGGCGATGTCTTCCTCGGACAGCACCGTCTCGTCCAGGCCGAATTCCTTCATCAGGGCCCGCTCTTTGGCCTTGCTGATTTTCATGCGCAGGGGCTTGACCTTTTCGCCCGTGGCGGCAGCCACCTCGGGTTCGCCCACCAGATCGGCTTCAATGTCGGCCATGTCCAGGTCGTCGCCGCTGGATTCCGTCGCGTTCTTGGGCTTGCGTCCCCGCTTGGCACCGGTCTTGGCCGGTGCGCTGGACTCTTCAGCGGCAGCCTTGGGCGGACGGCCCGGCTTCTTCTTGGCGCTGGCGGCTGCGTTGAGCAGAGCGTCGGCAGACTCCTTCAGGAGTTGGGCCTTGGACTTGGGTGCAGGGGGTTTGGAGGCGGGCACGGGCTTGGCTTTCTTATCGGACTTGGACGGGGGCTGAACAGCTTTGACAGATTTTTGAGCGGGCATGCAAGAACCTCGGATCATCAAAAAAGCGGGCGAACAGAACGGGTGCCGCCTACACCGCAGAGCGCGGGCGCAGTTGGCATGGCGGGCAATGGAGGCAATGCCATTGCACTGGCGGGCAAGATGGGCGGGCGAACATTTGGAGTGCAGTCCTTGCGGTAAGGTGGCCGGTTGTGCTCTTGTCAACGCTTGGCCTGGCCCGGAGGTGCTGCTGTCGCTGCTGGTTTCACGGTTGCCTGGCCCGGAGGTGCTGCTGTCGCTCTTGCCGAAACAACCGAGTATTATAGTGTGAAATACAGGGGTTTCCAGGCTGCTGCGTGAAATGCCCGCGCGGGACCCGGTGACCCTGCCGTTGTCAGGCGGCCGGTCGGATCGCCAGTTCGAGCTGCAGGCGCCGCGTATGGAGCTCGCGGTAGCGCGCCAGGGCACCCGGATCGCTGGTTGATTGCGCAATCGCCTGCGTCTCCTGCTCTTTAATGCGGTCTATCAGCATGCGGTTGATCAGGTCACGCAGCTCGGGTGCGGCGTCGCCGCAGGCTTCTCCTGCTGCCCCCACACCGACGGTGGGGTCGGCCATCAGGCGAAGGGCCAGGTCTTCGGCGTCGTGGCCACGCAGCTCGTCGCGCAGTGCGCCCCAGGCCAGTGGACCGTGTTCGTGCAACTGTGCCTCCAGCCAAGCGACCAGCGGACCGTGGGGTGGCGGCAGCTCGCACAGCAGCGCATGGTCTTCGTTGGACAGCCCTTCCCACAGCTCGCTGTGTCCCAGCAAGATGCGGGCGGCGTGGTCGGCGCGTGTGGCCAGCGGGCCGCGCAGTGGCGGCCGAAACGGACGATCACGCTCCCATTTGCCTTTGCCTTCCCACTTGCCCTTTCCCTTCCACTGCCCCTTGCCTTCCCATTGGCGTTGGGGCTTCCAAACGTCCGGACTTTCACCGTCCAGCGGATGGCTCCAGGTGCTGGCGGTGGAGCCGTAGTCGCTGAATTCCTCCGGTCGCCAATCGCCATGCGGGCCAGCCGATGGCGCATGGGCCTTTCCCTGCCCCTGGGCGGGGGCGCGGGAGCCGGTGCCGGCCCACAGAGTGCCCAATTTCTGGCTGTCCAGTTGCACCTGTGCGGCGATCTCGCCCAGCAATTGCAGCTTCAGGGCACCTTCGGGCAGCAGGCCCCATAGTGGCTTGGCGTTGCTGGACAGGTGCGCACGCCCCTCGGCGCTGTCCAGGTCGCAGCCGTCGCGCGCCGCTTCAAGCAGGAAGCGTGAGAGCGGAGTGGCATCGCTCACATACTGGGCAAACGCCTCCTTGCCGTGGGCCCGGATAAAGCTGTCGGGGTCGTGCTCGTCGGGCAGAAACAGGAACTTGATGCTGCGCACATCGGTGGCGTAGGGCAGGGCGGCGTCCAGCGCCTTACGCGCGGCGCGCCGACCCGCCGAGTCGCCATCGAAACTGAACACCACCGAGTCGGTGAAGCGGAATAGCTTGTGCACGTGATCGGCCGTGCAGGCCGTGCCCAGCGTGGCCACGGCGTTGGGGAAACCCAGCTGCGCCAGCGCCACCACGTCCATATAGCCCTCGGTCACCAGCACATAGCCATGCTCGCGCAACGCGTTGCGTGCCTCGAACAGGCCATAGAGTTCGCGCCCCTTGCTGAAAACGGGCGTCTCGGGGGAGTTCAGGTATTTGGGCTTGTCGTCGCCCAGCACGCGCCCGCCAAAGCCGATGCACTCGCCCTTGATGTTGCGGATTGGAAACATCACCCGGTCGCGAAAGCGGTCGTAGCGCTTTTCCTCGGTGTTGCCGTCCTCTGAATTCGTGATGACAAGGCCGCATTCCACCAGCAACGGGTCGTCATAGTGGGGGAACACGCTGGCCAGGCTGCGCCAGCCCTCGGGCGCATAGCCCAGGCCAAACTGTTTGGCGATCTGGCCCGACAGGCCTCGGCCCTTGAAGTACGCAATGGCGCGGGGGGACTCCTTGAGGTGCTTGCGATAGGCATCACCCGCCTTTTCCAGCACGTCGGTCAGTGTGGTCTGTTTGTGCTTTTGCTCTTGCGCACGCGCCCGGTCCTCGGGGGAGGCTTCATCCTCGGGGATTTGCATGCCGTATTGCTGGGCCAGGTCTTTGACCGCCTCGATGAAGGTCATGCCGGCGTGTTCCATCAGAAAGCTGATGGCGTTGCCGTTCTTGCCGCAGCCAAAGCAGTGGTAGAACTGCTTGGCTGGGCTCACTGAAAAGGACGGCGACTTTTCCCCGTGAAAAGGGCACAGGCCCATGAAGTTGGCACCGCCCTTCTTGAGCGGCACGTAGCGGCCCACGATTTCCACCACGTCCGCACGGGCGAGCAGTTCCTGCAAAAAGCTTTGGGGGATGGCCATGCAGGCATTGTAGGAAGGCGCTGTGTGACTGGTGCTAGTTGCCCAGTCCATGCCTGCGGCGCGCCTGGGCGCAGGCGTCGCTGCCTTCCTCAAACTCCCTGCAGGGTGAAGGACGCCATTCGTAGATACCGCAGGCCACCTTGTGGCCGATGGTGCCGGTAAGTGCCGCGCAGCGGGCGGGCAGGTGGTCGGTGCCGCGCATGCGGGCGGTATGGTCGGTCACCTCCACCGCCAGGCCGCAGGGCACGTTGCCGTGTTCGGTATCGAGCTCATGGGTGGAAAAGTCCACCCGGAAACTGGCGCAACAGGCACCGCAGGATGTGCAGGAAGTCATGGGTGCATTGTCTCGCGCAGCGGGGGTATGGCCCGTAGGCTTGTATGAATATTGGCATTAGCCCGCGTATATATTGAATAGTTTGCTATAAAAAGTATAGTATTTAGTTTCAAATGTACAAACATATGTTTGTAAACTATACTTTTGTTTGTGACTGAACGCGAACAACAAATTCTCTCCATCCTGCGCGATGCGCCGCTGATTGCCCAGCAGGCGCTGGCCGACCGCCTGGGCATCAGCCGGGCTGCCGTGGCAGGCCACATCATGAACCTGTCTCAAAAAGGACTCATCCTGGGAAAAGGCTATGTGCTGGCCGCTCCGCGCTTTGTGCTGGTGCTGGGCGGTGCCAACATGGATATCACCGCCACCACCGATGCGCCACCCGCCATGGGCGACTCCAACCCCGGGCGCATCCGCAGCGCACCCGGCGGCGTGGCCCGCAACGTGGCGGAAAACCTGGCGCGCCTGGGCCATGACACGCGCCTGCTCAGCGCTGTGGGGGACGATGCTGCGGGCCGCAGCCTGCTGGAGTCCACGCAGAAGGCCGGTGTGAATGTGCAGGCTTGCTGGGTGTTCACCGGCGAGGCCACCTCCAGCTATGTGTCGTTGCACGGCCCGGCAGGAGATCTGGCGGTGGCCGTCAACGACATGCGCATCCTGGAGCGCATCACCCCGGTGCAATTGGCCGCTCACGCGGAGCGCGTGCGCCACGCCGCCGCGCTGGTGGTGGACTGCAACGTGACCGAGAACGCGCTGGCCTGGCTGTTTGCCAACCGGGGTGCCACACCGGTGCTGGTGGACGCGGTGTCGGCCTTCAAGTGCCCGCGCATCCGCCCCTGGCTGGCCCAGGTGCACACACTCAAGGTGAACCGACAGGAGGCCCAGGCCCTGTGCGGTTTCACGGTGCAGACCGATGCCGATATTGAGCGGGCCGCGCAATGCGTGCACACCCTGGGCGTGCAGCAGCTGGTGCTGAGCCTGGGCGCGCGCGGTCTGTACTGGAGCGAAAGAGATGGCGGCCACGGCTGGCACGGCGTGGTGCCGGGTGATGTGGTCAACGTGACCGGCGCGGGTGACGCGCTGATGGCCGGTCTGGTGCACGGTGTGGTCCAGCACCAGACCCTGGCCGAGTCGATTCCGTTTGCGCTTGGCTGCGCGGCGCTGACGGTGGCGTCCGAGCAGGCCAACCACCCCAGTCTGTCCATTGCAACGGTCGCGCAACTGCTGCGCACCCCTACCGAGTGATCTTCACCATGCCCCATTCTTACCTCGACATCCATCCCGAAGTGGCCCAGGCCCTGGCGGAGCGCCGCCCGGTCGTGGCGCTGGAGTCCACCATCATTTCCCACGGCATGCCGTACCCGCAAAACGTGGCTACCGCCTTGCAGGTGGAGGCCGAGGTGCGCGCGCACGGGGCCGTGCCGGCCACCATCGCCATCTTGGGCGGGCGGCTCAAGGCGGGCCTGAGTGCCGACGAGATCGAGGCCCTGGGCAGGGCCGGCCACGGTGTGGCCAAGGTCAGCCGGCGCGATTTGCCCTTCATCGTCAGTGTGGGTGCCATGGGCGCGACCACGGTGGCGGCGACCATGCTGATAGCCGCCATGGCCGGCATCCGCGTGTTTGCCACGGGCGGCATCGGCGGCGTGCACCGGGGCGCACAGCAGAGCTTCGATATTTCGGCCGATTTGCAGGAGCTGGCCCGCACCCCGGTGGCGGTGGTCTGCGCCGGGGCCAAGTCCATCCTGGACCTGGGTCTGACGCTGGAATACCTGGAAACCCACGGCGTGCCGGTGGTTGGCTACCGCACCCCTTGGTTGCCGGCCTTCTTCACCCGCGAGAGCCCGTTCAAGGTGGACTACCAGCTCGACAGCGCCGATGCCATTGCCGCCGCCTTGCACGCCAAGTGGGCGATGGGGCTGGACGGCGGTGTGGTGGTGGCCAACCCGATCCCGCAGGAACACGCCATGCCGCAGGCCGCCATTGACGCTGCTGTTGCGCAGGCCCTGCAGGAGGCTGCCGAGCAGGGCATCAGCGGCAAGGCCTCCACGCCCTTCCTGCTGGCGCGGGTGTGCGAGATCACCGGCGGCGACAGCCTGGCCTCCAATATCCAGTTGGTGCTGAACAACGCGCGTCTGGCGGCTGGCATTGCCGCCGCGTACACCCGGCAGGGCCCAGCGGTTTAGTGCCAAATTGGCCTATAGCCCTCGTGGAATATGCCGTATATGCTACTAAAAAAGTAGCAATCTGAGGCCACTCAGCGACGGCTGACCAGCCACACCCCAAAGCACGTAATGCCCATTTCCCACGCACCATGCCGATAATGCTCCTAAACTTCTAGCAGCGGGTAACCGCGCAGCCGGGTTTTACCGTCACTGCATGTGAAAAGGTGGATAGCGCGCCATGGACTTGCCAGGCATTACCGTTACCGAAACCGAAGGTCAGGTGTTTTTACGCCACCTGCCGGTTGCCGGGCGCGCGCCGGTTGACGCAGCCATGCTGCATGCCTTGCTGGACGAGGCGGGTTTTGGTCAATGCCTGCACCACGAAGACGCCATCGCATCGGCTGCGGCCGAGTGCAACACTGCGCAGACACCGTTTGTGGTGCAGGTGGCCGAGCGGCGCGATGCCAGCGTTCAGGTGGAGATCGCACCCGACGAGATGGCCGTGCAGGTCAGCCTGGTGCCACCGCTGGGGGGCAAACCCATCACCCTGGAAGACATTCAGCAAGCCCTGAAAGATGCTGGCGTGGTTTACGGCATTGACGAGGCTGCGCTGGTGCATGCCTGCAGCGTCGGGCAGGGCGAAAACCTGCCGGTTGCCAGCGGTGCCCCCCCCCGAAAACGGCCGCGACACCGGGTTCGACCCGCTACTCACCTTCACGGCAAACCGCGCACCCAAGGTGGACGACAACGGCCTGATCGATTACCGGGAACACAGCGGCATTCTGGTGGTGCACCCCGGCGAACCCCTGATGCGGCGCATTCCCCCCACCCCCGGAGTCGCCGGTCACACGGTCAAAGGCCGTGAGTTGCCGCCACGCCCGGGAGTCGATACACCGTTTGCAGCCCAGATCAACGGGGCCAAAACCGCCAGCCATGACCCCAATTTGCTCGAAGCCGCTTCGGTGGGGCAGCCGGTGCTGGTCAATTGCGGCGTCAACGTGGAGCCCCTGTTGCGGGTGGCAGAAGTGAATATGACCACGGGCAACATCCATTTCGATGGAACGGTGCAGGTGGATGGTGAGGTGAGCCACGGCATGACCGTGCAGGGCAGTGGCGACATTGTGGTCAAGGGCGTGGTCGATGGCGGTTTGCTGGAGGCGGGTGGCGACATTCGGGTCAGCGGCGGCATCATCGCCCAGGCACGGGTGCAGGCGCGTGGCACGGTATCCGCCCGGTTTGCCGAGAACAGCGCCATCTTCGCTGGAACCGTGATTGCGCTGGACGATATGGCGCTGGGTTGCGAGCTGGAGTGTCTCAACCAGATCATCATTGGGGACAAGCTGCCCCAGCGGGGCAGTCTGGTGGGTGGCTCTGCCACCGCCATGATGCTGGTGCGCGTGCCGCTGCTGGGTTCCGACAAGAGCGGCATCACCGTGGTCAAGATGGGCGCCAATGCCGAGCTGCAGCGCCAGATGCAGGAGCTGGCCGCGCGCCTCGAGAAGGAAAAGACGAACGAGGAAAACCTGCAGAAGCTGCTCAAGCACCTGAGCACCGCGGGTGACCCCAAGGGCATGCTGGAGCGGGTCAAGGCCTCATGACGGCAGGCCGCGCAAGTGTGGACCCAATCGCTGGCTGAGTACCGCGACCTGGAGGAGCAAATGGCCCGCACCCAGAAGGCCCGTGTGGAGGTCGGGCGTGCGGTGGGTGGGGGCGTGGATGTGTCGTTTGGCAGCAAGATAGCGCGGATGCGCACCGAGCTGTCGGGTGGCGTTTTTTCGGTTGATCCGCAAACCGGGATACTGTTCACCGATGCATCCGGGTGGATGACCGTGGTTGCACCGCACTGAGTGCACCGTCCTGATTGCACCGCATTTGATACGATAGGTCTGCGTTTTTCCCGCGTTGTCTTTAATGCCCTTCACCCCACCACCAATCCACCCGCCGCCGCCCCGCTCAGACACGGCAGCGGCGCTGCGCATTGTGGCGGTGTATGCCATTGTCTCAGCCCTATGGATTGGATTGTCCGACACGGTGGTGGCCTGGCTGTTCCGGGATGCCGCGACCATCACCCAGGTCAGCAAAATCAAGGGTTGGCTGTTTGTGGCAGTCACGTCCTTATTGCTGTTTGGCCTGATCCGACGGCTGTCCGCTGGACTGCAGCGCACGGTGGCCACACTGCAGCAGCGGGAAGCCGAATTACGCAACAGCGAGCACGAGTTGCTGGAGGCCCAGACGCTGGCCGGGCTGGGCAGCTACGCGCTGGACGTTCAGACTGGTTTGTGGACCAGCTCCGTGGTGTGCGACCAGCTGTTTGGCATTGACGCGGACTACGTTCGCAGCGTCACGGGCTGGGTCGAGCTGGTGCACCCGGACGATCGCGCCCACATGGCGCAGTATTTCCAGGTTGAAGTCTTGCAAAAAGGGCAAGCCTTTGACCAGGAGTACCGCATCATCCGCCCGGCAGATGGTGCGCTGCGCTGGGTCCACGGGCTGGGCCAGCTGGAGCGGGATGCGCAGGGGCGCGTGCTGTGCATGCGCGGCACCATCCAGGACATCAGCCAATCGAAGCGGGCCGAAATGGCCATCGCTGCGGCCAACGACCAATTGCAGGCCACGCTGGATGCCCTGCCGGATCTGCTGTTCAAGGTGGATGGGGACGGGCTCATTTTCGATTACCACTCCCATCGCACCGATCTGCTGGCAGCGCCTCCTGAGGCGTTTTTGGGCAAGCGTTTTGACGAGTTGGTGCAGCCCGATGCGGCGCGGACTTGCTGGGATGCGATTGACGAGGCGCGTACCAATGGCTCGTCGAGCGGCAAGACCTATGCCCTGGAGCTGCCCAGCGGCACGCACTGGTTCGAATTGTCGGTGGCACCCATGCGCTCGGCCGCGACCCATGACTCGTACTTCATCATGATTGCGCGTGACATCACCGAGCGCAAACAGGCCGAAGACGCGGTGCAACTGGCCGCGCGCGTGTTCACCCATGCGCGCGAAGGCATCACCATCACCGATGTGGATGGCA
>CAZDDK010000139.1:0-8651 GCA_964504185.1 uncultured Rhodoferax sp. | reverse complement strand
GACATAAGTGCCTCTAATGTGTGCGCAAATTTGTGCGTACTAGGGTGTAACCCGCTGGGTGGCGGGAATGACAAGGCCCTACAGTGTTTTCTTTTTCGGAACCGATCACCATGCCACAACACCATTCCCGCCGCACCGCTGTCACGTTACTGGCGTTGGGGTTAGCGTCCACCGGGAGCTTGCTGCAGGGGTGCGACAGCGTGCCCTCGACCATCCGCATCGGGGTTGCCCAGCCGCTGACTGGCAACCTGGCGGCACTGGGCCAGGACCTGCTCAACGGCGTCAATCTGGCGGTGGAGGAACTCAACAAGGAAGGCGTTCGGGTCAAGGGAAAGCCGGTCAAGTTTGAGGTCATTGCCGTCGATGACCGGGCCAATGCGGATACCGGGCGCGAAGTGGCCCGCCAGTTGGTCGATGCAGGCGTGGTGGCGGTGATTGGGCATTTGAATTCTGGCGTCAGCATTGCGGCCGCACCTATTTACGCGGAACACAACATCGCGCAAATGGCAATTTCCACCAACCCGAAATACACCACCCTGGGCCTGCCCACGACCTTCCGGCTGGTCGCCAACGATACGCTGCAGGCCAAGGCGATTGGGAGCTATTCTGTTTCCAAGTTCCGGTCCTCCAAGTTTGCCGTGATTGACGACGGAACCCCGTATGGAAAAGACCTGGCCGCGGGGGCGATTCGCGAGTTGACGGCGGCCAAGAAAGAGGTGGCGGTCCAGGTTTCGTTGGACGACAAGACCCGGGAATTTGACGAACTGGCCGGCAAGATCAAGTCCGGCGGGGTGGAAGCGATTGTTTCGACCCTCAACGATTTTCAGACCGTGGCCCTGTTGGAGGCGCTGGCGAAGATCAACTACGCCAATGTCTATCTGCTGGGTGGGGACACCATCAAGACCACCGACATGCTCAAGGGCGTGGGCCTGGGCAAGGGGCTGTACGCCACATCGCCCATTCTGGAGGCCAAGGAGTTCGCTGCCGGGGCGGCATTTCTGGACAAATACCGGGCCAAGTACAAGATTTCACCGGCCTACGCGGGCCACTACACCTACGATGCCATGTATGTTTTGGCCGCTGCCATCCGGCGCACGGAATCCGCAAAGCCAGCAGACATTGTCCAGGCCCTGCGCAAGATTGATGGCTACGCGCCGGTGACCGGTTCCATGAAATGGGATGAAAAGGGCGAGCAGCGCTATGGCGTGATTGGCGTGTATGCCGCTTTGGAGAAGGGCTGGGAGTCCCAGGTGCGCTCCGACAACTGGTGAGCGGCCCACCTGCATGCACGCCGATGCCACCGGCGCTGCGTGCTAGCATGAGTGGATGACACGCAGAGCCACGCCCCTTTATCTGCGCCGAATCGCGGCCTTGCCCTGTGTGGCGCTCATCCTGGCCGCCAGCGCCTGGGGGCACGGCGCGCCGACCCTGGCCAAGATCGAACAGGCCGGCATGATCACCCTGGGCTACCGGGTGGGCTCCGTCCCTTTTTCTTATCTGGACGAAAAGCTCAACCCCATCGGGTATTCGATGGACTTGTGCTACCGGATTGTGGATGCCGTCAAAGCCAAACTGAAGCTGCGCGATCTCCAGGTCAAGTTGCTGGCGGTGACGTCGGCGACACGCATCCCCCTGGTCGCCAATGGCACCGTGGACCTGGAGTGCGGGGTGACTACCAATACCGTGGAGCGACAGAAGAGCGAGGCTTTTTCCGTGACCACCTTCGTGGCGGAGAGCCGCCTGCTGGCCAAAAAGTCCACCCCTATCGAGTCCCTGGGCGACTTGCGGGGTGAACCGGTGGCCTCCACCGTGGGGACTACCAGCATTCGTTATCTGCATGAGGTGAACCTGGCCCAGAAACTGGACATGAAGATTCTGGCGGGACTGGACGATGCAGAGTCGTTCCAGATGGTGCAATCCGAGCGCGCCGTTGCGTACGTGATGGACGATGTCTTGCTGCGCAGCCTCGTGGCCGCTGCCAAGAATCCGGCGGAATACCACATTTCTGCGCAGAGCCTGTCCATCGAGCCCTACGGCATTGCGCTGGCCAAAGGGGATGCCACGTTCAAACAGCTGGTGGACGACGTACTGGTGGGCATCTTCCGCAGCGGCGAAATTCACACCATTTACCACAAATGGTTTCAGTCGCCCATCCCCCCCAAAGGCATCAATCTGCAGCTTCCGATGGGGGCTGCCCTCAAGCGCGCGATCGCCGCGCCCAGTGACAACCCCGACCCCAGGCACTACGAGTAAACCGCCAGCGCGGCAGCCACCGGCTAGCGGTAGCTGTCAATGGACAAGGCATGCCGGTGCAATTTGTCGTACAGCGTCTTCCTGGCGATGCCCAGGGCCTGTGCCACCGCGGTAGGACGGCCCTTGTGGGCTTTGAGGGCCTGCTCGATCAACACTTTTTCCACCACATCCATTTGCTGCACCAGCGTGGCTGCAGGGGCCTCGCCGGATGCCGCCAGGGGCTCGCTGCCCTCACCCGAGGGCGGCAATGCCAGCACAAAGCGGTCGGCCACGTTGCGGACCTCTCGGACATTGCCGGGCCAATCGTGGGCCATAAGGTCTTGCATGCGCGGTCCGCTCACGCCGGGCACCGCGCAACCATAGCGCAGGGCCGCCTGGGCCACAAAATGTTCAAACAGCAAGGGCAGGTCTTCCTTGCGCTCGCGCAGAGGCGGCAGCTGCACCACCGCGACGTTGAGGCGGTAGTACAGGTCGCTGCGGAACTTTTGCTCGCGGCTGAGCGCCAGCAGATCACTTTTGGTGGCCGCAACCACGCGGATGTCCACCTTGACCTCGTCGTTGGAGCCCAGGCGCTCCACCTTGCGTTCCTGCAACACCCGCAGCAGCTTGACCTGGAACAGCAGCGGCATGCTTTCAATTTCATCCAGCAGCAAAGTGCCACCGTTGGCATGCTCAATCTTGCCCACACGGCGCTTGCTGGCCGTGGTGAAGGCACCCGCCTCGTGCCCAAACAACTCGCTTTCGAACAGCGTCTCGGGAAGTCCGCCGCAATTGAGTGCCACGAAATGGCGGTCTCGGCGCTTGCTGTGGTCATGCAGGCAGCGCGCGACCAGTTCCTTGCCCGTGCCGGTTTCGCCTTGAATCATGACGTCCGCCGAGGTTGCGGCCAGCTTCAGTATCTGCTCGCGGACCCGGACCATGGCGGCGGAGTTGCCCAGCAAGGCGGCTTCGATCCCCAGTTTCTGCTGCAGTTGGGTGCGCAAGTTCTCGACCGCCACGTTGAGCATGCGCTTTTCCAGGGCGCGCTGGGCGGTTTCTATGAAGCGCTCGGGAGAAAACGGCTTTTCAATGAAGTCGTACGCACCCGCACGCATCGCCTGCACCGCCATGGTCACATCCCCGTGTGCAGTGATCAGCACGACGGGGATGGCCGGGTTGACCGCTCCCATGTGTTCCAGCAGCTGCAGGCCGTTCATGCCCGGGAGCTGGATGTCGCTGATGACCATGCCTTGCAAACCAGGCCACAGGTGGGGCAGCGCGGCTTCTGCGCTGTCGCAGGCCAGGACCTCGATGCCCGTCAGCTCCAGTGTTTGCGCCAGGCTGCGCCGAACCGTGGCGTCGTCTTCCACGAACACCACCTTGAATCCCTCAAACATCGTCTTCCCCTTGCGCCAGCTCCAGATCAAATTCCAATGCGAGCCCTTGGCGACCCTGATGGGCGCGCAGCGTACCGCCAAACTCCCGCACGATGAGGGACGAAATCACCAGGCCCAATCCCAGTCCCTCGCCGCTGGCCTTGGTGGTGAAAAAGGGTTCGAACAAGCGGTCCAGCAACTCTTTGGGCAGACCCGCGCCGGTGTCTTCCATCTGAACGTGTATCCGCGATCCCTCGGTGGGCGCGGCACGGATGGTCAGTACCTTGACTGCCTGGTCGCGCATGGCATCCAGCGCGTTGCCCGCCAGGTTGACCAGAACCTGCTCCAACCGGTTCTGGTCGCAAACGACCCGTGGATCGCCAGTGATCTGCACCACTACCTGGACTTGCTCCGCACGGAAGCGGTGTTCCAGCAGGCGCTGCATGTACCGGATGGTGCCGACCAGCGAAACCGGTTGGTGTCTGCCGGGTGATTTGCGGGCAAAGGATTTCAACTGGGCCGTGATGCTGCCCATGCGCTCGGTGACCTCGGTGATCGCGGCGAGATTGTCGTGCACATCGGCCGTGCGGCCTGCTGCCAGCAGCATCGCCGTGTTTTTGGCCAGGGCACGCAGGGCGGTCAGAGGCTGGTTGACCTCGTGTGCGATGCCGGCCGACATTTGCCCCAGGGCCGCCATTTTTCCTGCCTGCACCAGCTCGTCCTGCGCCAGCTGGCGCTCCTGCATCTGGGTGACCAGCTCGGCATTGGCCCGGCGCAACTCATCGGTGCGCAGGGCCACCCGGCCCTCAAGCTGGGCATTGGCCTCTTGCAGTGCGTTGCGAGCCTGCGAAATCTGGTGCAGCGCCCGTCGGCGCTGCCACAGATACAGGGCTAAAACACCCAAGAATGCGGCAAAGGCCCCAGCCCCCCACGCAGCGTAGTGCGCGTTGCGCCACACGCTGTGGGGGTCCGACAAGATCATGACACGCCAGCCCAGCAAAGGCATGTCCCGTTCCTGTGCCATCAGCAGCGAATACTGGCCGTCTGGCTCCCAAATGCGCACTTGGCGTGCCCCCCGCACGGCCTGCGCCTCCACCACCATGTTCAGCGGGCGAATGGGCTGGTTGGGATACTGCTCCGCGTAGCGCAACAGCGCCACGGGCTCCACCCCGTCGATGGCGACCGAGCGGTACTTCCAGCGGCGTACCGACGACATGATGACCACGCCTTCTTCGTCGATCACCAGCAGCTTCTCGCTTTCGGAGCGGATGCCAAGGTCCAGCCAGGTGGCCTCCAGCGGGTCCAGGCTGAGTGTGACGCCCACGATTCCCACGACGCGCCCCTCACGGCGCACCGGTTGGGCAAAGTAGTACTCGGACGCGCCGTTGTCCGGGTTGGCCACGAAAACCCGGGTTTGCTGTGACTGCAGCTTTCGTGACAGCAGCGACGGCAGCGCCACCGTGCTGGCATCGCCCGCCCGCGTTCGATAGCCCTCGCTGGATGCCAGTGGCGTCCCGGCGGGGTCCAGGGCAAACGTGGTGATTGCGCCAGACCGGACCTTGTAGCTGGCAAGCTTGCGACCGGCATTGGCACGGGCCTGCTGGCTGTCGGGGTTCGCGAACAAGGCCGTGATGTCGGGGTCCATTTCGATCAGACTGGGCAGGTAGGCGTGCTTTTCCAGTTCGCTTCCGAGGGTCGAGGCGTAGAGGTCCAGTTGGCGGTGGGCCACATCGTCGAGCTGTTCAAACCCCTTGCGCTCGCTCCACCGTTGCGCTGCCACCATGCACAGTCCAATCGCCGTGGCAATGCCCAGCCATGCAAGTGCCAAAAGCACGGCAGGTCTGCGATTCGGCGGTGGAGGGGAGGAAGTGCCATGCATATCGTCAACCAATGGGGGCAGTATCGCCCCAATTCAGCCCGAAGCCGGACCAATCGGGCTGCGTGTAGATTCCCGCACAGGCGCAGGCATGTTTGTGCCGGTTTTTACACAGTCGGTAGGCGCAAGCCCTGGCCGCGCACGGTCTGCTTGCCAATCAGGGGCCTGCCAACGCGCGGGTGACGCCAAAACTGGCACGGTCTGTGCAGTGGAATGCGGACAAATACAAGGAGATACGCCGTGGAAGCAGCGGACACATTGACCCCACCCCTGCGAAGTGCAGGCAGCAAGACGAAGCGCGCGCGCAGCAATGGCCATGGCCCAATGGTGGAGTGCAATCGCGCAACGTCCCTGTTGTCCGGCTTGAGTTTGCACGGGCTTTCCCAGGTGTCCAGGGCATACGATGCGCAAGCGGACCACGGCGGGGGGGAGCATCTGGATCGCTGCATCGCAGAGGTGACCTTTGAATCCAGCGAGGGGGTCCTTGTGGCAGATGCCGACCTGCGCACGCTCCGGGTCAACACTGCGTTTAGCCGGATCACGGGGTATTCCCAGCGCGAGGCCATCGGTGAGCGTTCCCCCGTCCTGGTGGACATCCGCGAATGCCTGGAGCGCAGTGGGGGGTGGAACGACGAGGTGACCGGGCGCAAGAAGGGCGGCGAGGCCTATACGGCCCTGCTGCGGGTCACGTCCATCGTGGACGCCCAGGGCCGTGTGACGCACTACATCGCCACGATGCAGGATCTCAGCACCCACAAGGCCTTGCAAAAGCGAATCACCCACCTGGGCTTCACCGATTCGCTGACGGGGTTGAAAAACCGCGCTGCATTGCTCATCAGTCTGCAGCGTGCCATCGACAAATGCCGTGAACAGCAGGTTCATGCTGCGGTTCTGCTGGTAGACATTGATGATTTCCGGGGCCACAACGTGCGACTGGGCCATCTGGCGGGCGACAGGCTTCTGCAGCAGTCGGCGCAGCGCCTGGGGCAGGCATTGGGATCCGGCGTGGCAATGGCCCGGCTCTGCGCCGATAAATTCCTGGTGGTTCTGGAAGAGCTGGGGGGCTCGGCAGACGATGCGCAGGTCCGCGCGCAGCGCCGGGCAGCATGCGTGCGCGACGCCTTTGCGCAGGCATTCTCCATAGATGCCACGCCCGTGTACGCCACGGTCAGCATGGGGCTGTGTCTGATTGGGGCGCAGGACGACCTGGGTGCGGATGTCCTGATCGACCGGGCCGAGATGGTGACCTATGACGCGAAGCAGGGCGGAGGCGACTGTCTTTTCTCCTTTGAATTTGGCGCGATCGAGCACGAGGCTTAGCCGCACGGCGGGCGGATTAGCCCGCCAGCGCCTCGCGCACGAAATCCAGTCGGTCCTGGCCGAAGTACATCACCCCATCCACGAATACCGTGGGCGCGCCGAACACGCCGCGCGCCACTGCTTCCTCGGTGTTGGCCTTGAGTGCGACCTTGATGTCGGTGTCGTTGACCAGCCCATGGACCTCGGCGGGATCAAACCCGGCATCCAATAGTGTCGCGGCGCTCACTGTCGCGTCATTCAGATTGGCACCCTGGACCCACAGCGCGGAGAAAACCGCGTTGAGCAAGGTCTCCAAGCGCGCCGGGTCGCGCAATTGCATACCGACGATGCCACGCATCCACTGCAGGGTGTTGACGGGAAAGTGCGGGTTCATCCGGAACGCCACGCCGTAACGCTGCGCAAATCGGGCCAGATCGTGCGCCATGTAGAGGCCTTTGGCGGGCACCATGGCGGGCGAGGCGTTGCCGGTGGCCTGAAATACGCCACCCAATAGCATCGGCCTATAGACCAGGTTGGCTCCGGCCTGGGCGCACAGGGTGGGCAACTGCGTCCACGCCAGGTAACTGGCGGGGCTGCCCACGTCAAAGAAGAATTCCGCAGATTGTGTCATTGTTCATTCCATGCTTAAGTAGTCGTTTGATAAACGAACGTTATGCTATGCTGCACACACTGTCAACTGGACAATGCCCAAGGACTGCCATGCGATACGCCAAATCCCACAAGGACGAGACCCGCCAGAAGCTGCTGGAGAGCAGTCGCGCCATCGCCAAGAAGGGCGGCTTCAAAGCCACGGGTGTTGATGCGCTGATGGCATCGATTGGCTTGACCGGCGGGGCTTTCTACAGCCACTTTCCCTCCAAGCAGGCGCTGTTCGCAGCGCTGGTGCAAGAGGAGATGGCCCACAGCAGCGCCATGCTGGCGGGTGATGCCAACTCGCCCGACAACCACGTCGCCAAGTGCCTGCGCGACTACCTGAGCAGCATCCATGCGGCCAACCCCGAGCGGGGGTGTGTGCTGCCCACGTTGGGTGCCGAGATCGCCCAGGCCGGCCCCGAAGTGCGCCGGTCCGTGGAGGCGGCTCTGCAGCGCACGCAGGCGAGCTGGAGCCAGCGCACGGGCGACCCCGATGCCGGTTGGGCACTGATTGCCCAGTGCGTGGGGGCCCTGGTGCTGGCGCGCGCGGTGGAAAGCGACCGTACGCGCAAGGACATTCTGGCGGCCAGTCGCCGCTTTCTGGACAAGGCCGTGTCCGCGCATACGTCCACCCGCACTGCGCGATAAGGGCACCCTCAATTCCTTCAATCCTGGAGCCATTTATGACAAACCGCGCATCTCCCCACGTACCTGTCGTGCTGGTCATTGGCGCTGGCGATTCCACCGGCGGAGCAATTGCCAGGCGCTTTGCCCGCGAGGGCTACATCGCCTGCGTGACCCGCCGCAGCGCGGACAAACTGCAGCCGCTGGTCGAGTCCATCCGCGCCGTGGGTGGCCAGGCCTTTGGCTACGCCAGCGATGCGCGCAAGGAAGAGGATGTGAAGGCGCTGTTTGACCAGATCGAGGCTGCGCATGGCCCGGTTGAGGTGCTGGTGTTCAACATCGGTGCCAATGTGCCCTGCAGCATCCTGGACGAAACGGCGCGCAAGTACTTCAAGATCTGGGAGATGGCCTGCTTCAGCGGCTTCCTCAATGCGCAGGCGGCTGCCCAGCGCATGGTGGCGCGCGGGCGCGGCACCATCCTGTTTACCGGAGCAACAGCGGGTCTGCGGGGGTCGGCCCACTTCGCTGCCTTTGCCGGTGCCAAGCATGCCTTGCGTGCGCTGGCCCAGAGCATGGCGCGTGAACTCGGG
>CAZDDK010000138.1:0-8711 GCA_964504185.1 uncultured Rhodoferax sp. | reverse complement strand
GGCGCGCGCCAACACCATCCTGATCGACCTCTCGCGCGACATCTGGGGCTATGTGAGCCTGGGCTACTTCAAGCAGCGCACCAAGGCTGGCGAAATTGGTTCGTCCACCATGCCGCACAAGGTCAACCCCATCGACTTCGAAAACGCCGAGGGCAACCTGGGTCTGGCCAACGCCCTGCTCAAGCACCTGAGCGAAAAGCTGCCCATCAGCCGCTGGCAGCGTGACCTGACCGACTCCACCGTGCTGCGCAACATGGGCGTAGCCATCGGCTACGCCGTGCTGGCCTACCAGTCGCTGCTGACCGGGCTGAACAAGCTGGAAATCAACGAGGCCGCCATTGCCGCCGACCTGGATGCCTCGTGGGAAGTGCTGGCCGAGCCGATCCAGACCGTGATGCGCCGCTTTGGCCTGCCCCAGCCCTACGAGCAGCTCAAGAAATTCACCCGTGGCGCAGCCATGTCGCGCGAGCTGATGCAGGGTTTCATCGTCGGCCTGGACATTCCCCAGACCGAGAAGGACCGCCTGCTGGCCATGACGCCAGGCAGTTATACGGGCATGGCCGCTGAGCTGGCCAAGCGCGTCTGATGGCCCTCAAATCCACCATTTTCAAAGTCAATCTGCAGATTGCGGACATTGACAAAGGATATTACGCCGACCATGCCCTGACCTTGGCCCGCCACCCCAGCGAGACCGACGAGCGCATGATGATCCGGCTGGCGGCGCTGGCGTTGCAGGCCCACACACTGCAAGGTGTCTGCAACGGGGACGGCACGCTGGCATTCGGCGCGGGCCTGTCGGACCCGGAGGACCCCGACGTGTCCCTGACGGACTTCACTGGCCGCAAACGCGTGTGGATCGAAGTCGGCCAACCGGAAGACAAACCCCTGCAGAAAGCCTGCCAGAAGGCCGACCAGGTCGTGGTCTACGCCTTCAACCACGCGGCGGAAGTCTGGTGGAAGGGCATCGAAAACAAGCTGACCCGACTGGACCGCCTGCAGGTCTGGCGCGTGCCCACGGAGGGCGCGCAGGCGCTGGCCAAGCTGGCGCAGCGCAGCATGCAATTGCAGGCCACGATCCAGGAAGGCACGTTGACTCTTGGGGACGACAAAACCACGGTGGACATCGAACCCGTGCGCTGGAAATAGCACTATCGCAGACCCACAGTGCCCAGCACTGCAGGCACAGGCGGGGCACTGGCACCCTGTGCCCACACCCCGGGGTTTTGGGCGGTTTGGGTGCTATTCTCTGCGCATGAAACTCCTTGCGAAATGGCTGCTCAGCGCGGTCGCCCTGCTGGCGGTGGCCTCTCTCTACAGCGGCGTCGAAATCAAGAGCTATTCGGCGGCCCTGGTCGCGGCGCTGGTGGTCGGGCTGTTCAACACCCTCTTGCGGCCTCTTCTGGTGGTCTTGACGCTGCCGGTGACGGTGGTCACCCTGGGCCTGTTTCTGTTTGTCATCAATGCGCTGATGTTCTGGGCGGCGGCCGGCATTCTGGACGGCTTCAACGTGAGCGGGTTCGGCGCGGCGCTGATCGGTTCGCTGATCTACTCCGTGCTGGGCATCGTCATCGACTCAGCGCTCCAGCGCCTGTTCCCGAAGTAGGGATTCCACCTGGCGGGCGCGGGTGTCCACGATGGAGGCCTCATGGTGGTCCGTGCGCGCACCTTCCTTGCGGGCCCACTCCTGGGCCGTCTTGAAGCGGCTCAGCGCAGCGGAATAGTTCAGCTGCGCCACGCTGATCTCGGCCTGGGCACGGATGGAGCTGAGCGTGCGCCCCTGCGCGGCGTAGGCGCTGGACAGCAACTGCCAGGCCTGGGAATCGCGCGGGTGCTCGGCCACCCAGGTCTGCAGACCCTGTGTGGTAGTGGCCAAGGCCGCCACGGCCTGGGGATCGGTCACCGTGCCCGCCCCCGGCACGCTGTGCTTGAGCTGGGCCTGGGCGGCATAGAACAGCTCGGCCCGCCCGGCGGCAGGGACCGCCCCACTGCCCGCACGCAGCAGCCCGATGGCCCGCCCGCTGTCTTCCAGGGCCAGCATCACCTCCACGCCCAGCAGGCGCGCCAGGCGGCTGGCGGCGGCATCCGCGCGCACGCGCTCGGTCAGGTGCTGCCAGTGCAGTTGCGCCTGGGCGTTGTCGCGCAGCTTGATGGCGGCCAGCGTGGCACCATACAAGGCGGCGGCCTGCTGGGCCGTTGTCTGGCGCGCCAGTGTGGCGGGCTCCACCTCGACAAACCAGGTGCGCAGTGCATCCACCGTCGCGTTGGACAGCACCCGGGCCCGCGCGGCCATCATGGCGTGGTCGATTTCGGGGGTGTTCTGACGGGCGTCCGGGCGCACCGGTGCTTCGCCAGTCGGCAATTCGATGCGCGACTGCATGTCGGCCATGCGCTCGGTGCTCAGCGGGTGGCTGCGCAGGTACGGAAAATTGCCCGCATCATTGAGCCGCGAAGCTTGCTGCAGCTTCGCAAACATGCTCACAAAGCCCGCCTGGGAAAACCCGGCCTGGGTGGCCACGCCAAAGCCCACCCGATCGGCTTCGCGCTCCATGTCGCGGGAGAAGTTGAGCTGGCTCTGGGCACCTACCGCCTGCCCGCCCACGATCATGGCGTTGGCCGCATTGGGGCTCTTGCTTGCCGCCAGAATACCCAACACCATGGCCCCCAGCAGCCACGGAGCCTGCTGGCTTTGCTGGGCCATGCGCCGGGCAATGTGGCGCTGCGTGACGTGGCTGAGCTCGTGGGCCAGCACCGACGCCAGTTCATCCCGGCTGGTCACCACCCCCACCAGCCCCAGATGCAAGCCAAAGTAGGCACCAGGCAGGGCAAAGGCATTGACGCTGCGGTCACGCCCGAGCAGGATTTCCCAGGCGTAGGCCTCGTCCAGCTCAGGGGTCAGGTCGCCGCGCTGGCGGGCCGCCGCCAGCAACGGCTGCCAGATGCCCTGCACGTATTCCATGAGGACCGGGTCGTCCACGTAATCCGGATCGCGGTAGAGCTCTCGGGCAATGCGGTCGCCCAGGGCGCGTTCGGCGCTGGGGGTCATGTCGGTGCCGTCGCCCAGGTCGGGCAGGGCGGCAGTGGCGGTGGTGCCCGCACGCGCACCCACCGGTTGCGACCGGGCGTCCACACCCGCTGCGAACGCTATTGATATGATAGCTAGCTTGGCAATTAACACGCGGGCTAAGTGCCGATTTGGTCCAGAAGAAATCTTCAAAATGGGTCCAATGGCATGGTGGCCACGATGTGCGCGGTCACCGGGTCCAGGAAAACGGTCCAGAAAACTTTGCGGCCTACGATGGGCAGGTACACCACGTTATGCACGTTCCGCCCGGCCTGCGCCAGGACCTGGTCAATGGCCGCCGCTTCTTTGGGGAAGCGCGTCTGGAGCTGGGTGGCCGGTTTGGCAGACTTGAGAACATCCGCCAGCGCAGCGCCGTAGGGCTGCCACAGATCCGGGCGGGCCGCCAGGGGCGCGCCCATGATGGCCGCCAGCGTCGCGTCGGCCATTTCGTTGTTGTCCTTGAATTCGCGCAGGGACAGCAGGGTAGGCCCGGCCAGTGGCAGGGCGGTGATGCCCGGCGGCGTCTTGTCCAGCAATTGTGCTGGCACATCGGCCGCATGGACCACGCTGAAACGGTTGAATTCAAAGACCAGGTGCACGGGCCGCGCCACATAGACCGTCCACAGGCCGTAGCCCAGTGCCGCCAACTGCAAAAACGCCACGACCATCAGATCGCGGCGCATCACCGGCCAGCCCTTGGCCAGATTGAAAACTGCCAGGGTGATGCAGGGGCCCAAGATGACGTCCACCGTGACGATGATCAGAAACAGCTCTCGCCCGCCCGAGAGCTCCCGGTACGGAAAGGGGTACCAGACCCCGAAGACCAGGGCCCCCGCCACGGCGGCCACGGCCAGGCTGATCAAAAAATGGATGCCGCTGGCCTTGAGACGATCTCGCCAGAATGCATATGAATTGAATGCCAATTGCATAAGTACACCAAGGTTAATCGGCGCGTGCGCCTGTTGGAGTGAAGGTCAGGTAAAGTTTACCGTCCCAGAGAGTGGGATTTCCACTGCCATTTTTCAAGACCCTGCCATGTCCTCCCTCACCCATTTTGATTCCCAAGGCCAGGCCCATATGGTGGACATAGCCGCCAAGGCCCCCACCCACCGTACCGCCATTGCCAGCGGGCGCATCGACATGCTGCCCGCCACGCTGGCACTGGTGGCATCCGGCACCTCCAAGAAGGGCGACGTGCTGGGCATCGCCCGCATCGCCGCCATCCAGGGTGCCAAGCGCACCAGCGAACTGATTCCGCTGTGCCACCCCATCGCGCTGACGCGCGTGGCGGTGGATTTTGTGGTGGTCCCTGAGACCCCGGAACAGGCTGCCCACGTGGCTTGCTCCGCAACCGCCGAAACCGTTGGTCCCACCGGGGTAGAGATGGAAGCGCTGACCGCCGTGCAGGTTGCCCTCCTAACTATCTACGACATGTGCAAGGCGGTGGACCGGGGCATGACGATCACCGGCGTGCGGCTGCGGGAAAAGCATGGCGGCAAGTCAGGGAGCTTCATCGCGCATGACTGACTGCCAGCTTTACAGCTACCCAGCAAGCTGGTAAGCTTTTTTTATGAAAACCACCCTTGATCTACCGGATGAGCTGGTGCGCGAGATGAAGCTGCGTGCCGTGATGCAGGGACGCACCCTGCGGGACCTGGCCGCCGAATTCATTCGGCAGGGTCTGGGCATGGCTGCACCCAAACCACCGCAAGTGCCGCCGCCGGGCTCTCGCATTGAAATCGGCGCCGACGGGCTGCCCATCGTTCGAGGGGTGCCCGACGCGCCCGCCCGGCGCATGAGCTCTGAAGCCTTGATAGCCCTTGAACAAGCCTTGCTCGCCCAGGAGGACATGCAGCGTGCCGGGCTACCTGTTTGACACCAGCACCTGGCTGGCAGCAACCTTTGAGCAGCACCCGTCCCACAGCGTTGCCCGGCGGGCACTGCAGCAGGCCACATCCACCCAGCCCGCAGTTTTTTGCCGCGCCACCCAGCAAAGTTTTTTGCGACTGGTATCCACCGCCGTACTTGCAAAAACCTATGGTGTTCCCCCGCTGACCAACCGCGATGCGCTGGCGGTGCTAGATGCGCTGCAAGCGCTGCCGCAGGTGGGTGTGCGCGACGAGTCACCCGGCGTGTTTACCTTGTGGTGCCAACTGGCGGGGCTCAATACCGTATCGCCCAAAGTGTGGATGGATGCCTATCTGGCCGCTTTTGCTATCGCAGGCGGGCTACAACTGGTGTCGCTGGACCGGGATTTCAAAAACTTTGTGCCGCAGGGGTTGGATTTGGTTCTTCATGCATAGAAAATTGATTTTTCTATGCACATGAAAACTATCCTGTAAAGAAACTGAACCGGGCCTTGAACGCGGTGTTGGCTGGCTAGCCTGGTACGGTAAACACCCAAAAATGGAAGCTGGAGAGGGCATCACCGGCGTGCGGCTGCGGGAAAAGCATGGCGGCAAGTCAGGGAGCTTCATCGCGCCCTGACGCCGCCACCCAGTCTTGGTAAGACTGGGGAAACGCCGCCTGGTAGCGCTCGGCGAAGAACCGCGCCTCTTCTGAACGCCCGAGCAGGGTGGCGCTGTCGATCAGCTTCTGGGCCACCCGGGGTTCCGGCGAGAAGTGGAGCAGCCAACGCGCCGAGGCATGCAAATACGCGGCGATTTCAGGTTGCAGCGCAGTGGTGCTGAGTTCGGCAAACCCCACCTGCTCCTGAAACAGCCACGAGCTGCGCGCCTTTTCCAGCGTGTTGTCACGGTAGGCCGCCACACGCGCGTCATATGCCACGTACAACTGGCTGACCCGCCGATAGTCCCAGGCTGCATAGGCCAGGATTGCTATACAAACAATAGCAATTACTCCAATGAATACGCGGGCTAGTGCCGTTTTTTTCATTGAACTTTTTGCAGGAACTGCCTCCCGCCACAACAGCCACGCCCCCAAAACAGTCGCCAGCTGGAAGGGGCCGTACCACAGCGGATACTCCACCAGGCTGTGCAGGGCAATCACCGCCAGCACCCCCCAGGCCAGCTGGCGGTTGGCACCGGCGGCCCGCCATGGTCGGGCCACCCACACCTGCCTGGCCAGCAGGCCACAGATCAGCGCGGCCACCGGAACACCCGCCTCCACTGCCAGATGCAGGGGCAGGTTGTGCGCATTGTCCAGAATGTCGCAAAAGCGCTCCCCTGGGTACAGGGTGACAAAGTGGGCGTAGTCCAGCTCCCCCCAACCCCAGCCCAGCCAGGGTTTGAGCGTGATCAGGTGCAGCACATTGGCCCACAGCACGCGGCGACTGCCGCAGCCCACGTCCTCGTTCAGGCGCCCCATCAGCCCTGCCGCCTGAAAACCGGTGGTCGCCTCCAGCAGCCAGGGCAGTCCCCGCACCGCCGCCACGTACAGCAGCACAGCCGCCAGCCCCACCACCAGCACACGGCGCGGTGCCCGCGTGCGCCACAGCACCAGCAGCAGCACAATCCCCCCCCACTGCAACAGCCCGGTGCGCGAGCCACTGGCCGCATTGCCCAGGGCCAACAATGCGGCACCAACCAGCCACACCCCCCACCGCGCGGGCTGTGGCTGCGGCTGCGCCACCTGCCATAGCAAGGCCAGCAGCCCTACACTGGTCAAGGTGGCAAACTGGTTGCGTTGGCGCAGGTTGCCGTAGGCCTCGCCCATCCCGGTGAGGCTCACCCACGGTGCCAGGGCCGGGGACTGGCCAAAGTACTGCAGCATGCCCGCCAGACAGCTCAGCAGCGCGGCGCACAGCCACGCAGTGGCGATCGCCCGCGCGGCGTGCTCGGTGGTGGCTTCGCTGCCCCAAAACGTCCACGCCACCACCAGCACGACACTGCACAACCAGGAAAAAAGCAATGGCCCCACGCCGGGGGTGGGGCCTGGTGCAAACGGGTTCAGCCACGGCAGCAGCATGGCCACGAACGCCAGCCAGGGTAGCCTATGATTGCCCAATGTTGAAAAGAAGCGCGCCATGGATGTAGTTGCAGTCGTCGGCCTGGGCTATGTCGGTCTGCCGCTGGCCGTTGCGTTCGGAAAAATCATGCCGACTATAGGGTACGACCTGGCGGCAGCGAAGCTGGAATCCTACCGCCAGCACACGGACCCCAGCGGCGCATTGAGCGAGGCCGACCTGCGCGGTGCCCACCAACTGCGTTTCACAGCCGATGCGAGCGCCCTGCATGCGGCCACGTTCATCATTGTCGCGGTGCCAACACCCATTGACAGCGCCCGCAACCCCGACTTTGCCCCCCTGATCCTTGCCAGTGAGAGCGTGGCCACGCACCTGCGGCCCGGCACTACGGTGATCTACGAGTCCACGGTGTATCCCGGTGCCACCGAGGAGGTCTGCATTCCCGTGCTGGAACGGGTATCGGGCCTGCGCTGGCAGCGCGACTTTCATGTGGGCTACTCCCCGGAGCGCATCAACCCCGGCGACCAGCACCACACGCTCACCAACACCATCAAGGTGGTTGCAGGTGACAGCCCTGAAACCCTCGACCGGGTGGCCGCACTGTACGAAAAGGTGGTGGCTGCCGGGGTGCACCGGGTGTCCTCCCTGCGCGTGGCCGAGGCCGCCAAGGTGATCGAGAACACCCAGCGCGACCTGAACATTGCACTGATGAACGAGTTGGCCGTCATCTTCCACCGCATGGAGCTGGACACGCTGGAGGTGCTGGAGGCGGCCGGCACCAAGTGGAACTTTCTTCCCTTTCGCCCCGGGCTGGTGGGCGGCCACTGCATCGGTGTGGACCCCTACTACCTGACCTTCAAGGCCGAAATGCTGGGCTACCACCCCGAAGTCATCCTGGCGGGTCGGCGCATCAACGACAGCATGGGCAAATACATTGCCGAGCAGACCATCAAGCAGATGATTCAGGCGGGCAGCGCGATCAAGGGGGCCCGGGTCCATGTGCTGGGTATCACGTTCAAGGAAGACGTTGCTGATGTGCGCAACTCCAAGGCCTGGGACGTGATTGCGGAGTTGCAATCCTATGGGGTGGACGTGGCGGTGCATGACCCGGTAGCGGATGTCGCCGAAACACTCCAGGAATATGGCATCACACTCACGCCCTGGGACGATCTGCCGCAGGCCGATGCGATTGTCGTAGCGGTGGCCCACCGGGCCGTGCTGGCCCGCCCAATGGCCGACTGGGTGGCCAAACTCAAGCCCGGCGGCTGCTTTGTGGATGTGAAAGCCCGCTTTGACGCGGCAGCGCTGGCTGCTGCGGGCTTGCATGTCTGGCGACTTTGATCCACTTGACGCGATAGCGTGGCTCCGTTGCCCACGCGCCGGTGGTCCGGAGCTTGGTTTTTTTCGCGCTAGACTGGCAGCGCCCTAGGAGGAATCATGCGTTTAGCAAATGAAGAGCGATCGGTTATCAATGAAACCATCCGCCAAGCTGATGCGGATGCACAGGTTTATCTATTTGGCTCACGGGTGGACAACGACGCAAGGGGCGGAGACATAGACTTGTTGGTTCTTTCCAAAAAAATCAACCTGATGACGAAGCTGGACATTCTGGCCCGGCTGCACCGCGCGTTGGGGGAACGCAAAATTGACATTGCGGTGTACCCAGACACCACGCGACCGTTCCCGCGGATGGTGATAGAAGAAGGAGTGCCAATATGACGCAGG
>CAZDDK010000137.1:8231-8738 GCA_964504185.1 uncultured Rhodoferax sp. | reverse complement strand
GGCTTACTCGGCCAAGAACCGCTCGGCTTCCATCCGCATTCCGTTTGTGGCGAACCCCAAGGGCCGTCGCGTGGAAGCCCGCTTCCCCGATCCCCTGATGAACCCCTACCTGGGCTTTGCCGCCCTGTTGATGGCCGGTCTGGACGGCGTGGAAAACAAGATCCATCCGGGCGAAGCCGCCACCAAGGACCTGTACCACCTGCCCCCCGAGGAAGACAAGCTGGTTCCCACCGTGTGCCACAGCCTGGACCAGGCGCTGGAGCACCTGGACAAGGACCGTGCGTTCCTGACCAAGGGCGGCGTGTTCACCGACAGCATGCTCGATGCCTACATCGAGCTGAAGATGGCCGAAGTGACCCGTTTCCGCATGGCAGTGCACCCTTGCGAGTACGATATGTATTTCTCGTTGTAATGCTGGCTGCCTTTGGGTAGTTGGGTTTACACACCTGAAAAGGACGGCACAGGCCGTCCTTTTTTTTGCATGCAATTGTCGCAATCCACAGTCAA
>CAZDDK010000137.1:0-8221 GCA_964504185.1 uncultured Rhodoferax sp. | reverse complement strand
CATGGCAGTGCACCCCTGCGAGTACGACATGTACTACTCCCTGTGATGGGATGGGCTGCCCGCAAGGGTGGGCAGTTTTTCGGGTTTCAAAAGGACGGCTGCGGCCGTCCTTTTTTTTGAAACCAAATGTTGCTGGCGCGGCCATTCCGTGCGCACGCCACGCAGGAATTTTGTTTTTGCCCCTTTTTGAAGCATACTGATCGGCCAGCCTGCATGAGACGCGCGAACCCAGCATGAAAATTGTTTTTTTGATTCCCTTGTTAGCCAGCCTCGCAGGCACCGCCAGTTGGGCCCAAGCCCGCATCTACCGCTGTGGCAACGAATACACCAACACCGTTTCCGAGGCGCAGGCCAAGAATTGCAAGCTGATTTCCGGTGGCAACGTCACTGTCGTGCAGGCACAAAAGCCGGCTTCCCGCCCAGCCGGCACTGCGCCGCCCGGTCAACGGGTGGATTCTTCGGACCAGCGTGCCAAGGACTCCGATTCCCGCCTGATCCTGGAGTCCGAACTGAAAAAGGCCGAAACCCTTCAAGCGGAATTGCTCAAGGAATACAACAACGGCCAGCCGGAAAAGCTGGGCGCTGAGGCGGGCAACCCGCAAAAGTACCAGGACCGCGTGGCCCAGCTCAAGTCTGGCATCGCACGCAATGAGCGCGACATCGAGGGCATCCGACGCGAACTCAGCCGGGTTCCGTCAGCCGCCGCGTCGGCGACCAGTTCCTCGGCGAAATAAGCGGCTTGGACGCGCCCTCCCGGTTCCACCCCTTTGACCTGCTGGCCACGCTGGTGGCCGTGGTGGGGCCGGATGCGGCAGTCGTTTTTTCCAACGCCGGTCTGGAAGACGCCATCGGCATCTCGCGCCGTTCGATTGTGGGCTCCTGCTTTGCCGATGCATTTACGGAACCTGCCCTGCTGCAGAATGCCCTGAACGGTGCCCGCGAGAACGCCTTTGCGGTGCTGCGCTATGACGCCTTTCTCAAGCGCACCAGTTCGGAGCCCATGCCGGTGCACGTCATCGTCACCTGGAGCGAGCCCGCAGACGAAATCGTGGTGGAAATGGTCCCGCTGGAACAGCAGACCCGCCAGGAGCGCGAGGAACGTTTGGCGGAACAGGCGCAGACCAACAAGGAGCTCATTCGCAATCTGGCGCACGAAATCAAGAATCCCTTGGGCGGCATTCGCGGCGCGGCGCAATTGCTGGAAATGGAGATGGATTCCCCCGACCTGAACGAATACACCCAGGTCATCATCCGCGAGGCGGACCGGCTGCAAAGCCTGGTGGACCGCCTGCTGGCCCCGCACCGCCGCCCGCACATGGTGAGCGACGTCAACATCCACGAAGTTTGCGAGCGGGTGCGCTCCTTGATTCTGGCGGAGTTTCCCAAGGGCCTGAAGGTGGTGCGCGACTACGACACCTCGATCCCCGAGTTCCGGGGCGACCATGAGCAGCTCATTCAGACTGTGCTCAACATTGCGCACAACGCCTGCCAAGCGCTGGCCGAACGCATGGCTGCGGGCGATGCCGTGCTCACATTTCGCACCCGCGTGCTGCGCCAGATCACTTTTGGCAAACAGCGCTACCGGTTGGCATTGGAATTGCATGTCATCGACAACGGACCGGGCGTGCCCGATTCGATCAAGGACCGCATCTTCTATCCCCTGGTATCGGGCAGGGAGGGCGGCTCCGGCCTGGGGCTGACACTGGCGCAAACCTTTGTGCAGCAGCACCATGGCCTGATCGAGGTCGATAGCGTCCCCGGCCGTACGGATTTCAAGATCTTGATTCCGTTACCTTGAACTGTACGGGACTAAAAAAACGATGAAGCCGATCTGGATAGTAGATGACGACCAATCCATACGCTTCGTACTGGAAAAAGCCTTGCTGCGCGAGCATCTGCCGACCCGCAGTTTCTCCAACCCGCGCGATGTGCTGACTGCGCTCAATTCGGCCGCTGATGACGAGGGTCCGCAAGTTCTGGTCAGCGATATCCGCATGCCGGGCGGCTCGGGTCTGGAACTGTTGGAGAAGGTCAAGGCCAAGCACCCGGGCTTGCCGGTCATCATCATGACCGCCTACTCGGACCTGGACAGCGCGGTGAGCGCCTTTCAGGGGGGAGCCTTTGAGTACTTGCCCAAGCCGTTCGATTTGCCCAAGGCGGTGGAGCTGATTCGCCGCGCCGTGGAGGAAAGTCAGCGCGAAGAGGTGAGCGAGGAGCGCATGGGCGAAACGCCGGAGATGCTCGGCCAGGCACCCGCCATGCAGGACGTGTTTCGTGCCATCGGGCGTTTGTCGCAGAGCAATGTGACGGTGATGATCACCGGCGAGTCTGGTTCTGGCAAGGAACTGGTGGCCCGCGCCCTGCACAAGCACTCGCCGCGCGCCAATGGCCCTTTTGTGGCGATCAACACTGCGGCCATCCCCAAGGATTTGCTGGAAAGCGAGCTGTTCGGGCACGAACGCGGGGCCTTCACCGGTGCCCAGACCATGCGCCGTGGCCGCTTTGAGCAAGCCGATGGCGGCACGCTATTCCTGGACGAAATTGGCGACATGCCCTTCGAGCTGCAAACGCGTTTGCTCAGGGTCCTGAGCGATGGCAATTTTTACCGTGTCGGTGGCCACAGCGCCATCAAGACCAATGTGCGCGTGATTGCCGCCACCCACCAGAACCTGGAGCAGCGGGTCAAGGACGGGGGCTTTCGCGAGGACTTGTTCCACCGGTTGAACGTCATCCGTCTGCGCCTGCCGGCCCTGCGCGAACGCAGGGAAGACATTGCCATGCTGACCCGCCATTTCCTGCAGCACAGTGCCCTGCAACTGGGCGTGGAGCCCAAGCGCATTTCCGATGCGGCACTGGCCTGGCTGGAGGGATTTGGCTTCCCTGGCAACGTGCGCCAGCTGGAAAACATCTGCCACTGGCTGACCGTGATGGCCCCCGCCCAGGTGGTGGAACCCAAGGACTTGCCACCCGAGGTCGGTGTGGTGCCGGGGGAGCCTGGGGCCGATTGGGAACCCCACGGGCCCACCACCGTCACGGCGGTGCCCAGTGCAGTTGCGCCCGAGCACCCCGCAGCGGCACCGGCATTGGTGTTCGCTCCCGCAGCGATGACGGCCTGCGCGGGATGGGAGGCCGAGCTGGAGGCCGAGGCCATTGCGCTGCTGGGGTCGGGGCGCACCGATGTCTGGGATGTCCTGACACACCGTTTTGAGTCACGCCTGATTCTGGCGGCATTGGCCAGCACCAAGGGTCGGCGCATTGAAGCCGCGCAAAAGCTGGGCATTGGCCGCAACACCATTACACGAAAGATTCAGGAGCTGGGTTTGGAGTGAGTCGCGTCCTCAGTGCCGATGATGTGGACTAATCAGGCCATAGTCCGCGTTGAATAATGATTTATTGCTATGAAATATATAGCAATTTGGGTGTTGTTGGGTGTGAAATGAGGTGTTCAATTAATTAGATTCAGTAATGATGTGCATATTCAATGCATAGAACTACTATTTTTGGGGAATTTGCGCACAATGGCGGTTTTCACAAACCAACGAGGAGATTGCCATGCTGATCGGAGTACCCAAGGAAATCAAGAACAACGAGTTTCGCGTCGGCCTGACCCCGGCCAGTGTGCGCGAGCTCATCACCAACGGGCACCAGGTGCTGGTGCAGCAGAACGCCGGTACCGCCATCGGCCTGGATGACGCCCAGTACCAGGCTGCCGGTGCCGAAATCGTGGCCGCTGCCGCCGACATCTTTGCCCGCGCCGACATGGTCGTGAAGGTCAAGGAGCCCCAGCCCGTGGAATGCGCCATGCTGCGCCCCGGTCAGATCCTCTACACCTACCTGCACTTGGCACCGGACCCCGAGCAGACTGCGGCCCTGGTCCAGTCCGGCGCAGTCTGCATTGCCTATGAAACCATCACCGGCCCCGGCGGCAGCCTGCCCTTGTTGGCCCCCATGAGCGAGGTGGCCGGGCGCATGGCCATCCAGGCCGGTGCCACCCACCTCGAGAAAAGCCACGGCGGACGCGGCCTGCTCCTGGGCGGTGTGCCCGGTGTGGCCCCGGCCCATGTCGTCATCATTGGCGGCGGTGTGGTGGGAACCAATGCACTGCAAATGGCCGTGGGCCTGGGTGCCCGCGTGACCGTGCTGGACAAGAGCGTGGACCGCCTGCGCCAGCTGGACCTGGTGTTCGGCAACCGCATCAGCACTGTCTACTCCACCTCGGCCAGTATCGAGGAGGCCGTGCTGGATGCCGATCTGGTGGTTGGTGGCGTGCTAATTCCTGGCGCTGCGGCTCCGAAGCTGGTCACGCGCGACATGATCAGCCGCATGAAAAAGGGTGCCGTCATCGTGGACGTGGCCATCGACCAGGGCGGCTGCTTCGAGACCTCCCACGCCACCACCCATGCCGAACCCACTTACGTGGTGGACGGAGTGGTGCATTACTGCGTGGCCAACATGCCCGGTGCCGTGGCCCGCACTTCCACTTTCGCCCTGAACAACGCCACCATAGGCCACGCCGTGGCCCTGGCCAACAAGGGCTGGAAGGCCGCGCTGCGCGACAACGCGCATCTGAAGAATGGTCTGAACGTCTGCGAAGGCAAGGTCACCTTTGAAGCCGTGGCCAAGGACCTGGGCTACGCCTACGTGGCGGCGGATAGCCTGCTGGGGTAATCTTGGCCTCAATAGTGCCTATAGCCCGCGTAATATAAGGCTATACAGCTATTGTTTTTATAGCATTTGCATGCACGGCATGTGACAGCGCGGCAAGCTCCGCCTCGGAAAAGCCGGCCCGCTTGCGGGCGACCAGGTTGAAGGGGGGCTTGGGATGGGGTGCGCCGTGGGTCTGAGCCGCCTGGCGGTAGAACGCATCGGCATCCAGACCGGCGCGTTCGCACAGCCAGTGGTACCAGTGGTTGCCAATGGCGACGTGGCCCACTTCCTCCTCCAGAATGGTGTCCAGGATCGCCACGGCGGCCAGCGCGCGGGCGGTGCCGACCGTGCGCAGCTTGGCCTGAATGATGGGCGTGGCGTCGAGTCCGCGCGCTTCCAGTGTGCGGGGTACCAGCGCCATGCGGGCGGCCACGTCATGGCGCGTGGCCTCGCACATGGTCCACAGGCCGTCGTGGGCCACAAAGTCGCCATAGTCATGGCCCAGTGAGAGCAGGTGGTTGCGCAGCAGCGTAAAGTGGTGCGCCTCCTCGCGGGCTACGCGCAGCCAGTCGTGGTAGTACGCGACGGGCATGCCGGCAAAGCGCCACACGGCGTCCAGCGCCAGGTTAATGGCGTTGAATTCGATGTGGGTGATGGCGTGCACCAGCGCACAGTGACCGTCCAGCGTGAAAGGGGAACGCCGGGGCACGTCCTGGGGCAGCACCAGTTCCGGTTTGACCGGCCGCCCCGGCCCACCTGGGTCGCTCAATGGGGCGTTGACCGCGACCACGCCGTTGTGGGGGATGGCCAGCACGGCATCGATCTTGTCGCTGGGAGTGGAGAGGCGAAAGGCCTCCAGGCTGCGTTGTCTGAGTTCCATCCGTACAATTCTAGGGATTGGGCGCGGCCCGCAAGACTGGATTTTCTATGGCAATTTACGAACTGGACCATGTGGCCCCCCATATCGCGGAGTCCGCCTGGGTGGCCGATAGCGCGCAGGTCATTGGAAAGGTGGAAATCGCACAAGACGCCAGCGTCTGGTTCGGCGCGATCGTGCGGGGCGACACCGAAACCATTCGCATCGGGCGCGGGACCAACATTCAGGACGGCAGTGTGCTGCACGCCGACCTTGGGATGCCCCTTACCGTGGGCGACAACGTGACGGTGGGCCACAAGGTGATGCTGCACGGCTGCACCATTGGTGACAACTCCCTGATTGGCATTGGAGCCGTGGTGCTCAATGGGGCCAAAATTGGGAAAGCGTGCCTGGTGGGTGCCGGTTCCCTGGTCACCGAGGGCAAGGAGTTTCCCGATGGGTCCATGATCCTCGGCAGCCCCGCCAAGGTGGTGCGTGCTCTCAGTGCGGAACAGCAGGAGGGGCTTAGGCGCAGCGCCGAGCAGTACACCCACAATGCCCACCGTTTTCAGCGTGGATTGAAGAAGATTGCGGATGTCTGAACTACACAAATTTTTATTCGATGGTCTGCCGGTGCGTGGCATGGTCGTGCGTTTGACCGATGCCTGGACCGAAGTGCTGCGCCGTCGCGCATCCAACAGCAATACCGGTGCCTACCCGTCCCCCGTGCGGGACATGCTGGGAGAAATGGTGGCCGCCAGCGTGCTGATGCAGTCCAACATCAAATTCGATGGCTCTTTGATTTTGCAGGTTTTTGGCGATGGCCCGGTCAAACTGGCTGTGGTGGAAGTGCAACCCGATCTGGCCTTGCGCGCCACCGCCAACGTGGGGGGCACTGTGGCCGATGGGGACACGCTGAGCCAATTGGTCAACGTGGGCAATGAAGGGCGCTGTGCCATTACCCTGGATCCCACGAGCAAATTCCCTGGCCAGCAGCCCTATCAGGGGGTGGTGCCATTGCTTGATGAGCGGCACCATCGCATTGAAAAAGTCAGCGCGGTGCTGGAGCACTACATGCTGCAGAGTGAGCAGCTGGACACCACCCTGGTGCTGGCTGCCGATGACCGGGTGGCGTCCGGTCTCTTGATCCAGCGCCTGCCCCTGCAGGGCACGGACAACCTGTCTGGCAGCCTGGTCCGCAGGGACAACGAGGATGCGATTGGTTTGAGCGAGGACTACAACCGCATCGCCATCCTGGCCCGCAGTTTGAAGCGCGAGGAGTTGCTGACGCTGGACGTGGATACCATCCTGCGCCGTTTGTTTTGGGAAGAGCACATTACCCGGTTTGAGCCCCTGCGAGGGGACACAGGCCCGCGTTTTGCCTGCTCCTGCAGCCGTGAGCGGGTGGGGCGCATGATTGTCGGCCTGGGCCAGGAGGAGGTACAGGGCATCTTGGCCGAACGCGCAGCCATTGACGTGGCCTGTGAGTTTTGCGGGCTGCAGTACCACTTTGACCCGGTGGACGCCGCGCAGCTGTTTTTGCAGCCGGTGCAACAGTCACCTGGTGGTAGTGCGACCCACTGAGGCACCGACGTTCAGTGGGCGACCTGCACGAAGATTTCGTTGGCTTTGACCATGCCCAGTTCTGAGCGGGCTTTTTCTTCGACGATTTCCAGGCCCTCGCGCAGGTCGTTGATCTCTGCGACCAGACTGGCGTTGGCGCGCGCGGCCTTGGCATTGCGTTGCTGTTGCTCGTCGAGCTGACGCGCCAGCAGTGCAACATTGGGCACGCTGCCCCGCCCAAACCACAACTGCCCGTGCAGGATGACCAGCAGGGCAATCAAAGCGGCGCAGGCGAGACGCGCGCCCATCAGCGGGAAGTTTTCACCGCCGGACCGCCCCAATGCGACACGCGGCCCCCGTGGGGGGCAGCGAACGACACGCAGTGCGTGAGCGTGGGGACCATGTCTTACTTGAGGTTGTAGAACGCCGCACGGCCAGGGTAGCTGGCCACGTCGCCCAGGTCTTCCTCGATGCGCAGCAACTGGTTGTACTTGGCCATGCGGTCGGAGCGGCTCAAGGAACCGGTCTTGATCTGGCCGGCGTTGGTGCCCACGGCAATGTCGGCGATGGTGTTGTCTTCCGTTTCGCCGGAACGGTGGCTGATGACGGCGGTGTAGCCGGCGCGCTTGGCCATCTCAATCGCTTCAAACGTTTCGGTCAGGGTGCCGATCTGGTTGATCTTGATCAGGATGGAGTTGGCAATGCCCTTGTCGATGCCTTCCTTCAGGATTTTGGTGTTGGTGACGAACAGGTCGTCGCCGACGATTTGCACCTTTTTGCCCAGGCGCTCGGTCAACAGCTTCCAGCCGTCCCAGTCGCCTTCACTCATACCGTCTTCGATGCTGATGATGGGGTACTTGTCCACCCAGGCGGCCAGGATGTTGGTCCATTCTTCGGCGGTCAGCACCAGGCCTTCGCCCTCCAGATGGTACTTGCCGTCTTTGTAGAACTCGGATGCGGCGCAGTCCAGGCCCAGGGCGATTTGCTCACCGGCCACAAAGCCTGCCTTGTCGATGGCTTCCAGAATCATCTGGATGGCGGCTTCATGGCTGGGCACGCTGGGTGCAAAACCACCCTCGTCGCCCACCGCAGTGCTGATGCCCTTGTCGTGCAGGATTTTCTTCAGTGCGTGGAATACCTCGGCACCGTAGCGCA
>CAZDDK010000136.1:0-8761 GCA_964504185.1 uncultured Rhodoferax sp. | reverse complement strand
CTTCATCGCGCCACTGGTGCTGATCGGCGCCGAAAGCAACCGGCGCAACCCGGCCAGGCTGTTCCTCGCCGGCATTCTGCTGATGCTCGGCGGCGCGCTGATGCGGCTCAACGGCTTCCTGATCGGCTACGAAACCGGCGACGGCTTCAGCTACTTCCCGACGCTGGCCGAAGTGCTGGTTACGGCCGGCATGTTCGCGGTCGAGGTTCTCGGTTCCCACCCTAACGTTCATGACAGCGAGAGTCACCCGCCGATGATGAAACACGCGAAAGGCGAATTAAAGGCCCGCCCCTCCCGTCCTCCCCTCACGGGGAGGCTTTTGGTCAGCTCGCTTCGCTCGGCTATCAACAGTCGCTCCGAACGAGTTATTTCACGCTATAAGGATGGAGACAGAAAATGTCCAAGCGCATAACGATTGATCCGATCACCCGCATCGAAGGCCACCTGCGTATCGACGTCGACGTGGATGGCGGGCGCGTCAAGAAGGCCTGGTCCTCGGGCCAGATGTGGCGCGGCGTCGAACTGATCCTGCTCGGCCGCGACCCGCGCGACGCCTGGGCCATCACCCAGCGCATCTGCGGCGTATGCACCACCGTGCACGCCATCACCTCGGTGCGCGCGGTGGAAAACGCCTTGCAAATGGAAGTGCCGCTCAACGCCCAGTACATCCGCAACCTCATCATGCTGGCGCACTCGGTGCACGACTTCATCGTGCACTTCTACCACCTCTCGGCATTGGACTGGGTGGACGTGACCTCGGCCCTGAAGGCCGACCCGGACAAGACCGCCTCCATTGCCGAGGGCCTTTCGAGCTGGCACCTGAACAGCAAGCACGAGATGCGCCGCGTGCACGAACGCCTCAAACACTTCGTCAATGGCGGCCAGTTGGGCATCTTCACCAACGGTTACTGGGGCCACCCGGCCATGAAACTGCCACCCGAGATCAACCTGCTGGCGGTGGCCCACTATCTGCAGGCACTGGAAGTGCAGCGCAAGGCCAACAAGATTGTCTCCATCCTGGGCTCCAAGACCCCGCACATCCAGAACGTGGCGGTGGGCGGCGTGGCCAACCCCCTGGCCACCGACTCGCAGGCCGTGCTCACGGTGGAGCGCCTCATGGCCATCAAGGGCTGGATCGACGAGCTTTCCGACTTCGTGAAAAACGTCTACCTCATCGACGTGGCCGCCGTGGGCGCGCACTACCCCGAGTGGACGCAGATCGGCAAGGGCATCACCAACTACCTGTCGGTGCCCGACGTGGTGCTGGACACCAAGGGCACGCAGTTTGGCTTCCCCGGTGGTTTCATCGAGGGCGGCGATCTGAGTACCTACAAGCCCATCACCAGCTTTAACGACGAATACTTCACCAAGGGCGTAGCCGAGTCGGTCAAGCACTCCTGGTACAACTACGACAAGCCCGGTGCACTGCACCCCTACCAGGGCGAGACCACACCCAACTACACCGACTTCAAGGAAAACGACAAGTACTCCTGGCTCAAGTCGCCCACCTACCACGGCAAGCCCGCCCAGGTGGGCCCGCTGGCGCGCGTGCTCAACGGCCTTGCCGCCAAGCACGGCCCCACCACCAAATACGCCACTGCCGCGCTGGACACGGTGTCCGCCCTGGCCAAGACCAAGATCGGCCTGGATGCGATGCACTCCACCATCGGCCGCCATGCCGCGCGTGCCATTTCCTGCTGCGTGAATGTGGACATGCTGGCCGACCAATGGACGGCCCTGCTGAGTAACATGGGCAAAGGGGATCTCACCACCTTCAACAAGCCCGTGTTCCCCAAGGGCGAGGTGCAGGGCATGGGCTTTCACGAAGCTCCGCGCGGTGCGCTGTCGCACTGGGTGGTCATCGACAACGGCAAGATCAAGAACTACCAATGTGTGGTGCCCTCCACCTGGAACGCCTGCCCGCGCAACGAGAAGGACGAGCCCGGCCCCTACGAAGCCTCGCTGCTCAACACCCCCATTGCCGACCCGGAAAAACCGTTGGAAGTGCTGCGCACCATCCACTCGTTCGACCCCTGCATTGCCTGCGCCATCCACCTGACGGACACGGAAAGCGATACCGCCATCACCGTCAAGGCAGTGTGAGCCGTAGCCGATCCACAGTAGTATTCACGGGCCGACGCAGGGTCGGCCCGTTGTTGTAGGGGAATCCGACATGCGTGCAGTGGTACTGGGCATAGGCAACACCATCCTCACCGACGAGGCCTTTGGCGTGCGCTGCGTGGAAGCGCTGGAGCGCGACTACGCCGTGCCCGACACGGTGCAATGCATCGACGGCGGCACCTCGGGCATGGAGATGATCGAAGACCTGTCCAATCTGGACTTCCTGATCGTGCTCGACGTGCTCAAGACCGGCTCCGCACCGGGCACGGTGGTGAAGATTGCCGGGGACGACATTCCGGTGTTTTTCCGGCGCAAGCTCTCGCCACACCAGATCGCTCTGCCCGACGTGCTGGCCAGCCTGGAACTGCTGGACGCTATCCCGAAGGAGATCATCGTGCTCGGTGTCGAACCCATCTCGCTGGAACTGGGCCTGGAAATGACGCCCACCGTGGCCGGCAAGATCCCCGAGGTGGTGGCGCGCGCGGTGCAGGAACTGGTGGTGCGCGGCTACGCCGTGCGCCCCTTGGCCGTGCCCCTGGCGGCCTGAAGGCCAATCATCCATGTGCCTGGCCGCGCCCTCCAAGGTGATTGCACTGCACGGTGCCACGGCGCTGACCGAGTGCTTTGGCCAGACACGCGAAGTAAGCCTGCTGCTGATGGAGGGCGAAGACATTGCCGTGGGCGACTACCTGCTGATCCAAGCCGGGGGCTTTGCCTTTGAACGTGTGGAGCCCGAACGTGCCCTGGAGGCCCTGGCGCTGATGGAAGAACTGGCCAGCGCCCACCCCGACGATGACGCGCGCCGCTGGGGAGAGGCTGCATGAACCTGGTCGTGCACACCAGCGACCCCACCGATGCGGTGGAGCGCACTTTCTTTCGCGTGCTGCGCGAGCGCATGCACGACGTGCCCATCCTGAACCCGGCGCTCAACGTGGAAGGAGTGGACTTCCAGCGCTGGCAGCGGCACTGGCTGGGCGTGCTCGTCACCCCCTGGTGCATGAGCCTGCTGCTGGTGCCCGGCAGCACCGACGACTGGGTACTGGCCGGAGACAACCAGCGCCGTTTCCTGAATTTTCCGGCGGGTGACTTTGCGTTTCTGGACAGCCACGAAGACGATCTGGGCACTTTCCAGACCTGCTCGCTGTTTTCGCCCATGGCGGCTTTTGCCAGTCAGGCCCAGGCCACCCAGACGGCCCGCGCCAGCCTGCTGGCCCTGATGGCCCCGCAGGCCCAGGCCAATGCGCCGCAGACGGTGGCCGAGCCCTCGCCCGTGGCGGTGCTACGCCCGGCAGCGACTGCGGCACCCGCCGCTACGGCAGCCCGCGTACCACCCGACGGCACCCTGTCGCGCCGGGGCTTCTTCACACTGCGCCGGGGGTAACAGAGATGCACGAAATGTCGTTGGCCGAGAGCGTGTTGCAGGCCATGGAAGACGCAGCCCGCTCGCAGCATTTCCACAAGGTGTTGGCGGTGCGGCTGGAGATTGGCGCGCTCAGCGGGGTCGAGCCCGAGGCCATGCGCTTTTGCTTTGACGCCGTGGTGCGCGGCAGCCTGGCCGAAGGCGCGCAGCTGGACATCATCGAATTGCCCGGCACTGGCTGGTGCATGGCCTGCGCCAAGACCGTTCCTATGCGCGAGGTGTTTGGCGAATGCCCCGAATGCGGCAGCGTGCAGATGCAGGTGACCGGCGGCACCGAAATGCGCATCAAGGATCTGGAAGTGGAGTGATCCGCAAGATCCTTTTCGGAACCTGTCAGCCTGCATCAAGATATTCGCCCTACATTGAGACACCGTTCCCCAGGAGAAAACCATGTGCATGACTTGCGGCTGCGGCCCAGACGACACCCAGATCGACGGTGAACACCTGCACCACCACCATGACCACGATCATGGGCATGCTGCCCACGTGCACGGCCCCGGCTGCGGGCACGACCACAGCCATGACCACGGACAGGCTCATGGGCACGATCACTCACACGACCACTCCCACCACAGCCACGCCCCCGGCATGGATGCCAAACGCGTGGTGCAGATCGAACAGGACATCCTGGCCAAGAACAACGCCTACGCCCAGGCCAACCGCGCGCAATTCGCAGCGCAGGGCATCTTTGCGCTGAACCTGGTCTCCAGCCCCGGCTCGGGCAAGACCACGCTGCTGTGCAAGACCATCCAGATGCTGGGCGACCAGCCTCTGGCCGTGATCGAGGGCGACCAGCAAACCAGCCAGGACGCCGAGCGCATCCGCGCCACCGGTGCCCCCGCCATCCAGATCAACACCGGCAAGGGCTGCCACCTGGACGCCCACATGGTGGGCCACGCGCTGCAGCGCCTGGAATTGGCCGACCAGAGCCTCTTGCTGATCGAGAACGTGGGCAACCTGGTGTGCCCCGCCGCGTTTGACCTGGGTGAAGCGCACAAAGTGGCCGTGCTCTCGGTCACCGAGGGCGAAGACAAGCCCCTCAAGTACCCCGACATGTTCCGCGCCGCCAGCGTCATGCTGCTCAACAAGGTCGATCTGCTGCCCTACCTGACCTACGACGTGAATGCGGCCATTGCCTTCGCGCGCAAGGTGAACCCGCGCATCCGGGTGATCCAGGTCTCGGCCACCACGGGCCAGGGCATGGACGAATGGCTGCAGTTCCTGCGCGACGGGCTCAAGGTTGCCGCCTACGCGCGCCGCCCGGCCGCCAGCGCCACGGCCTAGGACGCTGTTGTGGGCGACGTTGCGCAGCGCATCCGCGTCACCGGCGTCGTGCAGGGCGTGGGGTTTCGCCCCTTTGTCTGGCACCTGGCACAGGAACTGTCCTTAAGCGGCTGGGTGCGCAACGACGCGCTGGGCGTGGACATCCTGGCCCAAGGTGCGCAGGAGCAGGTGCAAGCGCTGATTGCGCGCCTGCGCAGCGAAGCGCCTCCGCTGGCACGCGTCGAAGGTGTTGAGGCGGCCACCACCACCCCCAGCGCGCACTGCAGCGGCTTTGCCATCGCCCCCAGTGTGGACGGTGCGGTGGCCACCGCCATCGGCGTGGACGTGGGCGTGTGCCCGGACTGCCTGGGCGAACTGTTCGACCCCCAAGGGCGGCGCTGGCGCCACGCCTTCATCACCTGCACCCACTGCGGCCCCCGCTTTACCGTCACCACCGGCCTGCCGTACGACCGCCGCCGCACCACGCTGGCCCCCTTTGCCCTGTGCCCCGCCTGCGAAGCGGAATACACCCAAGCTGCCGACCGGCGCTTCCATGCCGAGACCACCTGCTGCCCGCACTGCGGGCCGCAGCTGCGCCTGTTGCGTGCGGATGGCAGCGCAATGGCTGGCGACCCCATCGCCGAAACCCTGGCCCTGCTGCGCCAGGGCGGCATTGTGGCCATCAAGGGCCTGGGCGGTTTTCACCTGGCCTGCGACGCCACCAACGCCGACGCGGTGCAGCGCCTGCGCACGCGCAAGCACCGCGAGGCCAAGCCCTTCGCCGTCATGGCCTGCAACCGCGCCAGTCTGGCGCCCTGGGTGGAAGTCTCCCAACCCGAAGCGGCACTTCTGGACAGCCCCGAACGCCCCATCGTGCTGCTGGCCCAGCACCGCATCGACGCCCTACCCGACGTGGCCCCCGGTCTGGCGCAACTGGGTGCCATGCTGCCCGTGACGCCTATTCACTACCTGCTGTTCCACGAAGCTGCAGGCCGCCCCACGGGCACCGACTGGCTGCAGCAAGCGCAGCCGCTGCTTTTGGTCATGACCAGCGCCAACCCCTCTGGCGAGCCGATCGTGCGCGACAGCGACGAGGCGCGCGCGCGCTTGGGCGGCATTGCCGATGCGTTGTTGGACCACGACCGGGGTATCGCCGCCAGTTGCGACGACAGCGTGCTGCGCGTGCAGGACGGCCGAACCGCCTTTCTGCGCCGCAGCCGGGGCTACGCACCCAGCGCCATTACCCTGCCGCGCCTGGGCAGGACGGGCGCGGGCAAGAACGTGCTGGCCTGGGGTGCGTACCTGAAAACCACAGTCTGCGCCACGCGTGGCGCGCACGCTTTTTTGTCGCCGCACGTGGGCGACCTGGACAACGCCGCCACCTGTCGCTTTCTGGAAGACACGGCGCAGCGCCTGCTGAACCTGCTGCAACTGCGCCCCGACGCGGTGGCACACGACCTGCAACCGGACGCCCACAGCACCCGCGCGGCCCAGGCCTTTGCGGCGACGCACGGTCTGCCCTGCGTGGGTGTGCAGCACCACCATGCCCACATTGCCGCCACCTGTGCCGAACATGGCCACACCAGCCCGGTGCTGGGTCTGGCGCTGGATGGCGTGGGCCTGGGTGCGGACGGTGCGGCCTGGGGCGGTGAGTTGCTGGTGGTGGACGGCGCGCGCATGCGCCGCGTTGGCCACCTGCGCCCCTTGCTGCTGCCCGGCGGGGATCGTTCATCCCGTGAGCCCTGGAGAATAGGCGCTAGCGCGCTACATTTTTTGGAGCGTTCTAGTGAAATTGCTACACGCTGGCCGACGGCAGTGGGGGCATCCGCCCTGGCGCAGCTGCTGCAACGCGGCGTGCACTGCCCGCCCACCACCAGCGCCGGGCGCTGGTTCGACGCTGCGGCCGCCCTGCTGGGCCTGTGCTCCCACATGGACTACGAGGCCCAGGCCGCCATGCTGCTGGAGCAGGCGGCGCAGGCCCACATCGCGCGCCACGGCTGGCCCGCTGCGCTGGAGCAGGGCTGGCGCATCCAGTCCACCGCCGCTGGCTTGTCTGAACTCGACCTCCTGCCACTGCTGGGCACCCTGGCGGATCTGAGCGATCCGGCCCAAGGCGCGGCACGTTTCCACGCCACCCTGGTCGACGCCCTGGCCGCGTGGGCCAGCACCCAGGCGCGGGCCCAGGGCCTGGACACCGTGGCTTTCGGCGGTGGCTGCTTTCTGAATGCCCTGATCAGCACGCAGCTGCAGGCGCAACTGCAGGCGCGCGGCCTGCGGGTGCTGCGCCCGGTGCGGGTCAGCCCTGGCGACGGCGGTATCGCGTTGGGCCAGGCTTGGGTGGCCCAACAATTTCTGGAGAATCCCGACCATGCATCGTGCACACTGGATTGAATCTTTTATGGAATACGTTTGATATGTGCCTCGCATTACCCGTCAAAGTGGTGGACGTAGGCAGCGGCGAACGCGCGGGCTGGGCCACGGTGGATCTGGGGGGGGTGAAGAAAGACATTTCCCTGGCCCTGCTCGACGACGTGGTCGTGGGCGACTACGTCATCCTGCACGTAGGCTACGCCCTGACCAAGCTCGACCCCGAAGAAGCGGCGCGCACCCTGGCGCTATTTGCCGAAATGGGCGAAAGCGCAGCGGCTGTTGGGCAGACAGCGGCATGAAATACATCGACGAATTTCGCGACGGTGACGTGGCCCGCACCCTGGCGGCCAAGATCGCAGCCACGGTGCAGCCGGGGCGCAGCTACAGCTTCATGGAGTTCTGCGGCGGACACACCCACGCCATTTCGCGCTATGGCCTTTCCGACCTGCTGCCGCCCAACGTGCGCATGGTGCACGGTCCGGGTTGCCCGGTGTGCGTGCTGCCCATCGGGCGTGTGGACATGGCCATCCGGCTGGCGCTGGAACACAGCGTGATCCTGTGCACCTATGGCGACACGCTGCGTGTGCCGGCCTCGCACGGCCTGTCGCTGCTGAAGGCCAAGGCGCGCGGTGGCGATATCCGCATGGTGTATTCCACGCTCGATGCCTTGCAGATCGCGCGCGACAACCCGCAACGCCAGGTGGTGTTCTTCGGCATCGGGTTCGAGACCACCACGCCGCCCACGGCCCTGGCCATCCAGCAGGCGGCGCGCGAGGGGCTACAAAACTTCAGCGTGCTGTGCTGCCATGTGCTCACGCCAGCGGCCATCACCCAGATTCTGGAAAGCCCCGAGGTGCGCCAGTGGGGCACGGTGCCCATTGACGGCTTCATTGGCCCGGCGCACGTGTCCACCGTGATCGGCAGCCGACCCTACGAGCACTTTGCCGACGAGTACCGCAAGCCGGTGGTGATTGCGGGCTTTGAGCCGCTGGACGTGATGCAGGCCATCTTCATGCTGGTGCGCCAGGTCAATGAGGGCCGCTGCGAGGTGGAGAACGAGTTTGCCCGCGCCGTCACGCGCGAGGGCAATGTGAAAGCGCAAGACCGGGTGGCCGAGGTGTTCGAGCTGCGCCGCGCGTTTGAGTGGCGCGGCCTGTCGGTAGTGCCGTATTCGGCCCTGCGCATCCGCGCCGCCTACGCGCAGTGGGACGCAGAAAAGCGCTTTCCCCTGCCCTACCAGTCGGTGCCCGACAACAAGGCCTGCGAGTGCGGCGCGATTCTGCGCGGCGTGAAGCGCCCGCAGGACTGCAAGCTCTTTGGCACCGTCTGCACCCCGGAAAACCCCATAGGCTCGTGCATGGTCAGCAGCGAAGGCGCCTGCGCCGCGCACTACAGCTACGGGCGTTACAAGGACATGGCATGAGCACTGCACGGCCGCCCAAAGACGCTCGCACCGCAATGCGCAGCACGGAGATTGATCGATGAGCAACGTGAAACGCGGTTACGTACGGCCGCTGGACATCAAACACGGTCGCGTGGACATGAGCCACGGCGCGGGCGGGCGGGCCATGGCCCAGCTCATTGGCG
>CAZDDK010000135.1:0-8789 GCA_964504185.1 uncultured Rhodoferax sp. | reverse complement strand
TCCAGAAGTTGTCGCTCTTGTAGCGACCGCCCTTGTTGTCGCCAATGCGGATCACACGCTCGGGCGGCAGGCCGATGACCTTGGTCCAGATGTCAAACGCCTCGTCGTCCTCTTCGTACACGGTGGCCAGCAGGCGGTCTGCGGGCAGCTTGTACACCTGTGTCAGCAGCTCCCAGGCCCACATCAGCGACTCGCGCTTGAAGTAGTCGCCAAAGCTCCAGTTGCCCAGCATCTCGAAGAAGGTGTGGTGGCGCGCGGTGTAGCCCACGTTTTCCAGATCGTTGTGCTTGCCCCCCGCACGCAGGCAGGCCTGCACCGAGGCCGCGCGCACGTAGGAACGCTTGTCGGTGCCCAGGAACACGTCCTTGAACTGCACCATGCCCGAGTTGGTGAACATGAGCGTGGGGTCGTTGCCCGGCACCAGGGGGCTGCTGTCGACCACGGTGTGGCCCTTGGCGGCAAAAAAGTCGAGGAAAGTCTTGCGGATGTCGGCAACACTCATTACGGTGGTGGTCATGGCGGTTCGTCTGCAGTCCAAAACCTTCGATTATCGCCTCGCCCAGGGGCTGCGTGACATTTGGTACGCGTGACCCAGGCTGGCAGCGCAACACGTGCCAGTGCGGGCGTAGCTGCAAGTGTCGAACGCCGCATCCCGAGTCGCCTTTCCATTCACGCGCTATATATTTAGTAGCGACATTCGCTTACTCCACGGGGCCTACCTCGTCATCACAGTCAATACCTAATCCATGGGCCTGGCTTTTTTTTGATCTGCGCCGGAATAGATCGATCGGCGTCGTGCCTTAGCACGTTTTGACGCCACGTTCAACGGTAAATACGTTACTAATATCCTATTGATATTTTTTAAATATATTTGCGATAATTCCTCCATCGAATTGCTTACCAACCCTGGAAAAATCGCATGAACCACCCAAAATGGCAGGGCATCTTCCCCGCCGTCACCACCAAATTCCACGCTGACGAAAGCCTCGACCTGCAAGGTACTGCCAAACACATTGACTACCTGATCCGCAATGGTGTGCATGGCATCGTGACATGCGGCTCTTTGGGTGAGGCCAGTACCCTCACTCTGGAAGAAAAATTGCTCGTCGCGGACTGCGCCCTCAAGGCGAGTGCGGGGCGCGTTCCGGTGTTGGCCAATGTGTCCGAAACGTCCACCCGCGAAGCCCTGCGCTACATCCGCGGTGCCAACGCGCTGGGCGTAGATGGCTACATGGTCATGCCCTCGGTCATCTACGCCGCCGACGCCCGCGAGGCCATGACCAATGTGCGCACTATGGCAGAAGCGGCCCAAAAACCCATCATGGTCTACAACAACCCGGTGGCCTACAAAGTCGATCTCAAGCCTGCGCACATGGCGGAGCTGGCCGACTGCAAATGGATCGTGGCCATCAAGGAAAGCACCGACAACATCCGCCGCATCACCGACCTGCGCAACCTGCTGGGCGACCGCTATCAACTGTTTATGGGAGTGGACGACTTGGCCTATGAGGGCCTGGCCCTGGGCTGCGACGGTCTGTTAGCGGGTGTCGGTTGCACTTTCCCCCGTGAAAACGTGGCACTGTATGAGCTGATGAAGGCCGGTCGCTTTGCCCAAGCACTGAAGCTGTACCAGTGGATGACACCCATGCTGCACCTTGATGTCTCCACCAAGTTGGTGCAGAACCTCAAGCTGATCGATGTCGTCGCCGGAATCAGTACCGAGCACATGCGTCGTCCTCGCCTTCCCTTGGTAGGTGCGGAGCGCGATGCGGTGATTGCCATTGTTCAAAAGGCACTGGAAACCCGCCCTCAAGAATACAGATCACAGGCCTGATTCCCAATTGTCTGTCAAACCTACATCCCAAAAGGAAGTGAAGATGCAAAGTACTCGTACGGCTACCCCTTTTTTTGCAGCGCTGGCGCTGACCTTAAGCGGCAGTGTTTTGGCACAGGAGCAAATCATCAAGATCGGCCAAACCGGCCCACTTTCCGGCCCCAATGCCTTTGCCGGCAAAGACAACGAAAACGGCGTGCGCCTAGCCATTGAGGAACTCAATGCAAAGAAGCTGCAGATCGCTGGTAAAACCCTCAAGTTCGAACTGCAGTCGGAAGACGACCAATGTGACCCAAAGTCGGGGGTCGCTGTGGCACAAAAGCTGGTCGATAGTGGCGTCAAGTACGTTATGGGCCCCTACTGCTCTGGCGTGGCCATTCCGGCCTCCCGCGTCTACAACGAAGGCGGCACACTCATTTCCACTGTGGGCACCAATCCCAAGGTGACTGAAGGCGGCTATAAGCACCTGTTTCGCATCATCGCCGGTGACAACCAGATCGGCTCCAGCATGGCCATGTACGCAGCCAAGGTACTGAAAGCCAAAACCGCCGCCGTGGTGGACGACCGTACCGCCTTCGGACAAGGCGTTGCCGCCGAGTTCATCAAGGAAGCCAAGGCCCAGGGCCTGAGCATCGTCGGCCAGGAATACACCACCGACAAGTCCACGGACTTCTCGGCCATCCTGACCAACATCAAGGCCAAAAAACCCGACGTGATGTTCTACGGCGGCTACGCACCCCAAGCCGCCCCGATGGCTCGCCAGATGAAGCAGCTGACGGTCAACACCAAGATGCTCGGCGGCGACACCCTGTGCAGCCCCGAAATGGGCAAGCTCGGTGGCGATGCCGTCAACGACATAGTGTTCTGCGCCCAAGGTGGCTCGATGCTGGACAAGACCAACGACGGCCCGGCTTTTAAAGCCAAGTACAAGAAGCGGTTCAACCTGGAAGCCGACGCCTATGCAGCGTCGTTCTATGACCAGATGCTGCTGATCGGACAGTCCATGGTCAAGGCCGCTTCCACCGACCCCGAAAAAGTGGCCGCCGAAATGCGAAAGGGCAGCTACAAGGGTGTGGCAGGTACCTACGCCTACGACGACAAGGGCAACCTGAAGCAAGCCCCGATCACGGTCCATACCTTCAAGAACGCTATTGCCACTCCGCTGGCGAGTTACTAAGCCATCCCCCGGAAGATCACCCACGGTCAACCCATCCTCTACCCATGCCTGCAGGGCTCACAACGCCAGCGTCTCCTACCCGGAGTCACCGATGTGTGGGTACCTGCACGCCTTTACAAGCCCGTCCCACCAACCTACCCTTACGACACCATGAAGCGCATCCACATCATCGACTCGCACACCGGCGGTGAACCCACCCGGCTGGTGGTGGACGGTTTTCCCGATTTGGGTCAGGGCAGCATGGCCGAACGCCTGGCTCGCCTGTCCAAGGACCATGACGACTGGCGTGCAGCAACCGTGCTGGAGCCGCGTGGCAGTGACGTGGTGGTGGGCGCGCTGCTGTGCCAGCCCGCAGCGCCAGACACCACTGCGGGTGTGATCTTTTTCAATAACACGGGCTACCTGGGCATGTGTGGACACGGCACCATCGGCCTAGTGGCCACCTTGGCGCACATGGGCCGCATTCGCCCCGGCGTGCACAAAATCGAAACCCCCGTGGGCACGGTACAGGCAACGCTACACGACGACGGTTCGGTCAGCGTGCGCAATGTCCCGTCTTGGCGCCATGCCACCCAGGTAGCCGTAAACGTGCCCGGCCACGGTATCGTGCACGGCGACGTGGCCTGGGGGGGCAACTGGTTCTTCCTGGTCAGCGACCACGGCCAGCGCGTCGCGCCTGACAACATCGCCGCCCTCACCCATTTCTGCAGCGCCCTGCGCGAAGCCCTGGAGCAAGCCGGCATCACCGGGGCCGACGGTGCCGAGATTGACCACATCGAACTCTTTGCCGAGGATGAGAAAGGGTTCGCCGCCGGGCCGACCCAAGGCGAACGCGCCCCCTTGGGGGGCAGCGCAGCCAGCGAAGCGGCAAGCGTGGGGGCCAGTTGCGACAGCCGCAATTTCGTGCTGTGCCCCGGCATGGCCTACGACCGCTCCCCTTGCGGCACCGGCACCAGTGCCAAGCTGGCCTGCCTGGCCGCCGACGGCAAGCTCGCACCCGGTGCCCTGTGGTGCCAGGCCAGCGTCATCGGCAGCCAGTTCGAAGCCAGCTACGAGACGGCGGGCGAGCGCATCATCCCAACCCTGCGCGGGCGCGCCTGGGTCTGTTCCGAGGCCACGCTGCTGCTCGACGACACCGACCCCTACCGCTGGGGAATCCGCACTTGAGCCTGGACGCCGACACCATCGTCGTGGGTGCCGGCATCATCGGTGCCGCCTGCGCCCACGCACTCGCCGCCAGCGGCCAGCAGGTGCTGGTGCTGGACGACCTGCGCGGTGGCGCGACGGCTGCAGGCATGGGCCACCTAGTGGTCATGGACGACAACGCCGCAGAACTGGCACTGAGCAGCCTCTCCTTGCGCCTCTGGCAGCAGTGGTCGGCCCAGCTTGGAAAGGAGTGCGCCTGGCACCCCTGTGGCACGCTGTGGCTGGCGGCGAGCGCCGAAGAAATGCTGGCCGCCGAAGAAAAGCAGGCCCGCCTGCAAGCCCAGAACGTGGCCTGCACGCTGGTCAACGCAGCACGCCTGCAATCCATGGAGCCTGCCTTGCGCAGCGGCTTGCACGGCGCCCTGCATGTGGAACACGACGCCGTGGTCTATGCCCCCAATGTGGCGCAATGGCTGCTCAAAGGCCCCACGGCCCTCGCCCGCCTGAAGCTGCGCCATGCCGAAGTGGTGGCCATTGAAGAGCCTCATGTCCGCCTGGCCGACGGCAGCGTATTGCGCGCCCAGGCCGTGGTGCTGGCCAATGGCCTGCACGCCACCGGCCTGTGCACGGACCTGCCGATCCGCGCAAAAAAAGGCCAGTTGCTGATCACCGACCGCTACCCCGGCACCGTGCACCACCAACTGGTGGAGTTGGGCTACGTGACCAGCGCCCACCATGCCACCGGGCCCACGGTCGCCTTCAATGTGCAACCGCGCCCGACCGGGCAGTTGCTGATTGGTTCCTCGCGCGAGTTTGACGACACCAGCCGCAGCCTGAACTTTCCCATGCTGGAGCAGATGCTGCGCCGTGCTGTCGACTACCTGCCGGGCCTGCGCGACTGCAATGCCATCCGCTGCTGGACTGGCGTGCGCGCAGCCACGCCCGACGGCCTGCCGATTCTCGGTGCCCCCCCCCCCCCCCCCGGCCGGTGGGTGGCCCGTGGGCACAGTGGGCTGGGCGTGAAAACCCCCCCCCCCCCCGCCCAGATACTGGCCGCGCAGATGACAGGCACTGCCTGCCCGATCGACCCGGCCCCGTACCGTGCCCAACGCTTCACACAAGCATCTGCCCACCATGCCCGATAAAGACACAGTTACCCTGCACATCAATGGCCAACCGGTCGACGCCCGCGCGGGTGCCAGCGTCATTGCCGCCCTGTCGCAGAACGGGCCGGGGCTGACCCGCCTGTCCGTGCAAGGTGAACCGCGCTCGGCCATGTGCGGCATGGGCGTGTGCCAGGAATGCCGGGTGCTGGTCAACGGCGTGCGCCGCCTGGCCTGCCAGACCCCGGTAGCCCCCGGCATGGTGGTGCAGACCGCAGCGATGGAACTACGGACATGACGCGCCGTATGCAGTGTGATGTGCTCATCCTGGGCGCTGGCCCGGCCGGGCTTGCGGCGGCCCAGGCCGCGGTGGGCAGTGGTCTTTCCATCGCGCTGGTGGACGACAACCCGCTACCCGGCGGCCAGATCTGGCGCAATGGCCCCGGCTTTCCGTCCGAAGCCCAGGCGCGCAGCCAGATTTTGGTGCAACAGCCCAATCTCCGGCTGTACACCGGCACGCGCTGCGTGGCGGTGCATGGCCCGTTACAGCTTTTGCTCGAAAACGCCCAGGGGGCCTGGGTGCAGACTTACCAGAAGCTCATTGTCTGCAGCGGCGCACGTGAATTGCTGCTGCCCTTTCCGGGCTGGACCCTGCCGGGCATTACCGGTGCCGGGGGGCTGCAAGCGCTCATCAAGGGCGGTGTGCCGGTCGAAGGGCAGCGCGTGGTGGTGGCCGGCAGCGGCCCCTTGCTGCTGGCCGTGGCCCACACCGCCCGCAGCGCTGGCGCGCTGGTATTGCGCGTGGCCGAGCAGGCCCCTGCCAGCACCCTGCTGGCCCTGACCGCCGGACTGTGGCGCTGGCCGGGCAAACTGGTGCAGGCCGCTGGCTTGGCCAGCGCCGCCTACCGGCCCAACAGCCAGGTGGTCGAGGCCCTTGGTACTCGCCAGGTCGAAGCCGTGCGCATTCGTCAGGGCCAGCGTGATTACGTGCTGGACTGCGAGCGCCTCGCCTGCGGCTACGGGCTGATACCCAACACGGAGTTGGCGCAGGCCCTGGGTATGGCGCTAACTGCTGAAAAGGCCATTGCCGTAGACGCATGGCAAGGCACCAACCTGCCCGACCACTATGCCGCTGGTGAATGCACGGGAATCGGCGGCTGTGAAAAAGCACTGGCCCAAGGCACGATTGCCGGCTATGCCGCAACCGGCCAAACCCCGCAGGCGCAAGCGCTGTGGCAAGATTGTGCACGTTGGGAAGCTTTTGCCGCCCATGTGCGCGAGCATCTGAAAACCGATCTAGCGGCAGTCAAGCTACTACTGCGCCCTGACACCGTGGTCTGTCGTTGCGAAGATGTGCGCGTGGCAGAACTGGCACCGCGCAACAGCTGGATCGACGCCAAGCTGCACACGCGCTGCGGCATGGGCCCCTGCCAGGGACGCATCTGTGGTGCCGCCGCCGCGCGCCTGTGGGGTTGGGAGGCTCCCCCGGTGCGCCAGCCGCTGAGCCCGGTGCGCATTGGCAGCTTGCTGGGTGAGACAGCTCCCCAGCAAGCAATGTCCGTGGAGTGGCATGGCCGATAATTCGCAAGCGGCCTCAGCCGGAGACTCTTTGCACTGACGAACCCATGACAATTTCCAGCCTGCAATCCCCTCGCCCGCCGGTCAAACTGCGTGCCGCCGACCTGGCCTACGAAGCCATCGAGGGCCTGATCTCCACCTTGCGACTCGAACCCGGCGCGCCCATTGTCGAAGCCGAACTGGTGGAGCTGACCCAACTGGGCCGCACACCCGTGCGCGAAGCCCTGCTGCGCATGGTGTCGATCGGATTGATCCAGCAGCAGCCGCGCCGTGGCTTGGTGGTGTCCAACATTGACCTGGCTGACCATCTCGATGTCATCCAGACCCGCCGGGCGTTGGAGCGACTGATTGCCGCCTGTGCGGCGCGGAGGGCCACTTCGACCCAACGCCAGGAAATTCTGCGACGGGCTCAACTGATCGTGCATGCAGCCGAACGCGACCGACTCGACGAATACATGCAGGCCGACCACACGCTGGACGTCATCAACCACCAGGCATGCCAAAACTTCTCGGCCGTGCAGTGCGTGCTGCCACTGATCGTGAAATGCCGCCGCTTCTGGTACGCCTACCAGCACGAAGGTGATATTGCCGAGGGCGCACGCCACCACCTGGCCTTGGCCCAAGGCATTGCGAGCGCAAATGAAGCCGCCGCTATGCTGGGTGCCGACCAGCTCATGGATTACCTTGAAAACTTCGCCCGCCGGGTGATCAACAACTGAACCCAAAAAAGAGACAACATGACATCTCCCCTCTCCTTGCTCAAAGATCCCAGCCTGCTGAAAACCGACGGTCTCATCAACGGCCAGTGGGTCCGGGGTGCCACCCGCTTTGACGTGCTCGATCCCGCCACCGGAGAAAAGCTGGCGGATGTTGCCAACCTGACAGCGGGCGACGCCGAGCAGGCCATCGCGGCCGCCAACGCTGCGTGGGGCCCCTGGAAAGCCAAGACCGCCAAGGAGCGCTCCATCATCCTGCGCAAGTGGTTCGATTTGCTCATGGCCAACCAGGACGACCTGGGCCGCATCCTGACCGCCGAGCAAGGCAAACCCTACCCCGAGGCCAAGGGTGAAATTGCCTACGGTGCCAGCTTTGTGGAGTGGTTTGCCGAGGAGGCCAAACGCGTCAATGGCGAGACCCTGCCCCAGTTCGACAACAACCGCCGCCTGATGGTCTTGAAGCAACCCATCGGCGTGTGTGCGGCCATCACCCCCTGGAACTTTCCGCTGGCCATGATCACGCGCAAGGTGGCCCCGGCCTTGGCGGCGGGCTGCACGGTCCTTATCAAGCCCGCTGAGCTGACGCCACTCACCGCCCTGGCCGCCGCCGAACTGGCCGTGCGCGCCGGCATTCCCGCCGGGGTGCTGAATCTGCTCAGTGCCGACAGCGCCAATTCCATTGCCATTGGCAAGGTGCTGTGCGCCAGCGATGTGGTGCGCCACATCAGTTTCACCGGCTCCACCGAAGTGGGCCGCATCCTGATGGCCCAGAGTGCGCCCACCGTCAAGAAGCTCTCGCTGGAACTGGGCGGCAACGCCCCTTTCATCGTGTTCGACGATGCCGACATCGACTCGGCGGTCGAAGGGGCTTTTGCCAGCAAGTACCGCAACGCCGGCCAGACCTGCGTGTGCTCCAACCGCTTTTACGTGCAGGAAGGTGTGTATGACGAGTTCGTGCAAAAGTTCGCCGCCAAGGTGCGCACCGCCAAGGTTGGCAACGGTTTTGAAGACAGCGTCAACCAAGGCCCGCTGATTGAGGAAGCCGCACTGGAGAAGGTACAACGCCACGTGGACGACGCGGTGGCCAAGGGCGGCACGGTGCTGACCGGCGGCAAGCGCCTCTCCAGCCTGGGTTCGGGTCAGTTTTTCGAGCCCACGGTGGTCGCCAACGCATCCGCCGACATGCTCTGCGCCCGCGAGGACACCTTTGGCCCCTTCGCCCCGGTGTTCAAGTT
>CAZDDK010000134.1:2527-8821 GCA_964504185.1 uncultured Rhodoferax sp. | reverse complement strand
ATCTTTGGTTTGCTGGTCAGCATTCCCATCATCATTTGGGGGAGCCAGCTGGTGCTCAAGCTTATGGATCGCTTCCCGCTGATCGTTACCGTGGGTGGCATGCTGCTTGGATGGATTGCAGGCTCCATGGCGCACAGCGATCCTGCCGTGCGGGATTGGCTGCCGCAAGGGAACAATTGGAATTACGGACTGGGAGCCAGTGGAGCCCTGGTTGTACTCTTCGTGGGAATGCTGCTGAGAAGGCGTGGAGTGGACGGCAGTGTCGCGAAGCCCACAGCCGAGTGATCCGATTGGTGAAAACCCCACGCCCATGAACAAGTGCCTTGTCGGCAGCTACCGCATGTGCTAACGTCAATTTTCGGCCGGTTACGTGATCGGTGCTTGTGGTGAAGCGCACCGCCGGGCTGGGGTGGCTGCATAAAGGGGTGGGGCTGGTACGTGGCGAAATCTAACTCATCGAAATCGGGCACCTTCTGGAAGGCAGATTGGTTTGCCGGTGTGGCGATTGTTGCTGCGGTGATGGCGCTGCACCTGGGGACCGATTTCATCAGCGGATTGGAGCGGCGTTTTTATGACTTTGCCAGCACCAGCACCGCGCGCCAACCTTCTGACCGCATTGCGGTCATCGCGATTGATGACCAGAGCATTGCCAACCTGGGGCGTTGGCCCTGGCAGCGCGATGTTCATGCCAAGCTCATTGACCTGTTGGCTGCCGCCAAGGCGAAAACGATCGCCCACACGGTCTTCTTCTTTGAACCGCAAGTCGATCCAGGACTGGTTTTCATTCGGAAAATGAAATCGGCCCTGGGTGCGTCCTCCGATGGAAACGCCACCAATAACCAGATTGGCCAGTTGATTGCCGAAGCCGAAGTGGCGTTGGATACCGACGCCGTCCTCGCAGCCAGTCTCAAAAAGGCGGGCAACGTTTTGTTGCCCTCCATTTATGTGCTGGGTGAACAGCAGGGCAAACCGGACAGTCCACTGCCCCCATTTGCATTAAGCAGCACCTTGGATGATCCCAAAGGATTTTCCATTTCTGCAACGCGTGGCCAGCAGCCCATCGCGGTGGTGGGGGAGGCTGTTGCCGGTGTCGGGCATTTGAACCCCTTTCAGGATACCGATGGCGCCGTGCGCCAAGAGCCGTTGCTGGTGAATTACTTTGGCAAGTCTGTACCTTCCATTGCGCTGCTGACAGCGGCCCATAGCCTAAACCTGTCAACTGCGGATGTTCACCTCAATGTGGGGCAGTCGGTACAAATCGGAAAATTGCGCGTGAAGACTGATGAGTTCGCCCTGATGCGTCCGCAGTTCTATAAAGGCAAGGACGGCCGCCCAGCCTTCACCGTCGATTCCTTTTATGACGTGCTGACTGGCAAGATTCCCGCATCCAAATACACCGACAAGATCGTCATCATCGGCGCCACCGCGGCCGGCGTCGGGGTGCAGTTTCCGGTCCCCGGTAATCCCGCTCTGTCGCCGGCAGAGACCATTGCACACATCACCTCCAGCATTTTGAGTGAACACTTCATTGTTCAACCGACGTGGAGTACCTGGGTCAATTTGGCCGTATTTTTACTGGTGGTTGCGTACATTGTGGTCGCATTGCCGCGCCTTTCTGCAGGAATGGCTGCCAGCGCAACCTTGGTGTTATTTGTTGCGTTGTTGGTCGTGGAATTTGGCCTGCTGTCAGCTGCTGCAACTTGGCTGCCTTTGGTATTTCCTGCGGCCCTGCTGGTTTTGGGGCACTTGGCTCTCACCACCAAGCGATTCTTGGTCACGGAGGCTGGCAAGGTGCAGGCAGATGAGGAGTCGGCAGAAACCAACCGGATGATGGGGCTGGCCCTGCAAGGCCAGGGGCAGTTGGACATGGCCTTCGACCGTTTCCGCCGGGTACCCATGAATGAGGCTGTCATGGGCAATCTGTACAGCCTGGCCATGGATTTTGAGCGCAAGCGCCAGTTCAACAAGGCCGAGGCGGTGTATGCCCACATGGCGGTTTTTGACAAGGGCTACAAAGACATACAGGCCAAGTTGAGCCGCGCCAAGAATCTGTCGGAAACGGTGATGTTGGGCGGTGCAGGCGGCCATCCGGGTGGGACGATCCTGCTAGAGGGTGGTGCGGTTGAAAAGCCCATGCTGGGCCGCTACCAGGTAGAAAAAGAGCTTGGTAAGGGGGCCATGGGTGTTGTGTACCTTGGTAAGGACCCCAAGATTGGCCGCGTCGTGGCCATCAAGACCATGGCATTGAGCCAGGAGTTCGCGGGGGATGACTTGGTGGACGCGAGGGAGCGTTTTTTCCGGGAGGCCGAAACGGCTGGCCGCCTGCAGCACCAGAATATCGTGACCATTTTCGATGCGGGCGAGGAGCACGATCTTGCCTACATTGCCATGGAGTTTCTCAAAGGAAAGGACTTGGCGGACCACTGCAAGAGCAGCCAACTCTTACCCGTTCCTGTAGTTCTGAGCATTGTGGCGCGCGTTGCGGAGGCGTTGGCCTATGCGCACAAGCAGCATGTGGTTCATCGCGACATCAAGCCCGCCAACATCATGTATGAAGCGGAAAGCGACACTGTTAAAGTGACGGATTTCGGTATCGCCAGAATTACCGATTCGAGCAAAACCAAGACGGGGTTGGTTCTGGGTACACCCAGTTTCATGTCACCCGAGCAACTCGCTGGCAAAAAAGTGGATGGTCGCTCCGACTTGTATTCGTTGGGAGTCATGTTGTTCCAGATGTTGGCCGGTGTGCTGCCCTTTCGGGGTGACTCAATGTCGGAGCTGATGTACAAGATCGCCAACGAAGAGGCCCCGGATATTCGCATCGTCCGACCGGAGCTTCCGCAGGCTTTGTCGGATGTGGTGGCGCTTTCGTTGAGCAAGCGCCCAGAAACGCGCTATCAGACAGGCGATCAATTTGCGGCGGATTTGCGCAACATCGTCTCGCAGTGGTCGGGTGCACTTGCCACTGCCGCAGTGTCCACTTCCCAAACAGACGGGGCGCTGTTGACCAGTGACAAAACCGTGGCATTTTCGACCACAGTTGCGGACAAAATCGCAGAGACTACGGGAGTACGGGTCGATTTTGCGGAGACAGTCCCCGCAAGCGCCGCCAATTTCGAGACGACGGTCATACAGCCGGTCGGCACTGACCCGAAGAGATAAAAACACCATGAATTACCATTTTTGTGCCAAATCTGACCCTGGAAAAGCCAGGGATAACAACGAGGACTCGGTTGCGTTTGATGAGCCCACTTTGACTGCTGTGCTGGCGGATGGCATGGGTGGTTACAACGCTGGCGAGATTGCCAGTGGCATGGCAACGGCGTTCATCAAATCAGAACTCAGTCGGTGGTTGTCCGAGGCGGGGGAAGGTGCCAAGGCGAAGGAAGTTCGCCGGGCTATGGAAATCTGTGTCGACAACGCCAACCGATCCATTTTCAATTCGGCCAATTCCAACGCGCACTATGCGGGCATGGGAACGACCCTGGTTGTGGGGGTGTTTCGGGATGACAGACTGGTTTTGGGGCACATTGGAGATTCACGTTGCTACAGAATGCGTGCTAGCTTTTTGGAGCAAATTACCAAAGACCATTCCCTGTTGCAGGAGCAGATTGATGCGGGCTTGATTACGCCGGAGCAGGCCGCGACCTCATCAATCAAGAATCTTGTAACGCGAGCACTCGGCGTGGATGAGTCGGTTTTGATGGATGTGAATGAGCATTTAGTGCAGGTCGGGGACATTTACATGATGTGCTCCGACGGGTTGTCCGACATGATTGATGATGGCGCTATCGCTAAAATTATTGCGGATGACACGTCGCTTGAACAGAAGGCCTCTCGGCTGATTGACGCTGCCAATGAAAATGGGGGCCGTGACAATATTTCGGTGCTCTTGGTGGAAGTGCACGAAACGGCGGAAAAGCGCGGTTTAATCGCGCGGTGGCTAGGTAATTAAGATGCAGCAACGTTTTCCAGAAACTCACTACAGGAAAAGGAGTCGATCATGCCGAAAATGATCGTTTCGATCGATGAGGTCGTGATCAAAGAAGTGCAACTGACCAAGGACAAAACCACCTTGGGACGCAGACCGTACAACGATATTGTCATTGACAATCTGGCTGTCAGCGGTGAGCACGCGGTGCTGCAGATGTCCGGTGGTGAGGTGTTTCTGGAAGACCTAAATAGCACTAACGGTACTTACCTCAACGGAAAGGCCATCAAGAAGCAGCAGTTGCGCAACGGCGACAGCGTGGAAATCGGCAAATACAAAATCAAGTTTGTGGGTGACAGCGAGGCCGATAATTTTGACAAGACCATGGTTGTCAAAGCCAGGCCTGTGGCAACTCCGCAACCGGCCCCCCGGGTTCCTGCACCGACTACTACCGGAGACTCCGTCGGCTTCGGTGCGTTCCAGGCTTCCATCAAGGTGTTGTCCGGTGCGGCCTCCGGACGCGAGGTGCCTTTGACGAAGGTGGTCACTACCATCGGTAAACCCGGCGTGGCAGTTGCAGCGATTACGCGTCGGCAGCATGGGTTTGTGGTGCACCATGTTGAAGGTGCAGGAAACCCAACGCTCAATGGTGCACCCATCAAGGCGGAACCCATCGCCCTGCGCAGTGGCGATCTGATTGAGCTGGCTGGGACACAAATGCAATTTGTGCAGACCTGACCCTTGGGCGGTTCTCGGCGGCGTCCGTTGCCCACCATTTTCTGAAGGTGATGCGGCATGAATGCACTGGCAAAGCATTGGCGACGGATTGCGGTGACGTTGATCCCGCTGCTCATCGCGTTGCTGCATTCCTCCGAGATTGCACCCATTGGGGTGTTGCAGCGGCTGGACGACATTATTTACGATGCCAGGTTGCGGGCCACGATGCCAGGCATTCTGGACGATCGAATCGTCATTGTTGACATTGACGAGAAAAGTCTGGCCGAGGTGGGGCGATTCCCCTGGGGAAGGGACAAGCTGGGGCAACTCACCGATGTCTTGTTTGATCAGCAAAAGATCGCCTTATTGGGTTTTGACATTGTGTTTGCCGAGCCGGACGAAAGCTCCGGTCTGGGTCGTTTGAATTCGCTGGCGCGCAATGAGTTCAAAGACCATGCAGGTTTCGCAGAACGTGTCCGGCAGTTGCAGCATTCGCTTGACTACGATGCGGTTTTTGCCCAGGCACTAAAAAATCGACCTGTCGTTCTGGGGTATTACTTTTCCAATGATGGCGATGGCCGTACCGTCGGCAACTTGCCGGAACCTCTGGTATCGCAGGAGGATTTAAAAGGACGCACGGTTTCTGCGTATTCTTGGGCGGGATATGGTGCGAATATTGTTGCATTGGCAAACGCAGCACCTGTGGCCGGACATTTCAATCCGATTGCCGATAGTGATGGTGTGGTCCGTTCCCTCCCGCTATTGGCCGAGTACAGGGGAAAATACTACGAGTCGCTGGCTCTGGCGATGTTTCGTTATCTTCTTGGATCACCACGCGTTTCCTTGGGGTTTTCTGATGAGAAATGGTTGTCGCGCAACTACCAGGGCCTGGATCGGATTCTTTTGACCGAGGGCAAAACTGGTCTGGCGATCCCGGTGGACCAACATATTGCGACCCTGGTGCCCTATAGGGGGCCAGGAGGTGCCAAGGGCGGAACCTTTCGCTATGTTTCTGCGGCGGATGTGTTAGCTGGACGCCTGCCTCCCAATGATCTCAAAGACAAGATTGTGTTGGTGGGAACGACGGCACCCGGATTGCTGGACTTGCGGGTTACGCCTGTGGGACAGGTTTATCCTGGAGTCGAGTCTCACGCGAGCCTGATATCCGGGTGGTTGGATGCCAAAGTAACACTCAAGCCAGATTACGCGTTGGGCTATGACGTTTTTATCCTGCTAGCTGCGGGGCTGCTTCTGGCGATAGGACTGCCATTGTTGACTGCACCGAGGGCAGTTGCTTTGAGTGTTGGGGTTTTAGTCGCGGTGACGGGACTCAATACATGGCTATACGTTGCGTATGGGTTGGTTATGCCATTGGCGGCCGCTGCAGTAATGACCTTAACCGCCTTTGCGCTGAACATGAGCTACGGCTATTTTGTGGAAACACGCTCCAAGCGGGAATTGGCGCATCTGTTTGGTACCTACGTGCCACCAGAGCTGGTAGATGAAATGGTGAAAGACCCTGACAGTTACAGCATGAAGGCAACCAGTCGGGAACTAACGGTCATGTTCTGCGATATGCGTGGGTTTACCAAGATGTCGGAACACATGGAACCCACCCAATTGCAGGAGTTACTAACCGGTGTGTT
>CAZDDK010000134.1:0-2427 GCA_964504185.1 uncultured Rhodoferax sp. | reverse complement strand
GAGTCCACACGGAAATTGGCGGTGAGCTTTGCCTGGCAAGAATTAGACCGGGTACGGGTGAAAGGCAAGGAGCAGACGGTTGCAATCTTCTGGCCCATGGCACCTGCTGCACAACTCGGAGAAAACTCCGGTACTGAGCTCAAAATATGGGGAAGCTTTATCAGGGCCTATCGATCGCAAGATTGGGACCAGGCAGATGTTTTGCTGCTCAACTTAGCGAGGATGAATGCCAAAAAATTCCTTTACCAACTCTACGCCGAGAGAGTAGCCTCCATGCGGTTGCTCCCATTCGATCCCGAATGGGATGGTGCAACTAATTTCGAAAACAAATGAGACTGTTGCTGTGAAAGTACGCGTATTGGGGTGTTCGGGAGCCATTGCCAAGGACTGCAGGACGACGTCGTTTCTCATTGATGGTGAAATTCTGGTGGATGCCGGAACCGGGGTCGGTGACCTCACTCTGGAAGAAATGGCCTGTATCAACCATGTCTTGCTGAGCCATTCGCATTTGGATCACATCGCCGCACTTCCCTTGATGGTGGATGCCATTGCTGGTCAGCGCGCGGAACCTTTAAAAATTTATGCCCTGAGTGGAACCATTCAAGCGCTGCGCGCGCATATTTTTAACAACGTGATTTGGCCGGATTTCTCACGTATTCCCTCACCCCAGACACCGTTCGTTCGATTTCATGAGATACAGGTGGCGCAAACTTTTCAATTGTCAGACAAATACATCGAAGTACTTCCTGCCGTGCACACGGTGCCGGCTGCTGGCTTTGCCATTACGTCGGGACATGGATGCTGGGTGTACACCGGTGATACTGAGCGTAATCAGGCCTTTTGGGATAGAGTCAATCAACTCAATGTGGCGATGCTCGTCATAGAAACTGCGTTTAGTAATCGCGAGAGAGATCTCGCCAGACGAAGCCTACACCTGTCGCCGACGGTGCTGGCCAATGAGTTGGACTGTATTGCTAAAGGCAAGAACTACCCGATTTACATCACCCATACGAAGCCTGCGGAGACCGAGCTCATCATGGCAGAAGTTCAACGGTTCGACCAAACCCAACCCTTTGGCCCCAATGTGACCCACGACATCCGCAGAATGCGAGCCGGGCAGGAGTTTGAAATATGAATGCAGTCTTGCCAGCTGGTACATCAGAAAAAGCGTCAGAGCAGGCTTTTTTTGAATCGCAGAAGCTTCCATCCCAAAAGCGAGGGATGACTTTTGAAGCCCTGTTCTATCGCCAACTGCACCATGTGACAGCGCGCATCCATGACACGGAAAATTTAGAGCAAATCATGCTGGAGGCGAGCCAGGATATTTGCAAGCTACTCAACGCAGACCGCCTGACCTTGTATGCGGTCAATGAAGACCAAACCGCTATCGTTTCCAAGATCAAGACGGGGCTGAACAGCAGCAGTGATTTGAAACTGCCGATTTCACCGCAAAGCATTGCGGGCTACGTGGCATCCAGCCGCAAACTCCTTAACCTGACTGATGTCTACGACGACGAGGCACTCAAACAGATTCACCCTGCTTTGACCTTTTTAAAGGTGGTGGATAAACGCTCCGGATACCGTACCAAGCAGATGCTGGTGGCCCCCATCCTGGAAGGCAGTACCTTGCATGGTGTTTTGCAAGTGATCAACAACAAGAGTGATGAACCGTTTGGTGACTTGGAGGTGGATGGTGTCGCGGAACTATGCAAAACCCTGGCCACGGCCATACGCCAGCGGGCCAATGGCGCAAGCGCTATGCCCCGCAGGAAGGCAACCAAATACGATGCCTTGGTTGCGGACGGTCTGCTGACGGATGACGAGTTGAGCCAGTGCATACAGGATGCCCGTTCCGACGGTAAGTCGGTGGAGCACTTCCTGATGGCCCAGTACAAGATCAAGCCACTGCAAATTGGTCCTTCGCTGGCCAAGTTCTTTGGAGTTCCCTACGAGGCCTTTAATCCAGGGCGCATTCGATCCGAGATGCTCCACGGAGCTCTCAAACGGGAATTTATTGAAGAGCAGGGATGGATTCCGCTGGAGGAATCGCCCGAGGGGCTGGTCATCATGTGCATGGATCCCGAGGCAGTTCGGGGCTCCCGCGTTGTGCCGCAGGTGTATCCCCGTATAGCCAAATTTGCCTATCGCGTTACAACGCAGACGGAATTCCAAGAAACGTTGGCACAGTTGTTTGGTGCGTCCGCAGACAATAGCACCATCGATCAGTTGCTGGCGGACATGGACGGCGGACCCATTGATGATGGCACCAACGATGAGTCGCTGGAGTCGGCGGCGGCAGACAACGAACTGGTCAAGTTTGTGAACAAAGTCATTGTTGATGCCTACAACCAAAAGGCGTCTGACATCCACATTGAGCCCATGCCGGGCAAGTTCAAGACAGGCATCCGTTTTCGCATTGACGGCAGT
>CAZDDK010000133.1:0-8866 GCA_964504185.1 uncultured Rhodoferax sp. | reverse complement strand
CCACCGGCTGCACCGGCGCATCGGCCGAGATGGCGGCTTGCAACAAGTTGGCGTGAAAGGGCAAAAGTGTGGAGCCGTCACCGGTAGTGCCCTCGGGGAAGATGCCCAGTACGTCACCGTCGCGCAAGCACTGTGCCATCTGGTGCACCACGCGCATGGCGTCGCGGCGCGACTCGCGGGCGATGTAGAGCGTGTCGGCCGCATTGGCCAAGGTGGACACCAACGGCCAGCGCGCCACCTCATCCTTAGAGACAAAACGGCAATGTCGTGCGGCATGCACCACCACGATGTCCAGCCAAGAGATGTGATTGGCCGCCAGCAGCATTGGCCCGGCCGCAGGGGGATACCCTTTTACTATCAATTTAATAGCTAGACATGCAAGCATGGTGCGGGCCCATACCTGAACACGCGCATGCCGCTGATCCGGCGACAGACGCGGGAAGACAAACAAAATGGTGCCCAGCCCCACCAGGATGTGCCGCAGCACGCGCACCATGCGCCATACACCGCGCAGGCGCTTCATGTGCGCAACCCCCAGGTGATGCCGGACTCAGGCACGGTAGGCGATGTGGCCGTTGACCAACGTGGCACGCACGCGCCCCGGCAGTTCGTAGCCACCAAACGGCGTGTGCTGGCCCTGGCTGCGCAGCGCCGATGGCTCCACCACCCAATTGGCAGTGGGGTCGAACACACAAATGTCGGCGACGCCCCCCTCTACCAAACGCCCGGCGCTGGCGGCCAATGCGCCCAGCGACACCCCTGCCACGGCGGCAGGTCGGCTCGTGACGACACCCAGGGCCTCGGTGAGTGGCAGGCCGCTGTCTTGCGCCCATTTCAACGCCAGGCTCAGCAACAACTCCAGGCCCGTCGCACCCGGCTCGGCCTGGGCGAATGGCAGGGCTTTGGCATCCTCGTCCACCGGCGTGTGGTCGGACACCAGCGCGTCAATCGTGCCATCGGCCAAGCCGGCGCGCAGGGCGTCTCGGTCGCGCTGCTGACGCAACGGGGGCTGCAGGCGCATGCGGCTGTCGAAGTAGCCGATGTCCACGTCGGTCAGATGCAGTGAGTTGATGCTGACATCACAGGTGATGGGCAAGCCATCGGCCTTGGCCTGGCGCACCAGGGCCACGCCCGCAGCACTGGACAGGCGGCACAAGTGCACGCGCGCGCCGGTGGCACGCACCAGCTCGAAGAGGGTATGCAAGGCAATGGTTTCGGCGGCCACCGGCACACCCGACAAACCCATGCGGGTGGCCAAGGGGCCGCTGGCGGCCACGCCCTTGCCCAGATGCAGTTCCTGGGGGCGCAGCCACACGGTGTAGCCAAAGGTCGCTGCGTACTGCAAGGCACGCTGCATGACCTGGGTGTTGGCCAGGGGCACTTCGGCCTGGCTGAATCCGATGCAACCCGCTTGCGTCAGGTGCAGCATTTCGGTCAGCACCTCACCCTCCAGATTGCGGGTCAGCGCACCCAGCGGGAACAGGCGCGCCAGCTGCAACTGCTCGGCGCGGTGGCGCAACATTTCGACCAGACCAGCCTCGTCCAGCACCGGCTCGGTGTCGGGCGGACAGACAACGCTGGTCACGCCACCAGCAACTGCAGCCCCCATTTCAGAGGCCAGCATGCCTTCATGCTCGTGGCCGGGCTCGCGCAGGCGCGCTGCCAGATCAACCAGGCCGGGCATGACAATACAGCCGGTGGCGTCGATGGTGATATCGGGGTGGAAATCAGAGGCTATATTTTTAATAGCAACAACCACAGTATCGACGAGGGCCAGGTCTGCATTTTGGTCATAACCAGTGGCCGGATCGATGACTCGGCCACCCTTGATCAGTGTATTCATACGCGTGTGCTCCGGGGATCCGCCTCGTTACCCGCCACAATGCTCATGACAGCCATGCGCACGGCGATGCCAAATGTGACCTGTGGCAGGATCACGCTCTGTCGGCCATCCACCACGGCGGAGTCGATTTCGACCCCTCGATTGATGGGGCCGGGGTGCATGACTATGGCGTCCGGCTTGGCCAGTTGCAGTTTCTCGGACGTGAGGCCGAAGCTCTTGAAGTATTCATGCATGGAAGGCAGCAGCGCGCCGCTCATGCGCTCGTTTTGCAGACGCAGCATGATGACCACGTCGCAGTCCCTGATGCCCTCTTCCAGGGTGTGGCACACACGCACACCCATCTGCGCCATGTCGCCAGGCACCAGGGTCTTGGGGCCGACCACCCGCACCTCGGCCGCGCCCAGCGTGGTCAGCGCATGAATGTCGGAGCGCGCCACGCGGGAGTGCAAAACGTCACCCACAATGGCCACGGTCAGATTGGAAAAATCCTTTTTGTAGTGGCGAATGGTGAACATGTCCAGCAGGCCCTGCGTCGGGTGGGCGTGGCGGCCGTCACCAGCGTTGATCACGTGCACATGGGGTGCCACGTGCTGGGCGATCAGATAGGGGGCACCGGACTCGCTGTGACGCACCACAAACATGTCAGCAGCCATGGCGGAGAGATTGGCGATCGTGTCCAGCAACGACTCGCCCTTGGAGGCGCTCGAGCGTGCAATATCCAGGTTGATGACATCGGCCGACAGGCGCTTGGCCGCAATCTCGAAGGTGGTGCGGGTGCGGGTGCTGTTCTCAAAAAACAGGTTGAATACGCTTTTGCCGCGCAACAGCGGCACCTTTTTCACCTCGCGGTCGTTGACCGAAACGAAGTTCGCCGCCGTATCCAGGATATGGGTGAGGATGCTTTGGGGCAGGCCTTCGACCGACAGAAGGTGCACCAGTTCACCGTGTCTATTGAGTTGGGGGTTGCGTTTATATAGCATGGTCATCGCGCCTTCACGTCAAAGCTGAAGACGCCTGCGTCGCTGCGCGCCAGGGCGAGCGACTGGTTGGGAGCGAGTGTTACGCGTGCCGCAGCGAAGTCCGCCTGCACTGGCAACTCGCGACCGCCGCGATCCACCAGCACCGCCAGTTTGACGCTGGCCGGGCGACCGTAGTCAAACAGTTCGTTGAGCACGGCGCGCAGCGTGCGCCCGGTGTAGAGCACGTCGTCCAGGATCAGGATGTCAGCGCCGTTGACCTCGAATGGCAACACGGTCTGGCCGCCGCTGGAGAGGCCGCGCTGGGCAAAGTCGTCGCGGTGCATGGCCGAGGAGATCTTGGCGGCATGTCCCGGCAGGTTCAGATCCTTCTGCAGGCGCTCGGCCAGCCAGGCACCACCGGATGTAATCCCTACCAGACGGGTATGTGCACCGCTGATGTGTTGCACTCCCCGCAGCAACTCGCGGTACAGCGCCTCCGCGTCCAAAGCCAATGTGCTCACGGCAAACTCCTTAGAAACTGTTCCAGAATGATGCAAGCCGAGGCGGCATCGGCATCCTTGGCACCGCTGGCCAGGGCCTCGGTGGTGCTGTAGCGCTCGTCCACCTCGAACACCGGCAGTGCGAAGCGGCCATGCAGTTGGCGGCCGAACCGTCTGGCGCGGGCCGTGTTTTCGTGGGCGGCACCGTCCGGGTGATAGGGCACGCCAATCACCAGCGCATCCGGTTGCCATTCTTTAAGGTGCTTTTCAATGAGGCCAAAGCGGGCATCGCCTTCGGCACGCACTGTACCCACCGACTGTGCCGAGCGCATCAGGCGATTGCCCACCGCGATGCCGGTACGTTTGAGCCCGAAATCAATGGCCAGAAACGTGTTGAGATGGGACGGCACCGCCTGTGCCGCGTCCGCCGAACTCATGCGTGGCCTACCTGCGATGAAATCATCCACGACTGCAAACCCAGCAAGGCCAGCGCCCTGTCATAGCGTTGCTCCACCGGGGTGTCAAAAATGACGCTCTGGTCGGCATCGACGGTCAGCCAGCTGTTCTCGCCCAGCTCGGTCTCCAACTGCCCCTCCCCCCAGGCCGAATACCCCAGCGACACCAGAACCCGGCGGGGACCGTAGCCCGTAGACAGCGCCTCCAGGACGTCCTTGGAGGTTGTCATCTCCAGCCCACCTGGAATTGCCATGGTGGACGCATACAGCGGCTGCTCGGGTTTGTCACTCTCCGAAAAAATGGGGTCATGCAGCACAAACCCCCGCTCAACCTGGACCGGCCCGCCTTGAAACACGGGCGCATCGGTCAAGTCTTGGCGCTTGAGTGGCAAATCCACTTTGCCAAACAAGGCTGCCATTTTGATGTCCGCCGGCTTGTTAATCACAAGCCCCAAGGCACCCCGTGCAGTGTGCTCACAGACATACACCACACTCTTGGAAAAAATCGCATCGTCCAGCCCGGGCATTGCGATCAGGAAATGGTTGGTGAGGTTGATGGGAGCAGAATCGCCAGACATTGATGGATTTTACCGTTTGCCATGCCTCGTGAATTTCGTACCGGCCTCGTGTGGTTTCGCCGTGATCTGCGGCTGGTGGACAACGCTGCGCTATCCGCTGCACTGCAACGGTGCGACCAGGTGCATTGCGCATTTGTCTTTGATCGGACAATTCTGGAGCCACTTCCCCGGACCGATCGGCGAGTGGAATTCATTCGCGAATCCCTGGTGGAGCTGGATGCCCACATTCGCCATCAGGCTGGCCACGCACAGGCCGGGCTCATTGCAGTGCATGGGTTCTCGACAGAAGCCATTCCTGAGCTTGCCCACTGTCTGCGGGCCGACGCCGTCTTTGCCGCCCATGACTACGAGCCTGCATCCATCGCCCGCGATGCGGTGGTGCGTACTGGGTTACACGCGCAAGGCATCCCCCTTCTGACCTTGAAGGACCATGTCATTTTCGAGCGCCAGGAACTGTGCACACAAAGCGCCAAGCCCTATGCGGTCTTCACCCCCTACATGCGGGCGTGGTTGGCGCGCGTCGGGGAGTGCGGCCCCAGCCAGCATGCTCCAGGGCCTGGTGCTGGCGTACTCGCAGTCCGCCCCGCTCGATACGATGTGGCGGTTCCCACTCTGGCATCGTTGGGGTTTGAACCCACCAATTTACGGGCACTGGGCATCGTGCCGGGTACCACCGGTGCCAACGCCTTAGTGGCAGATTTTTGGAACCGCCTGGACCACTACGAACAGTGGCGCAACTACCCCGCAGTGAAGGGCCCCAGCTATTTGAGCGTGCACCTGCGATTTGGCACCATCTCCGTCCGGCAACTGGTGGGATTGGCACTGCAGCGCAAACTGGCCGGTAGCGCCGGTGCGGCAGCGTGGCTGACCGAACTCATCTGGCGTGATTTTTACTTCCAGGTACTTGCCAACTTTCCGCACGTTGTCGGTGCATCCTTCAAGCCGGAGTACGACCGCATCGAGTGGGAACAGGGTGCGCACGCCCAAGCGCTGTTTGCCGCCTGGTGCCAGGGGGCTACAGGTTACCCCCTGGTGGATGCGGCAATGGCCCAGCTCAACCAGACCGGCTACATGCACAACCGGTTGCGCATGGTGGCGGGCAGTTTTCTAACCAAACATCTCGGGCTGGATTGGCGTTGGGGCGAGCGCTACTTTGCTGAAAAACTCATTGACTTCGATCTGGCTGCCAACAACGGCGGTTGGCAGTGGGTCAGCTCATCCGGCTGCGACGCACAGCCCTATTTCCGTATTTTCAATCCCGTGAACCAAAGTGAAAAATTTGATGCCGACGGCAAGTTCATACGACGCTATCTACCGCAACTCTCCAGGCTGGGCGCCAAGCACCTCCACGCGCCCTGGCTGGCGCGTCCTGCCGACCTGGCACGCGCCGATGTGGAACTAGGACGACTCTACCCTGAGCCCATTGTGGACCATGCGCAGGCCCGCGCGCGAACGTTGGCGCGTTACGCAGGGGTCCGCAAAAGCCTTCAGCCCTCAACCGTGGCGGCGCAGTAATTGCGCACCAGGCCCAGCAACTCGTCCTCGGAATAAGGTTTGCCCAGATAGTGGTCGACGCCCAACTCCTTGGCGTGCTCCCGGTGTTTTCCGGCAATACGCGAAGTGATCATGATGATGGGCAGATCACGCAGATTGGCGTCCGCTCGGATGTTGCGGGCCAAATCAAACCCGTCCATTCGGGGCATCTCAATATCAGACAGCACCACGGTGGGCTTTTCTTCCTGCAGTTTTTCCAACGCGTCCAGGCCGTCTGAGGCCAAAGCCACACGATAACCTTCACGTTTGAGCAGCCGCTGCGTCACCCGGCGCACCGTGATGGAGTCGTCAACCACCAAAATCAAAGGTACTAGGTTGGCAGTTGCGGCAGAAGTGATAGGCACACCAACCGCAGGTTCTTCGCTCGTCTGCGTAGCCACAACGGATGCGCGATGCATCGCACGCGCCTGTTCACCATAGACTGCAGCGAGCGCAACCGGGTTGTAGATCAACGCCACCGCACCCGATGCCAGCACCGACATGCCCGCCAGTCCCGGCAACTGGGCCAATTGCGGCCCCAGATTCTTCACAACGACCTCTCGGTTACCCAGAATTTCGTCCACATGCATGGCCAGACGCTGACCAGCGCTTCGGAAAACGGCAACCGAGCGGGTCTTGCCCACGGCCTCATGGCTCTGCGCGGACACCTGCAGCAACGCCCCAGCCCAAAAGAACGGAATCGTCTGGCCGTTGATTTCGAATGCATCACGGGCATATGCCTGTTCCAGGACAGCCACAGGAGTGCGCAACACCGTCTCCACCAAATTGGACGGCACGCCCACAGTAAAGTTACCAACGCGCAGCATCACAACCTGTGTCACAGCGGTTGTCAGGGGCAGGACCAACTTGAAGGTCGTCCCCGACCCTTCTTGGGTCGAGGTTTCTATACGCCCACCCAAGGCATTCACTTCGGCCCGCACGACGTCCATGCCGATGCCACGCCCCGACAGCTCCGTCACCTGGTCTGCCGTTGAAAATCCCGGCATGAATATCAGATTGGCAGCGTCGTTTTCACTCAGCGCGGTGTCCGGCGCAATCACTCCATTGGCAATGGCCTTGGTGCGGATCTTGTCCAGATGCAAACCCGAGCCATCGTCACGGAAGGCGACGGAGACGTCATTGCTTTCCTGGTTGACATGAATGGTGATCGTGCCGGCGGTCGGCTTACCTGCTTCTGTGCGCTCGATCGCGCTCTCAATTCCATGTCCCACCGCATTGCGCAGCAAGTGTTCAAACGCAGGTGCCATGCGGTCCAGCACACCCCGGTCCATTTCAATGGAACCGCCGGTGATATCGAGCTTAACCTGCTTGCCGGAATCCTTGGCAGCCTGGCGCACCACACCGTAGAGGCGTTCGGAAATACTTTCAAACTCCACCATGCGCGTGCGCAGCAGGTCCCGCTGCAGCTCGCGCGCCTGCCGGCCCTGGGCAATCAGATCATCCTCCGCACCTTCAATGGAGCGCTGCAAATTGCGCTGCACGGTGGCAACGTCGTGCACTGACTCCGCCATCATGCGGGTCAATTCCTGAACGCGGGTAAACCGGTCAAACTCCAGCGGGTCAAATGACTGCGCCGAGTCTTTGGTTTGGGCCAACCGCGATTGCATTTGCGACTCGGATTGGAGCTCCACATCGCGCAATTGGTGGCGAAGGCGGTCCAGATTTCCACTCAGATCCACGAGGGACGAGCGCAGTTGCGTCAGACGGGCTTCCATGCGGGCACGGGAGATCATCACCTCACCGGCCTGATTCACCAAACGATCCAGCAACTGGGAGCGCACGCGCACCGTCTGGCTCGCCAGCTGACGCACCGGTTGGGCCGTAGCCAAACCGCGTGGTGCCACCTTGAGCGGCACGCTGACGACAGCAGGAGCGGCAATCGGTGCTGCCTCTCCTCCATTGGGTTCGTGGGACACTGGCACCCCAACCGCCGACTCCACCGCTGCGCCCTCCACCTCCACGGGCGCGGCACCCAACTGCTGAAAGGTCGCCTGCAAGGCATCAAATCGGGTGAGCAGGGGTTCCAGCTGAACCGACTGCAGCTGCTCCGTGCCAATCTGCTCAATGCTGGACTCCATGCGGTGGGACATTTCCCCCAATCGCATGGCACCAGCCAGACGCGCACTGCCCTTGAGTGTGTGCAGAACACGCAGTGTTTCACTGCGGGCACCCAAGTTTTCCGGCCTGGCCACCCACTGGCGCAGAGCAGTGCCCAACTGGGGCATCAACTCAATGGCTTCTTCCTCAAAAATTGGGAACAGATCGTCATCCAAATGGTCGACAGAGTCAATTTCGTCGTCATGCGCCTGCGCAACAGTCAGCGGCGCGGCCACCACGGCCAGCGCCACCGGCGCAAATGCATCGGCTGGCACCTCTTCCGCAACCACCGTGGTTTGCATCGGCTCTTCGTGGGCCGCCTGAATAACGAGTTCCTCGTCTTCCGACGCAATCAAATCCTCGTCAAGGGTATCTTCGATCGAATCGATCGTGGGTGCCGGGAATTCCGTACGAATGATCGCATCCAATGCCTGCAGCACAGTGGCGTCCGAATCCTTGAGAAAGCCCGCCGCGAACTGGTGCAACAGACGGCGAATGTCCTCGGCGGCATCACAAAACACCCTGGCTTGCTCTGCCGTTCCTTGGCGGTGCAATTGCACGTGCTGCAACGCATGCTCCAACGACCGGGCCATCTCGGACAAGGCGGAGAAGCCTACTGTCGCCGAACTGCCTGCCAGCGAATGGGCGAAGGTTACGACTGAGTCGGGTACCGGGGGATGCAGTTCAATGGCCCACTCACTCAGTTCGACCTGCAAACGCCGGGACCACTCGTCCGCCTCGTTGAGGTACACGTTGTAAAGCGGAATACTCAACCGCAGGTGACCAATAACCTTGACCTGCTCTTCCGCCTCTTCGACGACAACGACTGGCTCTGGCTCTGGCTCTGGCTCTGGCTCTGGCTCTGGCTCTGGCTCTGGCT
>CAZDDK010000132.1:0-8913 GCA_964504185.1 uncultured Rhodoferax sp. | reverse complement strand
GCGACATCGAAGAAACCGCCACCCGCACCAACCTGGAAGCCGCCGACGAAGTGGCGCGCCAGATGCGCCTGCGCGATTTGGGTGGCCTGATCGTCATCGACTTCATCGACATGGAAGAGTCGCGCAACCGCCGCGAGGTAGAAAACCGCCTGCGCGACGCGCTGCGCCAGGACCGAGCCCGTGTGCAGTTCGGCACCATCAGTAAATTCGGTCTGATGGAAATGAGCCGCCAGCGCCTGCGCCCGGCCCTCAGCGAAGGCGCATCCATTCCCTGCCCCCGTTGCGGCGGTTCCGGCCACATCCGCGACACCGAATCCAGCGCGCTGCAGATCCTGCGCGTGATCCAGGAAGAGTCGCTGAAGGACAGCACCGCCTCCGTGCTGTGCCAGGTGCCCGTGGACGTGGCCTCCTTCCTGCTGAACGAAAAGCGCTCCGAGATTGCCAAAATCGAACTCAAGCAGCGCATCAACGTGCTGCTGGTGCCCAACAAGACGCTGGAAACGCCCAACTACAAGCTGGAGCGCCTCAAGCACGACGACCCGCGCCTGGACAACATCGATGCCAGCTACAAACTGGCCGACGAGATCGAAGACCCGACCGGCGTGACCCGCCGCTCGCAGGAACCCACCAACAAGCAAACGCCCGTCATCAAGGGCGTACTGCCGGACGCGCCGGCACCCGTCGCGCCACCCAAGCCCGTGGCACCCGTTCAGCCAGCGCCCGAGACAGCACACCGCGCTGCACCTGCCGCGGCCCAGCAGCCCGAAACTGGCTTCTTCGCCTGGCTCAAGCGCCTGTTTGGTGGCAGCACGGCACCCGCTGCGCCGGTCACCCCCGTGGCCTCACCGGCTGCCAAGCCCGTCGAAAGCCGAGATGGTCGCAGCAACCGAGACGCCCATCGCAACAACAAGTCCGGCGATGGCCGTGGCGAAGGGCGCAACCACGAACCCCGCACCGAAGGCCGTGGTCCGCGTGGCGAAGGTCGCGGTGAGGGCGGCCGTGGTCGCAGCCGCGGCGGACGCGGTGGCGAGCGCCAAGGAGGCACCCAGCGCGAACGTTTTGACGCCGAGGGCACGCCACTGAATGCGGAGGTCGGTCTGCAATCCGGCTCTGCACCGGCACCCACTGACAACGGTCGCGCCGAACAGCGCCCCGAACGCGGTCCACGCCAGGACCGGGGCGACCGTGGCAACCGCCGCGGTGGTGAACGCAACGAAGGTGCCGAGCGTGGCGAGCCACGCGCCGAGGTGAATCCCGGCTCTGACGAAGCGAATGACAACCGCAGCGCCGCTGGCGGCCAAAACCGAGAGGCCCGGGGGGAAGGCCGCGGCGGTCGCAACCGCAACGGCCGTGGTGCACGCCAAGAGGGCGAGAACCGCACCCATGGCAGCGAAGGCCGCCAAGCCCAACTTGGCTTTTCCGACACGGAGGTCCCATCCGGCACCGTGAACGCCGACACGCAACAAGCCAACCTGGATGCCACCCGTCAGGCCGACAGCCCTCGCAACGAAAATGGGGAGCCCCGCGAGAAGCGCCAGCGCGACCGCTACGGCCGCGACCGTGGTCCGCGCGGCGAGCGTGAAGGGCGCGGCGACCTGCGCCCCCCCGTTGCGGTGGAAGCAGATGCACAGGAGGCCATCGCAGCACCGGCTGCTGCACCCTCCGTCGAGACCCCCACGGACGCCATTGGCCCGTCGCCGGCAGAGCCGCTGGATCGCGAGGCGGCAACCGCTCCCGCACCGGGCATTGCACCCACTGCTGGCGGCATGCCCAAAGTGGCGTCCTACACCCTGCCCACCGAGACCCTGCTGGAAGTGGCGCAGCAGTCGGGATTGCAATGGGTCAACTCCGATAAGGACAAGGTTGCAGCCGTGCAGGCCGCCATCACCGCAGAGGCCGCGCCCATCCATGTTCCGCGCGAACGCCCCGCTCTCGTGGTCTTGGACAGCGGGCCCTTGGTACTGGTGGAGACCAAGCGCGACCTGCGCAACATGACGCTGCCCTTTGAGCAGCCACCGCTGGCCTGACCCGGCTTGCAGCACCGCGCACTTGCCGGTGCACCAAAAAAAAGGGGCCACACGGCCCCTTTTTTTGACCCCATGCGCTAGAACAAGTCCACCGCTCCAATTTTCAGCGTATCGCCAAACAGGCCCTTGCGCACCAGCTCATCGTGGCTATGGACTTGGTTGCGGCCATTGCGCTGCGCAAAATCCACCGCACGTTCTGCGCGCTCCAGAGTGGTGTTGGGAGAGTCCTCCGCCGTGACCCGGGTAAAGCCCGCGCACGCCGTGATGCGACCAATTTGGGGGAAATTGAATTTCTCCATGTTGACACGAAAGCGCTCAAATGCGGCAAGCACCAGGGCCTCGTCCGGGCAATGCATGAGCACCGCAAATTCCTCGCCCCCTAACCGATAGATGCGGTCATAGGTGCGGAAGGTGTTATTCATGATCCGCGCCACCAGAAGCAGCACTTCTTCGGCAATCAGGTGGCCACACTTGTCCGTGATAAGCCCATAGTTATCCACCGTTACCGTTCCCAACCAGTAGTTGGGTGGAACGCGGTGGCGCCGCTCGGCCACCGGCAGGACACTGGCTTCCAGCACACCTGTTTCGCCCTCCAGACCATGGTCCATCTCTTCCAGAACGGCACTGTAAAAAGTATCATCCAGCGCCTTGCGGTTGAGCAAACCGGTCAACGCATCACGGTCACTGTAGGCCAACAGCTTGTACATGTTGCGAAACACATGCACCAAGTCTTCAACGACCTGCAGTTGCCCCTCCGACAGGGGCAAACCGGCATGCACCTCCACCACCCCTTCGTCGCTATCGGAATCCCCGGCAAACAAGGGCAGGTAGCTGATGCGAGGACCTTCTTCGCCGGCCCACGCATACTCGACCAGGGCATTTCCCTGCAGGCAACGCAGTCGGTCACGTTCATCGCCCAGTTCACGCAGGGTATGAAAATCCACCCGCAAGGGATCGGCCACCTTGCCGCCGCCCCGCACATCCAGGGAAGCCACCTCCAGCCAACGCCTGATGCCCTCCTCGCTGACCACGCGGGCGATCACGACGCGATCAATGCGCAACAGATCAATCAACGCCTTGGCAAGGGTCAATTCCAGCAGTTCCCGATCGCGGTGGTCGGTCAGCTTGATGATGTGTTCGGTGAGTGTGGGCATGGCCGAATAATAGCCCTGAATGCCGGGTCCGTCACCTTTTTGCAGCTTCCTGGTAGGCCTGCGCGGCGGCGACCACATCCTGGCGCTGCTCCGCCAATTCGGCCAACGCCAACCAGGAATCCCTGCGCAATTCGGGCTCATGGGGCAGGGACAGGGACTGTTTGAGCAGCTGCTGGGCTTTGCCCCACAGACGCAGGCGCATGCAGACCACACCGGCCAAATACTGCAATACCGGATCGCCCGGGTTGGCCATCTGGGCCGTTTCGATACGCGCCAGCCAAGCGGTATCCAGCTCTCCCTGGACCGCCGAGAATCCGCGCTCCAGAACCCGGACCAAGCGCACCCGCAGCGCCAACGGCATCGCCTCATGGCGCTGCACCATGCCGTCCCAGATGGGCGACAGCCATTGGCGCGACAGTGCCACATCACCCCCGAGGCTGAGTAAGCGCTCGGCGGCCTCGCACGCCACTTCGGGGATGCGCTGCTCGGTTTCTTCCAGGGTGTCCCAGGCCCGCTGGATCTGCACCTGGTCGTGTGCGCCACCAATCAACTCAATGGCCACTCCCCGTGCCAGGCTCTTGCCGGCAGACTCGGAGAACGCACGGTGCTTGGTCAGCAGACGCGCTGTTTCGAGCGCCAACCGAGGTTGCCCGGCGTATCGGGCGGCACGAAACCGCATGCGCAGGGCGATCGTGCGCCGTGCAGCCCCCTGGGACAGTTGATCCAGCCATTGCAGGGCAGCCACCGCATCGCGATCGTCCAGGGCCCAGCGCGCACCCCGCAGTTGCACTCCCTCGCGCGCCTCCTGGGCCTCGCGGCTGGATGCCTGTGCCAGCGCCTTTTGGAAGTGGTCATCGCGCACGGGGCGGTTCTGCAGCGCATGGGCGCTCTCAGCCGCCAGCAAGTGCGACAAGGTACGCAGACGCCCTCCGTAGGTCAACTGCTCGCCGCGCCGCTGAAGCGCTTCTTCCAGGGCGAGTACCTGCTCGGCCGCCTTGCGGGCACGAATGAACCGGCCCGACACCAAATGCGACAAGGACTCCAGCAAAGCCGTGTGCAGGGCCCTCTCGCTTTGCAGGAGCCGCCAGCGCCGCGCCTGCTGGGGAATGCTGGTCAATGCCGACAGAGCCCGAATGGCCAGGTGCAGGGTCACGAAGCTGCCCGCAAGCAGCAACAAAAACAGGTTCAGGGAGAGGTCCACCCGGTGGGGCGACCAGAACAGGGTCACTGTGGCGTGGTTGTTTCCGGCAAAAAGTGCACTGGCCACCGCAATGGCGAACAGGGCGGCAAGCCACAAGGCAACCCGCATGGTCAGCGTCCCGCCGCCGCAGTAGACAGCGCCGCCAGGGTGTCGTCCACCCTTGGCAATTCCAGCGCCTTCAACTGGCCGCGCACTTGCTGCAGCAAGTTGGCAACCGCCTGGGTCTTGCGCGAAGATGCCTCAAAATATCGCCCAAGCGCCACCGACGCAGCCCCCAGATCGGCCCGAACCGCATCAATCTGGCGGGACAGCAAACCCAGTCGCGCATTCAGCAGCTTGAGCTTGAGGTTCTCCCGCAGAAAAAACGATTGCTCGGGCGACAGTATGGCGGCGTCCGGGTGCTCGATGCGGCTGACCCGCACCAGGCTGCGCATTTCCTCCACCAGCAAATAGCCCATGCGCACCCACCAATTGGTGACGGCTTCCTCGGGTTTGCGCTTGAGCGCGTCATTGCTGCGTTGCGGCAGCACGGCATTTGCGACGGGCAGTTCATCCACCAGCTGCACCAGCTCATCCAACTTGACCAACAACGCCGGGGTATCGGCCAGCGCGGTAGCCTTGATCCGGGCAACGTCGCGCCCGATGGCGCGCAACAATGGGGTGAGTCGCGGCTGCGCTGCCCGGCTAACCCGCAACTCGGCGGTCTTGAGGGCCGCCAACAGGGGTTCCACGCTGCCAGTCAATTGCGCCTGCTGTTGTGCCAGCCGAACTGCCGACTCGATGTCCACCACCAGATTCTCGTCACGCGAGCGCGACAGGCTCTGCATCAGCTCTTCCAGCTGGGTACGCTGCAGCGCCACTTCGCTGACACGGGCCTCGGTGACCGCCAGCTTTGCGGCCGTCTCCAGGGCCAGTTCCTGGGCAGACTGGGCCGTGGCACGGGCCTGTGTGGCCTGGGCACCGGCATCCGCACTTTGGCGCGCCAACTGCTCCTGAATGCCACTCAGTTTTTGCCACAACAGACCACACCCCAACAAGGCCGCCAGGGCTACCGCCCCCGTCACCATCAACAGGCCGTGCGGAGCGGTCGCTGCCTGAGACGACGGCATCCCGCGAACCTGCCCGCCGGAACCCACAGCGGGGGGGGATGCAGTTGTCTCGGAGGAGTCGGTCGTCATTGCAAGGATTCAATGGACGCCAGCAGCGCGGGCAGCGTGGGGCGCGACTCGCACACCACGCCAAAGCCCGCAGCCCGGGCGGTCAGTGCGATCCGGTTGTGCGTTACCACCGTCTTGGCAGCGGCCCAGGACTGACCGGGGCATGCCGCCACCAGGTTGCCAATGGCCTCGGAACTGCTGAACAACCAAACGGAACCATCCGTCGCCGCCTGCTGCGCCAGTGCCGCCGTGTCAGCCGTCAGGTCAGGAGCACGACGTTGGTACGACACCAGAAACTCGGCACTGCCACCCGCACCACGCACTTGTTCAGCAAACCAGTCACGGCCAGCACCCTGCGCCGCATCCTCTGCGGCGGCCTGGTGACTGCCTGTGCCCCGCACCACCAAGATCCGGTAGCCTGGCTGCACGCGGTGGCGCACCACGGCCCATAGCGCTTCCGAATCAAACTGTCCCGCATCCCGGTCCGGCATATCAATGTTGGCGGGATCCACTTGCGCCCGCCTGAGCGCCGAGAAACTGCCGGGTCCCGTCACGAATGCTCTAATCTTGATAGCACCACTCTCATCTAATACGGGGGCTACAGCCGGTTTCAATGCAAAAAAATGGTCCACCGCATTGCCGCTGACAAACATCACCGCGTCGAATTGGTGCAGGCGTTGCCAGGCCGCGAGCACGGCATCCGGGTTGGGCGCTGGCAATACACCGATCAAGGGCAAGGCGACGGCCTCATAGCCGGCATTTGCCAGGGTCGAGACCCATTGGCGGGCTTCCTGCTCGGGACGGGTGACGATGACACGCATGGCTCAGGCTCCCGCGCCAGTTTGTTGGCGGACTTTGGCTTGCAATTGGTGGGCCACCTGCTCGCCCAGTTGGGTGGCGGCGCTGGCGTCCAGCGCCGGTCCCTGTGCCTGCGCATGCACCAGGGGCAACACGCCTTCGGGGTCGCCCCAGGTGGCGCGAATGCTCAGCACGTCCCCCTGCAGAGTGGCGTAGGCGGCCAGCGGCATGGAGCAGCTGCCCCCCATCACACGGCTCACGGCGCGCTCGGCCGACACGGCCAGCCAGGTGGGACGATGAACCAGGGCTTGCAGCACGTTAACGACATCGGCACGCGCGCTGCGCACTTCAATGCCCAACGCGCCCTGCCCGGCTGCGGGCAACATCTGTTCAGGCTCAAACACCGCGCGGATGCGGTCCCCCAAGCCCAGCCGCTTCAACCCGGCTGCCGCCAGCACGATGCCGTCGTAATGCCCATCATCGAGCTTTTTCAGGCGGGTATCCAGGTTGCCGCGCAGCGCTTCGATCTTCAGATCCGGGCGCATGGCGCGCAACAAGGACACGCGGCGCAGGCTGGATGTGCCCACCACCGCCCCGTGCGGCAAGGCGTCCACGCTGGCGTACCGGCTGGATACCCAGGCGTCGCGCGGGTCTTCGCGTTCCATGACGCAGGCCAGGGTGAATCCGGTGGGCAACTCCATGGGCACATCCTTGAGCGAATGCACGGCCAGATCAGCCTGTCCGGCTTCCAGCGCCACTTCCAGTTCTTTGACGAACAGGCCCTTGCCGCCCACCTTGGAGAGCGAGCGGTCCAGAATCTGGTCGCCCTTGGTGGTCATGCCCAACAACGAGACCTGGTGGCCCATGGCCTGGAGCAGCGCCCGAACGTGTTCGGCCTGCCAAAGGGCCAGGCGGCTTTCGCGCGTGGCGATGGTAAAAGTGTGAGCAACCATGGGCTGTAAGTCGTAACCTATTTGTAATCAATTGCGGATGGTCAATGCTAGCATGGGCCTCATGAAAACCGCATCCAACCCAGCGCCCGCCAAGCGCAGCAAAGACAACGAACGCCCCCTGGTGGAGGACATCCGCCTGCTGGGCCGGATACTGGGCGACGAGATCCGCGAACAGGAAGGCGCAGCCGCCTTCGAGCTGATCGAAAAGATCCGCACGTTGTCGGTCGCCTTTCGTCGCGACGCGGACCACGAAGCCGACAAGGCGCTCAAGAAGCTGCTCAAGGGCCTCAGCGGTGACCAGACGGTCAGCGTGATCCGGGCCTTCACCTATTTTTCCCACTTGGCCAACCTGGCCGAGGACCGCCACCACATCCGCCGCCGCGCCATCCATGAGCGCGCGGGCGACACGCAGGAAGGCAGCCTGGACGTGGCCCTGTCACGCCTGCGCTGGGCAGGCATCTCCCCCAAAACCATTTCCAACACGCTGGCGCAAAGCTATGTCTCGCCGGTGCTGACGGCCCACCCCACGGAGGTGCAGCGCAAGAGCATTCTGGATGCCGAGCGCAATATTGCCCAGCTGCTGGCCGAGCGCGACGAAATCAAGTTGCGCGGTGCCTTCTTTGGCTCCAAAAAGGACGCCCTGACCGCCCGTGAACTGGCCGCCAACGAGGCCCAGATGCGGGCCCGCGTGACCCAGCTCTGGCAAACCCGGCTGCTGCGCTTCAACAAACTGACGGTGGCCGACGAAATCGAGAACGCGCTGAGCTATTACGAGTCCACCTTCCTGCGCGAAATCCCCAAGCTCTACGCCAACCTGGAACAGCTGCTGGGCGAGCAACCGGTGCACCACTTTTTGCGCATGGGGCAGTGGATTGGTGGTGACCGCGATGGCAACCCCAACGTCAGCGCCCAGACGCTCGAATACGCACTGCGCCGCCAGGCCGAGGTGGCGCTGCGCCACTATCTGACGGAGGTGCACTACCTGGGCGGCGAACTGTCGGTGTCGGCCATGCTGACAGCATGCACGCCCGACATGCAGGCCCTGGCCGAGAGTTCGCCCGACCACAACGTGCACCGCATGGACGAACCCTACCGCCGCGCCCTGACCGGCGTCTATGCCCGCCTGGCCGCAACCCTGCGCGAGCTGACCGGTACCGAGGCCGCGCGCCACGCCGTGGCACCGCAAAACCCCTATCCGTCGGCACAGGAATTCGCCAACGAGCTGCGCACCATCGAGGCCTCGCTCAAGGCCAACCACGGTGGTGTGCTGGTGACGCAGCGTTTACAGCCCTTGATTCGGGCTGTGGATGTGTTCGGCTTTCACCTGGCCACTGTGGACCTGCGCCAAAGCTCGGACAAACACGAGGAAGTGGTGGCCGAACTGCTGGCCACCGCACGCATCGAGGCGAACTACGCCGCACTGGACGAGTCCGCCAAGCGCACCCTGCTGCTGGGCCTGCTGGACGACGCCCGCGCGCTGCGCGTCCACGGCGCATCCTACTCCGCCCACACACAGGGAGAACTGGCCATCTTCTCCATGGCCAAGGTGATGCGCGAGCGCTTTGGGGCCGACGCCATCCGCCACTACATCATCAGCCACACCGAGACGGTGAGCGACTTGTT
>CAZDDK010000131.1:0-8959 GCA_964504185.1 uncultured Rhodoferax sp. | reverse complement strand
TTTCCGCCACCATTTTGCGTGGCGACAAAATCGGCCTGCTGGGACCCAATGGCGCGGGCAAGACCACCCTGCTCAAACTCATTCTGGGCGAGCACCAGCCCGACCCGGCCCCCGCCAATGCCCCCAAGCCCGAACCGGGCCACAGCCCCTGGGGCACGGTGCGTCTGGGGGCCAATGTGACCGTGGCCTACTTCGACCAGATGCGCAACGCGCTGGACCTGGACGCTACGCTGGAAGACTTCATCAGCCCCGGCAGCGAGTGGATCGAGATTGGCAACCAGAAAAAACACGTCAAGAGCTACCTGGGCGACTTTTTGTTTTCCCCCGCGCGGGCCAACTCGCCCGTGCGTTCACTCTCCGGCGGCGAGCGCAACCGCCTGCTGCTGGCGCGTCTGTTTGCCCGCCCCGCCAATGTGCTGGTGCTGGACGAACCGACCAACGACCTGGACATTGACACACTGGAACTGCTGGAAGACCTGCTGCAAAACTACGACGGCACGGTGTTCCTGGTCAGCCACGACCGGACCTTTCTGGACAACGTGGTCACCAGCACGATTGCCTTTGAGGGCGACGCCAAATGGCGCGAGTACGAAGGTGGCGTGAGCGACTGGCTGATCCAGACCCAGCGCGCCAACGCAATCAATGCGGCGCAGGGCAAGACGACGGCCAAGCCCTTTAACTACGAGCGTGAGCAGCTACAAAAGCAGGAACGGGCCACGGCTGCCGTGTCAGCCACCGCACCCGCAGCACCAGCGCCCGCCAAGGCCAAAAAGCTCGGTTTCAAGGAGCAACGCGAACTGGACGGGCTGCCTGACCTGATTGCATCGCTGGAAGCCGAGCAGCGCGAAATCGGCGAAGCATTGGCCGATGGCAGCCTGTACGCCATAGACAACGTGCGGGCCATGAAACTGGCCGCCCGCAATGCCCAGATTGACGATGAACTGATGGTGGCGCTGGAGCGGTGGGAAATCCTGGGCGGTTAAATCACCAATCCATAGGTCTGCGCCAGCTCCCGGCCCAGGCCCAGCGCCTTTTGGAAGTCCAGCGCCGCCATGGCCGCATCCAGCGGGTCCAGCGCCGCCCCCAGTGCCCCGGCGTGGGCGTGGCATAACTGCCGGTGCGCCGCCAGAGCCGCCATATCGGACGCCTGCAGCAGGTCGCACAGGGCGTGCAGGTCCGCGGCCAGCCGGGCTGCATCCAGCGCAACCGGCTCCACCACGGGGCCGGACTCCTGCCGAGGGTAACGCTGCAACACCGGCTCCAGCGCCCGCAGGGTGTCATCCACCAACGGCTGCAGCGCAGCCAGCAGGGCGGCAGGGAGTGCGGCGGCGGCTGCGCCGGGCGGCGGCAGGTTTTTGTGCTGCGCCTCCAGTGCCGCCAGCCCACGGGCCACGTCCACCATTCCCACCGTGCCCGCCAGCCCCTTGAGGGTATGCAGGCTGCGCCATACGGCGGGTGCATCGCCCTGTGCCAGCAGGGCCTGCACCTGCGCGGGAACGCGGCCCAGGTCATCGGCAAAGCCGTGGATGGCCCTGGCGAAGAGGCGGGTGTCGCCCCCCATGCGCTCCAGGGCGGCCGCGAGGTCCATGCCATGGGGTGCGGGGGTCGGCGCGGCGTCGGGGGCCGACACGGGCGCGGATTCCTCCACCCCCCCGCCACCTCCCACCAGGCTCTGCAGCAGGGCCACCAGCCCATCCAGTTCAAAGGGTTTGCCCACATGGTCGTTCATACCAACAGCCAGGCAGGCTGCGCGGTCCGAGGCCATGGCATTGGCGGTCATGGCGACGATGGGCAGGGCGGTCAGCCCCAGTTCCTGGCGAATGGTGCGCGTGGCCAGGTAGCCGTCCATCACGGGCATCTGCACATCCATCAACACCACATCAAATGGTGGTTGCGCCGCCGCCACCGCGTTGACACCGAGCTGGCCATCATCGGCCAGGGTGACGTCGGCCCCCTCCTGGCTCAACAGGCCCTTGGCCACCATCTGGTTGATCTTGTTGTCTTCCACCACCAGGATGCGCATGCCCTGCAGGCGCTTGCGCTGAACCGGGGCCTGGGGCGCGGCCGGATTCTCGCCCCGTTGGGCGGCCACCGCCGCCGCACGGGCATCGACCACCGCCTCCACCAGCATCGCGGTGGTGACCGGCTTGACCAGAAAGCCGTTGATCAGGGCGCGGTCTCCGGCGTTGCGCTCGGACAGGGTTTCGCGCCCCTGGGCGGTGACCATGACCACAATGGGCACGGTCTGGCCTGCGGCCATAGCCCGGATGCGCTGGCTGGCCTCCCAACCGTCCATGCCGGCCATCTGCCAGTCCATAAAGACCATGTCGTAGGCCGGCAGCGCCGCAGCGGCCCGGGCGGACACGCGGGCCAGGGCCTGCTCGCCTCCGTCGGCCACCTCGACCCGCCAGCCCAGGGACTGCAGCGCATCGGCCAGCACGCGGCGGGCGACCGCGTTGTCGTCCACCAGGAGAACCGCCAGCGCACAGGGCGGGGGTGGCGACGCTTCGCCCGCCCCATCGACGGCCAGCGGCAGACCCAGTTCAAAGTAAAAGCGGCTGCCCTGGCCCAGCACACTGTCCACCTGCAACTGCCCTCCCAGGAGACCTACCAGGCGGCTGGATATGGCCAGCCCCAGCCCAGTGCCGCCAAAGCGGCGCGTGGTGGTGGACTCGGCCTGCGAAAACCCGCTGAAAATGCGTTCCAGGTTTTCCGGTGCGATGCCGATGCCGCTGTCCTGCACAGAAAACTCCACCACCGCGTCCTGTGCGCTGCTGCGCAGCAGCGCCACACGCAGCACCACCTCGCCGGACTGCGTGAATTTGATGGCATTGCCCGCCAGGTTGATCAGCACCTGCTGCAGGCGCATGTCGTCCGCCACCAGGCCTGCGGGCAGGGCGGGGTCGATGTCAAACAGGACCTCGATGGTCTTGTTGCCCACATTGGCCGAGAGAATGACCGAGAGGTCACGCAGCAGGCGCTCCACGCGGACGGGCCGGGGGTCCAGCGTCATCTTGCCGGCCTCGACCTTGGAGAAGTCCAGGATGTCGTTGAGCAGGCCCAGCAGCGAGCGGGCCGCGCCTTCGGTCTTGTCCACATAGTCCAGCTGGCGGGTGGTCAGGTCGGTGCTGTGCAGCAACTTGAGCATGCCCAGAATGGCATTCATGGGGGTGCGGATTTCGTGGCTCATGTTGGCCACGAATTGCGATTTGGCGATGCTGGCCTGCTCGGCCCGGCTCACCGCGTCCAGCAGGGCCACCTCGTTGCGGCGGCGCTCGGTGATATCGCGCTCCACCGCCACAAAGTGGCTGACCTCGCCCAATTCGGACAGAACCGGTGAGATGCTGATCTCGATCCAGTAGGGACTCCCCGCCTTGTTGTAGTTGAGCAGCTCTTCACTCACCGATTCGCCCAGGGTGATCGCGTTGCGGATGCGCCCCAGGGCGGCCCGGTCGGTGCCCGGGCCTTGCAGCATGCGCGGGGTGCGCCCCAGGGTTTCGGCCTGGCTGTAGCCGGTCAGCTTTTCGAAGGCCCGGTTGACGAACACGATCTGCGGGCCTGCGTCGTTCAGCATGTCGGCCCGGGTGATGACGATGGCGTCCTTGATGCGGGTGATGCACGACTCCAGCAGGTGCAGCTCCTGGTCGCGTTCGCGGCGTTCGGTGATGTCCTGGAATGCACCCACCAGCTGGACGGGTTTGCCGTTTTCCCATTCGGCCTCGCCCACGGTGCGCACCCAGATGGCCCGGCCCGTGGCGGTGACGAAGGGCAGCTCCAGATCCCAGGGCGTGCCCTGGGCCATGGCCTCCTGCACGGCACGCTCGATGAGCGGGCGTGCTTCGGGCGCATAAAAATGGATTGCGGCGTCCAGCGTCGCGTGGTAATAGTCGTCCACTTCATGAATGCGACGGGCCTCCTTGGACCAGTGAATCGCGCCGGCCTTGATGTCAACACTCCAGCCGCCCACCCCTGCAATGCGCCCGGCACGGTCCAGAAAGGCCTCGCTGTCGCGCAGCGCGTCCTCAGCCAGCTTGCGGTCGTGGATGTCCTGCAGGGACCCCGCCATGCGCAGCGCCACCCCGTCCGCGTTGCGGTACACCTTGGCCCGCGAGCGAAACCAGCGGTAGCCCTGTGCACGGGTGTGCAGCAGCATTTCCTGGTCAAACTCGCTGCCATGGTCTATGGAAACCGCTGCCGCCGCGCCGATGCGCTCTTTCTGGCTGGGGTGCAGGATGGCGTCGAAATTGTCATAGCTGGCCGGCAAGTCATCGGGGCTGTAGCCCAGCAGCGCGTAGTAGCTGGGCGACCACCACTGCGCGCCGGTGCGAATGTCCATCCAGTCCCACAGGCCGTCCGAGCCGCCTTCGATGGCCAGGTACAGGCGGTCGGACATTTCAGCCAGACGCTGTTGGTCGCGCTTGCGGGCGGTGATGTCGGTGCGGATGGAGACATAGCGCTCCACCCGGCCGTCGTCCCCGATAAAGGGGGCAATCATGCTGTCCACCCAATACAGCGAGCCATCCTTGGCGCGGTTGCATACCTCGCCCCGCCACGAGGCCCCGGTGCTGATGGTGGCCCACATGTCGGTCCAGAACTGGCGGTCGTGCACCCCGGAACTGGTGACCGTGTGCTGCTGCCCGATCAGCTCCTCACGGTTGTAGCCGGAAATGGCGCAAAACGCGTCATTGACCTCGATGATTCGGCCCTCGCCGTCCGACACCGAGACGATGGTGTGCAGCTCCACCGTGCTGAGCAGAGCGCTGCTCTCGCGGATGGCCGCCTCCAGCCGCTTTTGTGTGCGTTTTTGCGTGGTAACGTCGGTGGCAATCTCCATGAAGCCGGTCATCACCCCGTGGGCATCGTGGATGGGCTGGACCTCGGTGTCCACCCAGAACTCGTGCCCGTCCTTGGCACGGTTCAGGATTTCGGCCCGGCAGGACTCCCCCCGCTCGATCGCGCCATGCAGCCGCTCCAGCACCTCCGGATCGTTCTTTCCGCTGGACAGCAGCTCCCGGTGGGTCTTTCCTGCAGCCTCCTCCAGCGTGAAGCCCGTCAGCCGGGTAAAGCCGTCGTTGAGCCAGGTAATACGTGCCTGCGTATCGGCAATGGTGACCGCATTGTTGGAGCGCTGCACCACATGGGCAAGGCGGTCCAGGTCCTGCGTCATGTGCTCGGCCAGGCGCTGGGCGCGCAGGCGGCCCACCGCCAGCAGCCACACGGCCAGAGCCGCCAGCAGGCTGGCCAGGGTGCCCGCCACGGCGGCCAGGGCCAGGGCGGAGCGGTCTTGCGCACGCTCGAACACCGGTGTGCTGCTCAGCCGCAGCTGCAGGCTGCGCCCCCCCATTTCCAGGGTGCGCAGCACGGAGATGGGCCGCAGTTGCACTCCAGGGCCTGCCCCTTGCAGCGAATCGTAGAGCAGGCTCGGCGCGTCCAGTTCCGGGCCTTCGAACAACTCGACGCGCAGGCCGCCATCGGCCGTATCGGCCAGCCCGGCCATCAGCTCGGGCATGACCATGGGTGCGTACAAGAAGCCCACCAGCACCGCCCGGCGCTGGTGCGGCGTAGTGGGTTCCGTGCCCCGGCGGTACACCGGCAGGATGTAGAGAAAGCCGGGTGAGCGGCTGTCGTCCTGCACCAGCACAATGCGCCCGGTCAGCGCCGCCTCACCCGTGTTCTGCGCGCGCTCCAGGGCCTCGCGGCGCACGGGCTCGACCCCCAGGTCCAGCCCCCAGGCCTGCCAGTTGTTGCCAATGGGCTCGATGTATCTGATGACGTACAGGTCGGGCGAATAGCCCTGGGTGCGCACTGTGAACTGCGGGGCGTGGTCCGCCCGCTCGGCGGCGACGAAGGCGGCCAGTTCACTGCGTTTGACTTTTTGGATGAAGCCAAACCCGCGAATGCCCGGAAAGTCAGTGGGTAAATCGCGCGACTCCACGTACTCCTGGAATTCACGCCGGGTCATGTGCTGGCTGGCCGCGTAGGCACCGCGTGCGCCCTTGAGCCCGGCCAGCGGCAGGTTGAATCGGCGCTGCACTTCGCCCACCATGCGTTCGGCATGGCGGTCAAACGCGTTGCGCGCGTTGCGGTCCAGATCGCCCTGTAGCCACAGCACCAGCGCCGCCGTGGCACAAAGGCCCAGCACCTGGGTGGCCACCGTCCAACCCACCGCTGCGCGCAGGCTGAAGCTCTGCGCCGCAGCAGGCCGTCCCCCGGCGGGCGGCGGGGACGCCGCCGTCCGGCGCAGGGCCGAGGCGCAGCGCAGGTACACCGCAGGCCCGGCCAGGCCAATGAGCAGGGCCACATCGACCATCCCGCTGGCCAGCACGCCCAGCCCCGGAACCAGGTCGGGCAAGACCAGCATGACCAGGGTTTCCGATAGCCCGATGATCAGGATGATTTCAGCAAAGAGGCGCACCGGGTTCAAGGGTTTCGTCATGCTGGCTGGCAAGCGGGGTCACACGACACGGTGACGGTGCATCAGGATAGCAGAGGCTTTGCGCCGCGCCAAACACGCGGGCACCGTCAGCGCGCAGCGGCCCGCAGCGCCGTCCATTGCGCCACCTGGGGGTTGAAGAAGCCCGACTGCACGTAGGCCTGGCGGATCAGGCCCTGTTGGCGCAGGCGGGCCAGGCCCGCGTTGAGATGCTGCAACAGCACCCGACCGGCGGGGTGCTGGCGCGACACCAGAAAGTGCCGTGTTCCGTTGAGCCCCACCTTGATGCCGGGAATCGGCACCAGGCGCACACCACCCACCACCAGCGAGAGGTCCGCGCTGGCCTGAAACGGGGCCAGCAAAAAGTCGGCCCGGTCGGCCTCTACCATTTTGGACATGCCGGGCCACTGCGCCACGTGCTGCAATTGCTGCACACCCAGTTGCTCCAGGGTGCGCCAGTCCACGGTCCAGCTCCGGTTGGACAGCGCCCGCAGTTGCCGCACATCGGCCAGCGTGCGGGCTGCCAGGGCCTGGCGGTTACCGGGCACGGTGTACAGCCCCGCCTCGAACTGGCCCGCTTCCACCAGCGCGTCGCTGAACAAGAAGTGGGCACTGTTTGGGGCCACGTCTTCGCGCCAGTAGCTGGTGCTGCTGCAGACGGCGTGGCCCGACTCGATTTCGCGCAGGATGCGCGCCACGTTGGGCAGGGCCTCCAGCAGTACTGGCTGGCTCAGGCCGCCGCGCTGCAGGGCCTGCTGCAGCAAGACCACCTCGACCACATCGCGCCGGGTGTGGGGGCCGCCGTAGTGGTCCAGCTCCAGCGGGTTGCGCCCTTTCAGGAAGGCGTGGTAGTCCTCCAGCACGTCGGTCGGAACGGCCACCACCAGTTGCACACCGCCCTGCGCGGACAGCGCCACCAGGGCGGCAATGGCCGCCACAGCGCCCACGCCGGCGTGCAGCAGACAACGGCGGGTGGGCGGGCGCGGGTGGCAGTGAGGGGCGGTGGCGGTGGCTTCCATGGTCCGTGCAATACCAAGGGGAAATAGGCGCATTACACACCAGAATTCCGGTGTGCCGCCCCGCGCCGCGCCGTCGCGCCGGGGGCCGCGCTACACCACGCCGCCCTGGCGCAGCGCCGCAATGGCGGGCACATCCAGCCCCAGGGCACCAAGCACCGCATCGGTGTGCGCCCCCAGCGCCGGTGGTGCCCCGTGCAGCACCGCCGGGGTGTCCTGCAGGCGCAAGGGGCTGGCCACAGTTGCTATTGATTGCATAGCAATACTGCCATATTCTGCGCGGGCTAGTGGCTGATTTACCTTAAGACCTCGGGCCTGGACCTGGGCATCCTCGAACGCCTGGCCCACCGAGTTGATGGGGCCGCAGGGCACGGCCTTGTCCTGTAGCAGGGCAATCCACTGGGCCGTGGTGCGGGTGCGGGTGACGGCTTCCAACGCCGCCACCAGCGCCTCGCGGTTCGCCACGCGCAGGCTGTTGCGCGCAAAGCGCGCGTCCGCCGCCCACTGCGGCTGCTGCGCGGCCTCGCAAAAGCGGGCGAACTGGCCGTCGTTGCCAATGGCCAGCAGCATGGAGCCGTCCGCAGTGGGGAAGTCCTGGTAGGGTGCCAGACTCGGGTGGCTGTTGCCCTGGCGGTGGGGCACCTTGCCGGTGTTCAAAAACCCGGCCGCCTGGTTGGCCAGTATCGCCATGCCCACGTCCAGAAGGGCCATGTCGATGCGCTGGCCCACGCCGGTGCGGTGGCGCACCTCGATGGCGGCGAGGATGGCGCTGCAGGCGTAGACGCCGGTGAACACATCGACCAGCGCCACGCCCACCCGCTGCGGGCCGCCGCCGGGTGTGCCGTCGGCGCGGCCGGTGATGTCCATCATGCCGCTCATCGCCTGGATCATCAGGTCGTAGCCCGCGCGCTGGGCGTAGGGCCCGTCCTGGCCGAAGCCGGTGATGGAGCAGTAGATCAGGCGCGGGTTCAGGGCCTTGAGGCTTTCGTAGTCCAGCCCGTATTTGGCCAGGCCGCCGACCTTGAAGTTTTCCACCAGCACATCGCTCTGCGCCGCCAGCTGGCGGATCAGCGCCTGGCCCTCGGGCTTTGCCATGTCGATGGTGACGGAACGCTTGTTGCGGTTGCAGGCGGTGAAGTAGGTGGCGTGGTCGGTGGGGTTGCCGTCGGCGTCCTGCAGGAACGGCGGGCCCCAGTGGCGGGTGTCGTCGCCCTCGCCGGGCTTTTCGATCTTGATGACGTTGGCACCCAGATCGGCCAGCATCTGGGTGCACCAGGGGCCGGCCAGCACTCTTGACAGGTCAAGGACCTGGATGTGGGGGAGGGCACCTTGGTTGGGTGGGGTTGCTGTCATATCGTTTTCTTTAGTGGCTTGCGTGAGGTGATTCTTTCCTGCGGGGCTTCCTCACACCACCCCCTAACCCCCCCGCCCCATTCCACCCTCGCCAGGGCGGAAAGGGGAGCCGAACACCCATATGTGGCCATGTTTTTTTTTTTTGTTCCTTCAATCG
>CAZDDK010000130.1:626-8973 GCA_964504185.1 uncultured Rhodoferax sp. | reverse complement strand
CGGTACCGGCCACCACCAGATCCATGATGGAATCCTTGCGCTGCGTCTGGCCGGGATTCAACACGTATTCGCCATTGATGTAACCCACGCGGGCCGCACCGATGGGGCCGTTGAACGGGATACCGGAAATGGACAACGCGGCGCTCACGGCAATCATGGCGGCGATATCGGCGTCAACTTCAGGGTTCAAGGACACGGTGTGAATGACCACGTGCACCTCGTTGAAGAAGCCTTCGGGGAACAGGGGGCGAATCGGACGATCAATCAGGCGACTGGTCAGTGTTTCGTATTCACTGGGACGGCCTTCGCGCTTAAAAAAGCTGCCGGGAATCTTGCCGGCGGCATAGCTCTTTTCGAGATAGTCCACAGTCAGGGGGAAGAAGTCCTGGCCGGGCTTGCCTTCGGTCTTGCCGACCACAGTAGCCAGCACAACGGTGCCATCCATGTCCAGCAATACGGCACCGGTGGACTGACGGGCGATTTCGCCGGTTTCCATGGTGACGGTGTGCTGACCCCACTGAAAGGTCTTGGTGACTTTATTAAAAATGCTCATCGTTTTATCTCCTGGTAATGCGGAAACCCGCTGGCAGGTAAAGGCCACCTGCCAGGCCCGGAGGCAACAACACAGAACACGATGCCATTCCAGGGAAACTTGCTGAAATTTCCGTGGAATGACACAGCTTCGCTCTGCCCTTTGCCGTCTCCGAAGTAAAAAACGCCTGAGCTAGTGAACTAACTCAGGCGCCTGTCATGTAGTGCAAGGCTTACTTGCGCAGACCCAGCTTGGTGATCAACGCAACATAGCGGTCGTGATCGACACGGTTCAGGTAGGCCAGCAGGCTCTTGCGGGTATTGACCATGCGCACCAGACCACGGCGACCGTGATGGTCCTTGGCGTGGGTCTTGAAGTGAGGCATGAGATCATTGATACGGGCGGTCAGCAGGGCGACCTGGACTTCGGGGCTGCCGGTATCGTTGGGTGTGCGGGCGTTGTCTTTGACAACAGCGGCTTTGACGCTGGAAGCGATCATGGTGTTTTCCTGTTTTGTGGGGGCGCTTGCACACGGCCAGGCCCCAGGTTTTAGAACTTGCGCCGGGTACTGGAACTGCTCCTGGCGTGCGCCTTGCCCAATGCAAAGCCGCTCGATTATAGCCCGATGCAACCGATCCGGGCAAACAGGTACTGCTTTATGGGCGCTGCATCTTGCAGGTGGTGGGCATCTCGGCGGCCTCCGGCGCAATGGCCTTCACCACACGGAATCCATAACCCGAACCCTCCACGTCGAACTTCACGCCTGCGGTTCCCTGGCGGTCCATCACCCCGACCACCAGCGGTTGTTGGAACTGGTGGTCCGCCGCGCGCATGGTGCCAGACTGCCCCCCCATGCTGACGCGGATGTGCTCCAGCTGGGCCGCAATCGCCGCGATATCGGGGCCACCATGGCTATTGACCTTGCCGGCACTGGCATCCATCGCCTGCGCCAGCGCCTCAATCAGCAGCTGCATGCGCATGTGCACGTAGTCATCCGCCGCTTGCGGAAATCGCGCCCGGAAGGACTGGTAGAACGCCTCGCTGGCCGGCGTCTGCACGTTGGGCAACCAGTCGGCCACCGCGATGACCTTCCCGATGCCAGCCTCGCCAATGGCAGCCGGTGCACCCAGCGCATTGCCGTAGAAGGTATAAAACTTGCCATCAAAGCCCACGTCCTTTGCGGCCTTAACCAGCAGGGTCAGGTCGTTGCCCCAGTTACCGGTGATGACGGCCTGGGCACCGCTGGCCTTGATCTTGGTGGCGTAGGGCAAAAAGTCCTTGACCCGCGCCATGGGATGCAGCTCGTCGCCCACCACCCGCACATCGGGACGCTGGGTGCCCAACTGGCGTTTGGCCTCGCGCAGCACGGCCTGGCCAAAGCTGTAGTCTTGTCCGATCAGGTACACATCCTTGATGGATTTGTCATCCTTGAGGACATCCATCAGCGCGGACATGCGCATGTCCGCATGGGCATCAAAACGAAAGTGCCAGAAACTGCACTTTTCGTTGGTCAGGGCCGGATCGACCGCCGAGTAATTCAAGAACAGCACTCGCTTGGCAGGTTCGCGTTCATTGTGCTTGTTGATGGCATCAATCAACGCCGCCGCATTGGCCGATGAATTGCCCTGCAACACAATCCGGGCACCGCTGTCGATGGCAGACCGCAGGGCTGACAAGGCCTCCTCGTTCTGGCCTTTGCTGTCATAGCGCTCCAGCGCCAGCAACTGATTGGTGTCGCCAGAGCCCTTCACACCACCACGGGCATTGACGCGTTCGACCGCCCAGTTGAGGTTGCGAAAAACGGCCTCGCCCGCATTGGCCGTGGGACCACTGAGCCCCTCAATCATGGCCAGCTTGACGGGAGTTTGTGCCGTTTGCGCCCACGCTGTGGGGGCCGCAAGCGACAGGGCAGATAGCGCCAAGGCACCGGTTTTCAAGATCCAACGCGAAACAATAAACATATGAATATTTTCTTGAAATGAACGGAAGAAGCCGCAGCTTGGATGCATGCGGGGCTCACGGTGAGCGTCGCGCAGTGTACTAGGAGACTTGCTATGTTTTTTGCCACTACCGCCCAGCCCCAATTGCGCCGCCACGCCTATGCAAACACTGGCCGCGCCCTGGAGCGATTCATGGAAGACGCCCTGCGCAGCAGCCCCAACAAGCCCTGCGCCTACTCGCAAGATGAAACCACATTCACCCTGAATCTGGACGTGCCAGGCGTCAGCAAGGAGCAGCTGGCCATCGCCATCGAAGGGGCGGTGGTGCGCATCAGCAGCAAAGATGGCGCACCGCGCCGCTACAGCGCCGCCTACGAATTCCCTCAGGAAATTGACACCGCCACGAGCGACGCCAAACTGGAGAACGGCGTGCTGACCCTCAAGCTGGTCAAGAAGGTTCCACTGAGCAACGCCACCGAGCTGGTGGTGCACTGATGGCCCCTGCAGTGAAGGCTACAGGCTGTCCAGCGGCCAGCGCGGTTTGACATCAAACGCATAGCTGGTACTGGCCTGCTGCAGGCCGCTTTGCAGGCGCATGGCGGCGGCCATGGCGATCATGGCACCGTTGTCGGTGCACAAATGCAGTTCAGGATAGTGGACGCGGATTTTGCGTTTGGCGCAGGCCACGTTGAGTTGCGCGCGCAGTTCCCGGTTGGCACCCACGCCACCTGCCACGACCAGGCGCTGCAGTGCCGTCTGCGTGAGTGCCGACAGCGACTTCTTCACTAACACGTCCACAATGGCCGCCTGGGTGGAAGCCGCCAAATCGCAGCGCAATGGCTGCGGTAAATCCGCAAACGCGGCCCCGGTGGCACCTGCAAACTCGGCGGCCACCATGCGCTGCGACTGCACCAGCACGGCGGTCTTGAGGCCCGCAAATGAAAAATCCAGATTGCCGCTGTTGAGCAAGGGACGCGGCAACTTGTAGGCATCCGGCTTGCCCTGCTCGGCCATTTTGGACAGTGCAGGGCCACCGGGGTAACCCAGTCCCATCAACTTGGCGGACTTGTCAAAAGCCTCCCCGGCTGCGTCGTCGATGGACTCGCCCAGCAAGGCGTACCGCCCCACGCCGTCCACGCGCATCAGCTGCGTGTGCCCTCCGGACACCAGCAGCGCCACAAACGGGAACTGCGGCGGGTCGGCACTCAGAAACGGGGACAACAGGTGACCCTCCAGGTGGTGCACCCCCAACACGGGCTTGCCCAGCGCCGCCGCCAATGCGCAGGCCACGCCCGACCCCACCAGCAGCGCACCGGCCAGACCCGGTCCACGGGTGTAGGCCACCACATCCACGTCCGCCAGTGCGTGCCCACACGCGTTCAGCACCTCGCGGGTCAGCGGCAGCACGCGCCGGATATGGTCGCGGCTGGCCAGTTCCGGGACCACACCGCCAAAGGCCTGGTGCATCTCAATCTGGCTGAACAGCGCGTGCGCCAGCAAGGTGGGCACGCCCGTTCCGTGCGACTGCACCATGGCCACACCCGTTTCATCGCACGACGACTCAATCCCCAGAACCAGCATGTTTTCCCCTGTGAGGGGACGAGTTTAGTAGAGTAGGCCCATGTCCCAGCCCCCGCACTTGCTCGACGATGCGTCCATTGCCAGCCTGGAGCGGGCCACGCTGGACGCGGTGGCAGCACCCGCCGTGCACGAAATCGACGGCTGGCTGCTGCCGTTTGATACCTCTACCATTGGCCGGGCCACCAGCGCCGTTCCCTTGCGCCACCGCGACATCGACCCCACAACCCTCGAGGCCATCCAGGCCCTCTATGCCCAGCGCGGGCTACAAGCCGCGTATCGGATTGCCGACGTACCGGGCCTGGCGAACCTGCAGCACGCGCTGGCGCGCATGGGCTACCAGGCCCACCAGCCCACGCTGGTGCAGGTCGGCTTGGTGAAGGCGATGCGCGCGGTTTGCCGGGGCGAACCCGCCCAGGTGGAGTCCTGCCCATCGGCCGCGTGGTCGGCTGTGTATTTGGGTGCAGGTTTCGACCCCGTGGATGGCGCACACCGGGTGCAGGCGCTCAGCCGCAGCGCCCATGTGGTCTACGCCCATGTCGAAGAAGGCGGCCAATCGGTTGCCGCAGGCACCGCCGCACTGAGCCAGGGCTGGGCCAGCATCCACGGCATGCGCACGGCGGTGGACCGGCGGGGTCTCGGGCTGGCCGGTCGCATCCTGGGCGCGCTGGCCGACACCGCCTCGCAACGCGGGCTGTCGCGGGTGTTTTTGCAGGTCGAAGAGGGCAATGCGGCCGCCCTGGCGCTCTACGCACGCGCCGGTTTCTCCACTGCCTGGCGCTACCACTACTGGCGCCGCTGACGCACAGGGATTGTGCAGCGCACCAAAACCGGTCCGCCAAACAACCCCAAATCCCCCGAAGCGGTGCGCAATGACGGATTTCGCGATGGCACGGTTCTCGCAATGGGTATTCGCAATAGATCCTATTTTTGAAACCCAAAGGAGTTACCCATGTCCTACGTCGTGCCTTCCGAATTCGTTACCAAAATGGTGGACGCCGGTGAGTCCAAGATCTTCATGTCCACCCGCGACACGCTGATTCGTGCCTACATGGCCGGTGCCATCCTGGCCCTGGCGGCGGCATTTGCCGTGTCGGTCAATGTCAACACGGGCAACCCCTTGATTGGCGCTCTGCTGTTTCCGGTCGGATTTATTCTGCTTTACCTGCTGGGCTTTGATCTGCTGACCGGCGTATTCACCCTCGTGCCACTGGCCGTCATGGACAAGCGCCCCGGCTGCACCTGGTCGGGCGTGTTTCGCAACTGGGGGCTGGTGTTCACCGGCAACTTCGCCGGTTCACTGACAGTGGCGGTGTTCATGGCCGTCATCTTCACCAACGGCTTTGTCGATGCACCCAATGCCATTGGCCAGAAAATTGGCCACATCGGGGAAGGCCGAACCGTGGGCTACGCGGCCTACGGCGCGGCTGGCATGCTGACGCTGTTTGTCCGCGCCGTGATGTGCAACTGGATGGTTTCTACGGGGGTCGTCGCGGCCATGATGTCCACCTCGGTCTCGGGCAAGATACTGGCCATGTGGATGCCCATTCTGGTGTTCTTCTACATGGGCTTTGAACACAGCATCGTCAATATGTACCTGTTTCCCTCCGGCCTGATGCTGGGTGGCAAGTTCACTTTCATGGACTACCTCATCTGGAACGAAATTCCCACCGTATTGGGCAACCTGGTGGGCGGACTGACCTTTGTCGGTGCCACCCTGTATTCCACCCACTACAAAACGGCACCCAAGCGTGCGGTACGCTGATTCCCTGCGGATTACCGTCGGCCAGCACAGCGACAAGGGCCACAAGGACGCCAACCAGGACTTTCACGGCCTGTGCATTCCCGGCGAACCCCAGCTCAGCGGCAAAGGCATTGCCATTGCGCTGGCGGACGGCATCAGCAGCAGCAGCGTGGGCCACATCGCCAGTGAATCGGCGATCAAGGGTTTCCTGTCGGACTACTACTGCACGTCGGACGCCTGGTCGGTCAAACGCTCCGCCCAGCGGGTGCTGGAGGCGACCAACTCCTGGTTGCACGCGCAAACCCGGCAAAGCCAGTGGCGCTACGACCGGGACCGTGGCTATGTATGCACCTTCAGCGCGCTGGTGCTCAAGTCCACCACGGCCCACATCTTCCATGTGGGCGACGCCCGCGTGTGCCGCGTGCAGGGCCGCTCGCTGGAGCAGCTCACAACCGACCACCGCGTCATCGTGGCCCAGGACGAAAGCTACCTCAGCCGCGCCCTGGGTGTGCATGAACAGCTGGACCTGGACTATGTCACTGCGCCGCTGGAGGCGGGCGACGTCTTTGTGCTGACCACCGATGGCGTGCACGAGCATGTGGAACCCGCATTTGTGGCCGAGACCATTGCGCGCTGCGGCGACGACCTGGACGGTGCCGCCCGCGCTATCACCGAGGAGGCCCTGCAGCAGGGCAGCGGCGACAACCTCACCATCCAGATCATCCGGATTGACACGCTTCCCCCGGCGCAGGCCACCGAAGTCCCGCACCTGTCGCAGGGACTGAATCCCCCGCCCTTGCCCACCGAAGGAACGCTGCTGGACGGCTTTCGCATCGTGCGGGAACTGCACGCCAGCCACCGCAGCCACCTTTACCTTGCCCAGGACACGGAAACCGGGCAGCAGCTGGTCATCAAGATCCCCTCCATCGACCTGCGCGACGATGGAGCCTATCTGGAACGCTTCATGCTCGAAGAGTGGGTGGCCCGGCGCATCCGCAGCACCCACGTGCTGCGCCCATTTTCCCAAACCCGCCCCCGCAGCGCCCTGTACGTGACACTGGAATACCTGGAAGGCCAGACGCTGGCCCAGTGGATGCGCGACCACCCCAAACCCGAACTGGAAACGGTGCGTGCCATGGTGGAACAGATTGCGCGCGGACTACAAGCCTTTCACCGCCTGGAGATGCTGCACCAGGACCTGCGGCCCGAGAACATCATGATCGACCCGCACGGCACGCTCAAGATCATTGACTTTGGCGCAACCCGGGTGGCCAGCCTTCAGGAGGCGCACCCTAGCGGGAGCACCCACGGCATGCTGGGCACGGTGCAGTACAGCGCGCCCGAATACATCCTGGGCGACGACGCCACACCCCGATCGGACATGTTCTCCCTGGGTGTCATCGCCTACCAGATGCTCACCGGCAGACTGCCCTACGGCGCACATGCGGCCCGATTGAAAACCCGGCGTGACCTGCGGGGACTCCAATACGACTCCGTGCGCGACCTGGACCCCCAGTTCCCCATCTGGATCGACGGTGCCCTGCGCAAAGCGGTGCATCCCAACCCCCTGCAACGGTACGAAGAGGTGACCGAATTCACCTATGACCTGCGCCACCCCAACCGCGAGTTCCTGAACCGGCGCAGCCCGCCGCTGATTGAACGCAATCCGGTGACGTTCTGGAAGGCGGTGTCCCTCGCGCTGGCCCTGGCACTGATAGCCGCCATCAGCCAGACCCCCCTGCTGCGCTGAGGCCTTCCCCATGCACCAAGGACAGGCAAACCCCACGCCCCCATTTCGCCCATGGGAGCGCGGGTTTTCCCTGATTTGGTGCACACACCACCGCAACCGGTGCGTGCGAGCTGGCATGGAGCTTGCGCTACCCAGGATGTATCAATCTGGAGCGGCCCCATGAAGAAATCAAAACTGGTAATGATCGGCAACGGTATGGCGGGTGTGCGCACCTTGGAAGAGTTGCTGAAAATTGCCCCCGATCAGTACGACATCACCGTCTTCGGCTCCGAGCCGCATCCCAACTACAACCGCATCCTGCTCTCGCCCGTGCTGGCCGGTGAACAGACGCTCGACGAGATCGTGCTGAACTCGTGGGACTGGTACAAAGACAACCACATCACCCTGCACGCCGGCTGGACCGTGAACGCGGTGGACCGCGTCAAGCGCGTGGTGCACGCCACCAATGCGGCTGGTGACACGATCAGTGCCGAATACGACCGCCTGCTGATGTGCACCGGCTCCAACGCCTTCATCCTGCCCGTGCCGGGCAAGGACCTGCAGGGTGTGATTGCCTACCGCGACATTGCCGACACCAACGCCATGATCGAAGCGGCCACCCAGTACAAGAACGCCGTCGTCATCGGCGGCGGACTTCTGGGCCTGGAGGCGGCCAACGGCCTGATGCTGCGCGGTATGAACGTGACCGTGGTGCACGTCATGCCCACGCTGATGGAGCGCCAGCTCGACACCGTGGCCGGCAAGATGCTGCAAAAGTCGCTGGAAGACCGGGGCCTGAAGTTCCTGATTGGTGCACAGACCCA
>CAZDDK010000130.1:0-616 GCA_964504185.1 uncultured Rhodoferax sp. | reverse complement strand
GCGTCCAGGCCATCAAATTCAAGGACGGCTCCGAAGTGGCGGCCGACCTGGTGGTGATGGCCGTGGGCATTCGCCCCAACACCGCACTGGCCGAATCCATGCGCCTGCACTGCAACCGTGGCATCGTCGTCAACGACACCATGCAGACCACCACCGACGCACGCATCTATTCGGTGGGCGAATGCGCTGCCCACCGAGGCATAGCCTACGGCCTGGTGGCCCCCTTGTTCGAGCAGGCCAAGGTCGCCGCCAACCACCTGGCGATGTACGGCATTGGCCGCTACCAGGGGTCGCTGACGTCCACCAAGCTCAAGGTCACCGGCATTGACCTCTTTTCCGCGGGTGACTTCGCCGGTGGCGACGGCACCGAAGAACTGGTCATGAGCGACCCCTATGGCGGCGTCTACAAAAAGCTGGTCATCAAGAACGACAAACTGGTGGGAGCCTGCCTGTATGGCGACACGGTGGACGGCAGCTACTACTTCAAACTGCTGCGCGAGGGCCGTTCGGTGGCCGACATCCGCGACAAGCTGATGTTTGGCGAATCCAACATTGGCGACGTCGGCCATCAGGGCCACAACAAGGCCGCCGCCATGAAGGACAGCGACGAGGTCTG
>CAZDDK010000129.1:0-9003 GCA_964504185.1 uncultured Rhodoferax sp. | reverse complement strand
TGGAGGGGGCTCTTTAATAATCAGGCGAACCACGCCTGAACCCGAATCAGAAATCTGCGCTCACACTGACAGCGGCAAAACGTGGTGCACCCAAGTAATAGAACACCGTGCTGGGGTTGGTCGCGCCGTACTTGACGGTATTGACCACAGAACCCGAGCTGGGGTTACGGTATTGGGCGTTGGTGATATTGCTGAGGTTGAAGCGCAGCTGCACGTTCTTCACCATGCCATAGTTTCCAAAGTTGTAGCCAGCGTCAAAGTCACCCGTGGTGTAAGACGGCACCTCTTCGTCGTTGAGCAACGAGGCAAATTGGCGTCCGGTGTGCTTGACTTTCAGGCGCGCATAGAACGGGCCCGTCGCATACTGCAGCGATGCACCCACCATGCGGTCCGGCACCAGCGTAAACTGCTTACCGGCTGTGGGCAGGATTTGCCCCTTAGCCACTGTAATGTTGTCCTGCAATTCGCTAGACTGGGCTGTTAAAGATCCATACGCCGTAAATCCACCACCAAACGGTGCGGACCCCACTTCCAGCTCCAGACCTGAGGTTTTGACATTACCTGCATTCGTGTAGGTACTCTTGTCCGCAACCGGATCGTAGGCGTTGGCCTGGCGGTCAGTGAAATTGGCGTTGAACAGCGTTGCGGACAGAGACATACCGCGGGTCTGCAAACGGTAGCCCAGATCGGTTACGACAGATGTTTCGGGCTTGGCTTCGGTCACCAGTTCCACTTGTCCCAAACTATTAAGGCGCACGTTGTTGCCGGTGAATGCAAAGTTGGGCGCAGCACGGAAGTTCTTGCCGACGTTGGCGAAAACCTGTTGACTCTTGTCTAGATTCACACGCAAACCAATTTGTGGCAACACATCGCTGTAAGTCTTTTGGATGTTATAGCTGGTCGTAAAGCCCTCGTTGGCGTAATTAGTCACATCGCGCTTGACGGTGGGTGCACGCACACCCAGCGAGAGTACAGCGCGATCACCCATCAGACTAATGGTGTCATTGGCGTAGAACTGGTACGCCGTGCTGATGGTGTCCCAATCGCGGCCTTGATAGGTGGTGCCACTTGGGCGCAGGATCTGGCCATTTTGAAGCCAGATGTCGTAGGGCTCGCCCTGTGCATTCACACCCACTGCGGGTTGGGTCTGGCGGTGCTGTGCACGCTCGTACCACACGCCGAAGCGAACTTGGTGATTATCAAAACTTGTGTTGACTTCAGCGGTCACACCCGGACGCTGGGTCTTGGTGATACTGCTGCGAGCTACGATCACGGTGTCCAGCGTGTCCTTGTCACCGTTGAGGTCGGTACCAGCGCCGGTCTTACCGGTGGTGGGGTTCAGGAAAGCTGTCTCAGACAATGCAGCCTGCTGATTTCCACCAGTCCCAAAACCATACCAGTAATACGGCTGCACCTTCAGATAGGTCTCCGATGCCAATTTAAACGATCCAGACAAGGATGCGATGGCGTTTTCAAAAGGATTCAGTGAAAGCTTGTAGTAAACCGGAGTCGGCCCTGTCTCTTTCTGTGCGCCTGCCCCACCCGGCAAGTGACCCGGCGTGAATGTCTTGGAAAAATCGTAGTAATACCCGTTGGCGTTGAGCGTCGCCAAGCTCATGTTGCCAATATTGTTGTTCACTGCTTTGTTGTACAAAACAGACCCGAGAACGGTGTTGTCCGGGCTCAAATCCCAACGAAAGGCAGCATCCAGGTGATCTTTCTTCGCGTTGCCTTCCCCTTTCCACTTATCAGCTTCCGTGTGGGACAGGCTCACAAAGACTTTAGCCTTGTTGTCCGCGAAACGACCGGTGTCGTAGCGTACAAACGTCCGCTTCATGCGCAACTCACCAAACCCCTGAGAGACACGGAAACGCTGAGCGTTCTCGGGATCACAGGAAGTAATGCCCACATTGCCGCCAGTGGCACCCGCGTGGGGTGACTCCACATCAGGGTTGCCCTGGGAAATGGTTTGCGTGCAGAGGTTTTCCTGGTCGGCGTATTCTTGTGGGTACACCGCGAAATTGCCAGAATCATTGACCGGCACGCCATTGATGGTGAAACCCATTTGATCAGCACCAAAGCCCCGCACAGTCATGCCGCCACCGAAAAGACCCGTAGCATCGTGGTTAAAAGTGTTGATGCCTGGCAGCAACGACAGTGCCTGGTAGGGGTTGCCCGTGGCAAGGTTCTTTTCGGTTGCGGATTTGGTGACGGTGCTGCGCCCTTTCACCGAATCTTCGTTCAACATCTGTCCGGCACCCAGTTTGCCGCCTTCACCGACCACGACGATGGTTCCAAGGCGAACGTTGTCATCTTTGGCACGGGGCTGCCCGTCATCATTTGCCGTTGCTTGCGCGAAGGCGGGGCCTGCCACCAATAGTGCAACAGCGGCACCAACAACCGATTTCGAAAATTTTGGGAAAGTGACAGCGTGTCTGCGGTGCATTCTGATTTGCTCCTAAATGCCTGATAGGGGATCAATAAGACGTAAAAATACGTAAAGAACCGCAATATAACCACAAAGTTGCGACAAACGCGTGACAAACCTATGACAGCGCCGGAATCAGCCCGAGCCTTCACAGTGCGCCGCTATGATTCAGCCGCCGCTGTGCCTTCAGCGCCACACTCTGGAGATTCCTCTTGTCAAAACCCCAAATATTTGCTGCGCTGGAGCGCGTCCCTGCACTGGCCACCGTTGGAATGGCCTTGCTGATTGCCGGCTGTGCCGCATCACCCACAAAGATGCCGCCGGGTGCATTTCCGGTGGAGCTGAGTATTTTTTCCATCAATGACTTTCACGGGCACATCCAGCCCACGTCGCCGGTTCCCCTGTCGCCGCGGCTCCCCGATCCAACAACGGGTGAAGTCAAGGCGCAACCCGCTGGGGGGGCCGCCTATTTGGCTGCAGCGCTGGACAAATTGCGTGCGACGCGGCCCAACCACCTGTTTGTCGCAGCCGGAGACCTCATGGGAGCATCCCCACAAATGTCGTCCTTGCTGAAAGACGAACCGACCCTCACCGCCCTTGGAAAGATGGGGTTGGCCGCATCGTCTCTTGGCAACCACGATCTGGATGCCGGTTTGCCTGAACTGCTGCGCAAATCGCGTGGGCAGTGCCCCCAAAAGGGCTGTGAGTGGCCCGAGTTCACGGGTGCTGGCTTTCCCTACCTGGCCGCCAACATGTTTGAGGCAGACTCCGGCAAGCGGGTCTTGCCCAGCCACACGCTGCGCGAAGTTGGTGGTTTGAAAGTGGCGCTGGTAGGCGCAGTGACACGGGATACGCCCCGAGTGATTGCCCCCCGAAATATTGTGGGTCTGCGCTTTGCCGACGAAGCCGACACGCTCAACGCATTGGTGCCCGAGTTGCGTGCCGCGGGAGCGCAGGTGCTGGTGGCCATCATGCATGAAGGGGCCATCAACAACGAGGGGGCGGCGAATGATCCCAGCTATGCCTGCCCCGGCCTGCAAGGGCGTGGGGTGGACATTGCCAGGCGGTTGGACCCGGCTTATGCCATCATCATCAGCGGCCACACCCACCAGGCCTATACCTGCAAAATCAACGGGCGCTTGTTCGTGCAAGCGGGCAGCTTTGGTGGTTGGCTAACCGAAAGCCGTCTCACCATCGACGCGGCAGGCAAGGTGATGGATGCGCAGGCGGTCAACCACCCCGTGTTGCAGGCCGCCCATACTCCCAACCCGGCTTTTGTGGCCTTGGTCCAGCGGGCCGCTGCCATCACCGCCGCCATCCGCGAAAAGCCCATCGCCGTGTTGGCGAAAGGTGCCCAGCGCGGCGCAAAACCCCCGTTTGGTGACTCGACGGCGGGCAACCTGATTGCCGACGCGCAACTCGCCTACGGAAAAAAGCGGGGCACGGCGGACATCGCCATCACCAATTCGGGCGGCATTCGTGCCGATCTGACCGTGGAGCCGGGGCGTGCGGTGACCCTGAGCGAATTGTTTGCGATTCAACCGTTTGGAAACGATTTGGTTGCCGTCACCATTGCTGGAGCCCAACTGCAGGAACTGGTGCGCCGCCAGTTGCCCAAACGCCCCGGTGCTGCGTCGCTCCAGATTTCACACAATGTGAACTACCAGTGGAGCCAGGCCGAGGGGGCTGCGCCCATTCTGGAGTCACTCACGGTGAATGGAAAGCCGGTAGAGCCTGACCGCGACTACCGCGTAGTGGTCAGCACCTTCCTGGCAGACGGTGGCGACAACTTCAGTGCGCTGCGCCAGGGCCGCGACCGCCAGGTTTTGGGGCCGGACATTGACGCGCTGACCGAATGGCTGGCGGGCAACCCTGCCGCCGTGGAGCAAATTGCGCCAGGTCGCATTCGCCGCAACTGATGCCCCCTGCCCTCGGGTGCATTGCGTGGTGCCTCAGGGGGCGATTTCAAACAGCGCCGAGCCGTCGCCGTTGTCCTTGACCAATCGAATGCCGGGGTGCTTGCCCAGGTAACGCTGCCCCGCGCTGGCGGACAGAAAGGTCATGTGCACACCGGCCACAGGGCGGATGCGCCAGTTCCCGTCGGCGGTTGGATTGATTTGCTTGTTGGCTGACAGCATGTCCGACATGCGCAGGTATTCAATGAGCACCTGGCGGTTTTCTTCGGGCGCTTCGAGAATGACCTTGCTGGCATTGAGCCCGGGAAAGTTTCCGCCGCCAAACGCCCGGTAATTGTTGGTGGCAACGATGAATTTCGCGTCGGCCTGAACGGGCCGCCCCTGGTAGAGCAGGTTCTGCACGCGGTGGGCGTCTGGTGCCACCAGTTTGCCATTGGCGTCATAACGCGCGGGCTGGGTCACGTCGATCTCATAGGTCACGCCATCCAGCGTGTCAAAGTTGAACGAGCGGAACGCGTCGTTCAGGACAGGCTGGCGCTGCGGCCCACGGGGGTCGATCTGGTTGAACTGCCCGGCGGACATCTCAATCCACTCCTGCACTTCTGCACCGGACAACAGCATGGCCTTCAGCGTATTGGGGTAGACATACAGATCCGCCACATTTTTGATGGCCAAAGGGCCTGCGGGAATGTCGGTGTAGTAGTCCCAGCCCTGGCGACCGCCGGTCTTGAAGGGGGCCGCAGCGGAAAGCACCGGGTATTTCTCGTAGTCCGTGCCCTGCACGGCCCGCTTCACGTAGGCAATTTGTGCATTGGACACGATTTGCACAGAAGGGTCATCGCCCACCTGCGCAAAGTAGCTGTAGATGGGCGCGCTGCTGGAGGCCACTGTGTTGCGCACATAGTCCAGTGTTCGGGCATGCACCGCGCCAATGGTCCGCTCCACCAGCGGGTCTGCGGCGGCAACCGATTTGCGCGACGCACGGTCGAAGATGGGGCGAATGGAGGCCCTGCTGTCCACCACCTTCCAACTGCCGCTGGCATTGTCCAGCGCCAAGTCGATCACCCCCAAATGGTCGCCCCAGCGCCCCGGCATCACGGCGGGTACGCCATTGATGGTGCCGCGCTCCAGATGGACCTTCGGGTAATCGGCAAAGGCCTTGCTGGGAAACTCCGCATGGGCATGTCCAAATAGCACGGCATCCACCCCGGCCACTTCGGTCAGGGGCGCGACCGCGTTTTCCGAGAACTGGCCCACAGGGCCTTTTTCAAACCCGGCGTGGGGAATGGCAACCACCAGCTGGGCACCCTGGGCCCGCATGAGCGGCACATACTTTTTCGCGGTGGCCACCATGTCGTGCACCACGACACGGCCCTCCAGGTGCCCCTTGTCCCACTGCAGAATCTGCGGTGGTGTAAAACCAATGACCCCGATGCGGATACTGTGTGCCTGGCCCTGGGTATCCAGCAGCGTGCGGTCCAACAGCACGTAGGGCGTGAAGGCATGCCGGGGATGCTCGGAGTGTTTGTCGCCATCATCCTCATAGACATTGGCATTGACGTAAGGGAAGTTCGCACCCTTCAGGGAGCGGCGCAAAAATTCCAGGCCGAAGTTGAATTCATGGTTGCCAATGTTGGCCGCATCGTAGCCCAGCTGGTTCATGACCAGAAAGGCCGGGTGCGTTTCCCCGTCCTTGAGTGGATTGACTTTGGCGACGTAGTCACCCATGGGATTGCCCTGCAGCAAGTCCCCGTTGTCGAACAGCAAACTGTTGGGGACCTCTGTGCGTGCCGCCCGAATGAGACTGATGGTGCGTGCCAGACCGTATTGATCGGTGTTCTTGTCCTGGTAGTAGTCGTAGCTCAGCATGTTCATGTGCAGATCGGTGGTCTCCAGCAGGCGCAGCCGCACCTCGGCCGCATGCACGGCACCGCACACGGCCAAGGCCAACGCTCCCAACGCCAGCACCCGAACCTTTTTATCCAACGAACACACCACCATTGCAACCTCCTGGAAAAAACCATGCGCCATGCGCGCAAAAGGCGACTGTACAGAATCTGTGTGACGCATTCCGCTACAGTGCCAACATGACTCTCGAGGCACACGATCCATTCCCATGCGCGGCGGCAATGCGCCAGCAACCCCGGTCTGTAACCGACCTGTTCACTTCTTTCTCGATTCTGGCGCTCCAAGGCTTTGGGGGGGTGCTGGCCATCGTGCAGCGGGAGTTGGTGGAACGCAAGCAATGGCTGACCCAAGAAGAGTTTCTGGAGGACTGGGCCGTGGCCCAAATCCTGCCCGGTCCCAACGTGGTCAACCTGTCGCTCATGATTGGCGATCGCTACTTTGGCACGCGCGGCGCTTTGGCGGCGCTTGCCGGCATGCTGACCCTGCCGCTGTTCATCGTCCTGGTTTTGGCGGCAGTTTTTGGCGGCGTGGCCGATACACCGGCGGCCCAGGGCGCATTGCGCGGCATGGGTGCCGTGGCGGCAGGACTCATTGCCGCGACCGGGTTCAAACTGATAGCCACCCTGCAACGCAACCCAATGGGGTTGGCACTGTGCTGGTTCTTCGCCTTTGCGAGCTTCATTGGCATTGCGCTGCTGCATTGGCCTCTGGCGTGGGTGCTTTTGGGCTTTGGTACGCTTGCCTGCGGGTGGACGTACCGCCAGCTGGGACGCCTGGAGAATCGCGCGTGAGCACCGTATTTTCCACTGCCGACTGGTTCGCTCTGCTGGTGCACTTTTTGTCATTGTCTCTGCTGGCCATCGGCGGAGCCATTACCACCGCACCGGAGATGCACAGCTATTTGGTGGGTGAAAAAGCCTGGATTACGGACGTGCAGTTCACATCGTCCATTGCGTTGGCCCAGGCCGCACCGGGACCCAACGTGTTGTTCATCGCACTGCTGGGCTGGAACGTGGGACTGAATGCGGGGGGTGGGATCGCTGCCGGTGCACAGGCTTGGTGGATGGCTCTGGCGGGCGTCGGAATCGCCATGGTTGGCATCCTGGTGCCCAGCACCACACTGACCTTTGTGGCGGCTCGCTGGGCCCACCAGAATCGGGAACTGCGCGCGGTGCGGGCATTCAAGCTTGGTTTGGCACCCATCGTTGTCGCGCTGCTTATCGCAACCGGCTGGATTCTTGCATCGAGTGCCGGCAACCCATTGCAACAATGGCGACCGTGGTTGCTGACCGCCATCACCACCATTCTGGTGTGGCGCACCCGGCTGCACATGCTGTGGTTGCTGGGAGCCGGTGCCGCGCTGGGCGCGGTGGGTTACCTGTGAGGACTGGCGTTATCGGGGGTTTTCGAAAAACACATAGTTGGACGCGTAGTCGCTGATTTCGAAGTAGACCTTTTTCTCGCCGGGATCCGCCTGCATATTAAGGTTTTCGTCCAGTACGCCGTAGCCAAAGCGATAGGGCCTGGGCTTGTTGTCATCCGTGCCCATGGCAGTGGACAGCTTGTCGATCTTGATGAAGCGGCGCACCAGCTTGTCGCCTGCATAGACTTCAAGCACACCGTTGGTACCGGCCCAGTTCTGGATATCGCGATTGATCTTGTTTTGTTGTTCCTGGGTGCAAGATACCAAGAGAAATATGATGCTAGCCCGCGTAAATATTGAGTATATTGCTCTCAAATTAATAGCATTCATGAAATTCCCCCATTAAGCCCTGCGCTGGCGAAGCGCCTCGTACAGGCAGACGCCACTGGCCACCGAGACGTTCAGACTCTCCACCGCCCCCTGCATGGGAATACTCACCAGCGCGTCGCAGGTCTTGGCCGTCAGTTGCCGCATGCCGGCCCCTTCGGCACCCAGCACGAGCGCGACAGGGCCTTTCAAATCGGTCTGGTACAGCGTAGACGTGGCGGCATCGCTGGTACCAATAATCCAGATGTCGCGTTCTTTCAACTCGTTTAATGTGCGCGCCAAATTGGTCACCATGAAATAGGGAACGGTTTCTGCCGCGCCGCTGGCCACCTTGGCGACGGTGGCATTGATACCCGCAGCATGGTCCTTGGGAGCAATCACTGCGTGCGCTCCGGCCCCATCGGCCACACGCAGGCACGCGCCCAGGTTGTGCGGGTCGGTCACCCCGTCCAGCACCAGAATCAGAGGCGGGTTGCGCTGCCCAGGCGGCAACTCGGCGTTGGCCGCTTCCAGGTCTTCCAGCAGTTCATCCAGAGAGTGCACTTGCGCCATCGCTTGCACCCGCGCCGCCACACCCTGGTGTCCGTGTCCACCGCACATTTTGGACAGGCGCTGCCCGTCCGACTCCACAAGCTTGACGCCAGCCTCCCCGGCGCGTTCCAGGAACTGGCGCATGCGCGCGTCGCGCCGTGTCGGTTCAAAATAGATTTCCACAATGGATTGGGGTGCGGTCTTGAGACGCACACCCACGGCGTGAAAGCCGAATAGGACTTTGGAGGAGGACATGCGTGGATTATCGTGGTTTGCAAACTGCCCGGGTTATCGATGCACGCATCCAGCACACGCGCGGCAGGCGCGGGGAATCCAACGGGTAGAAAAAAAGCCTGCTATCGATTAAATAGCAGGCTTTTTATATCCCATAGGGGCAATGTGGTGGGAACTGAGAGATTCGAACTCTCGACCTACGGATTAAGAGTCCGCTGCTCTACCAACTGAGCTAA
>CAZDDK010000128.1:0-9065 GCA_964504185.1 uncultured Rhodoferax sp. | reverse complement strand
TGGGCGGCGTGGGTGTTGGCGTTTTTGATGTTCTGCGCTTCGTCCAGCACCACCAGGTGCCAGGCTTGCTCCAGCCAGCGTTCTTTGTCGCGCTGCAGCAGCGAATAGGGCGCGATGACGATGTCGTGGCTGCCCATGTCACCCGCCACGTCGTGCCGGTCTTTGCCGTGCAGCACCAGGGTGCGCAGGGTGGGGCAGAAGCGCTCGGCCTCCTTGCGCCAGTTGCCCATCAGGCTCACCGGGGCAATGATGAGCGCGGGCAGGGTCAGGCGGCCGGCGTCTTTTTCGATCTGGATGTGCACCAGCGTTTGCAGCGTTTTGCCCAGGCCCATGTCGTCGGCCAATATGCCGCCCAGGCCGTGCGTGCGCAAAAACTGCAACCAGTTCACGCCCTGTTGCTGGTAGGGGCGCAGGCTGGCCTGCACACTGGCGGGCATGGGCGCTTCGGCAATGGCTTCTCGGCCCGAGAGTTGTTGCACCAAGGCGCGCAGGGCCTGTGCGCCCTCCCAGGCCACACCTTCGCCCAGGGCGGCGCTGGTGCGCAGGGCGTCCAGGCGCGAGAGCTTGAGGGTGTCGCCAGAAAAGTCGTGGCCCCGGTCGCCCACCAGCTCCAGCAGGGCGGCCATCCAGGGTTTGAGGGTGTCGGTGGGCAGGCGGATAAAGCCGGCGCCGGTGGGGTTGGCCAAGAAGACAAACGGCGGAATGCTGGGTTGCCCGGTTTCGGGGTCGGCGGGGCTATTGGCCGCTGCGGCAATCAGTTGCGGCAAAAAAGGCAGGATGTTGTGGCGCTGGCCGTTGATCTCCATGCCCAGCGACAGGTTGAACCAGGGCGAGGTGGCCTCCGGGTCGGCGGCGTCGGACAGAGGCTCGGCATGCGGGTCTGCGCCATGGCCGCCCTGCGCCTGCATCTGCACATCCAGGCTGTCGGCGTGGGTGATCCAGTCGTTCAGTGCGTCGTCCAGCGTGACGGCAAAACCGGCTTCCTTGAAGGCGGCGTAATCGTTGTCGGCCCAGTGCATCCAGTCGTGTTGGGGCTCGTTGCCGGGGATGCCAAATTCGCCATTCTCGGCCGACAGCAAACCCAGGTCCATCAGCCGGGTGATGGCGTCCAGCTCGGCTTCGGAGTCGCGGTGCAAGAGGGTGCGGCCCTTGGGGCCATCGACGATGACAGATGCCCCCTGTCCGGCCCACCAGCCCTTTACACCTTGGTAGTCAAAACGCAGCAGCGCGCGCACCATGCCGCGGTGGCGTGCCATCTCGGGCGGGTAGATGGACAGGTGCAGGCAGGCCGTGGGGGTGACGCCGTCCAGTTTGACCAGCTGCTGCAGCATGGGCGGCGCGGGCAGTGCGCCCAGGCGTTGCAGCAGGCTCTCCTGGTGCTTTTCCAGGGCTGCGGGTTTGAGCGGCGGGGCTTTCAGCAGCACGGCCAGGTGGGCGTCCGCAATGCCGGGAGCCTGCACCGGGCCGCAAAGGCCGCGTGCGGCGTCCAGGTAATACGGTGGGTCGTTGTGCAACAGCTTGGCCCCCGCGCTTTCGTGTCCCTCATCATTGGAGCCGGCCAGCAACCGCGCCCGCAAAACCCAGCCGGGAGAGCCGTGGGTGGAGGTGACCTCGTTCCAGCTCCAGTCCAGTGTGCGCGCGGGCCCCCACTGAATGGGGGTTTCGGGCGTTTTGTCGTCCGTGCAGCTGTACAGCCGACCGGTGCTGGCGGCCAACTCCAGCGCCAAGCGCCCAGCCTGCCCTTGCAAAATGGCCGTGGGCAGGCCGGAGTAGGCCGAGTAATAGCTGTAGCCCTTGCCCGGCATGATGGTGAGCAACTGCAGAACCTCGTGGTCCGTCGCGCCGGCGTGGTCATAGGTGGTGTTGCCCGCGCGGGGCGGGGTGCGGATGGGCTTGGGCTTGGTCCAGCCGCCGGCCACACGGGGCGCGGAGGTCACGGCTTCCATGCGCAACTGGGGGGGGTGTCCTGTCGCCGTGATCGATTTGAGCAGGTACAGATAGTGATCGGGCGCTTTGCCACGGGATGGCGCGGACCGCATTCCCGTGGCACTGTCCAGGTCTTGCAGCCATTGCAGCAACTGGGCTTCGGCCTGCAGGCGTTCGAGTTCGGCCATGCGCGCCTGCGCGGCCTGGTGCCGGGATCCGGCATCCGGTGCCGAGCGCGGCGCTGCCGAAGGGGTCGTTTTGGGGGCCGTGAGGCCCCGCACACGCAGGCCGTGGTAGGCCGCTTTCAATGTCAGTGCCACGCCGTGCTTGCAGTCGCTGCCCACGGGGCAACTGCAGTCGCTGCTCCAGTGGTCGATGCGGCCACCGTCCGACAGTTCGAGCTCGACGCTGACGTCATAGGGGCGGCGCTGGCTGCCTTGCACCTCGCCTTCGAGAACCCAGAGGGAGCCCTCATCGGAAATGCGCAGGTCCAGCACCTTTTGGCTGACATAGAGCGCACGCCCACGCTCGAAGGTGCCCGGGTCGGTCATGGCCCTGAGGGAATCGGGAGAAAACCAAATATCAGCCATGTTGGGGTGGTTCAGTGGGCGGGGACGCCAGGGCAAGGGGTGCGCAAGCACGGGACGGCAGCCCGGCAGTTTAGCGGGACCGCAAGTGCCGCAGCGCACACGCAGTCCATGCCTGTCACAACCCGCTACCACCACAAAGCCGCTGCCGCGCCCAACAATGCGCTGGCCAACCCACCACACAAGGAGACCGACATGGCAGCGAAGAAGATACTGATGATCTGCGGTGACTACTGCGAGGACTACGAAACCATGGTGCCCTTCCAGGCCCTGCTGGCCGTGGGCCACACCGTGCATGCGGTGTGCCCGGACAAAAAGGCCGGTGACACCATCAAGACGGCCATCCATGACTTCGAAGGTGCGCAAACCTACAGCGAAAAACCCGGCCACAACTTTGCCCTGAACGCCACGTTTGCCGACATCCAGGCGTCAGACTACGACGCGTTGGTCATCCCCGGCGGGCGCGGCCCCGAATACCTGCGGACCTACCCTGCGGTGATTGCCGCTGTGAGGCACTTTTTTGACGCCAACAAGCCCGTGGCCGCCATCTGCCATGGTGCGCAGCTGCTGGCCGGAGTGGACGTGCTCAAGGACCGCACCTGCTCCGCCTATCCCGCCTGCCGCGTGGAGGTGGAGCGTGCCGGGGGCCGCTACGCCGACATCGCCATCGACGCCGCCCACACCGACGGCAACCTGGTCACGGCACCTGCCTGGCCCGCCCACCCGGCGTGGATCGCCCAGTTTCTGGCCGTGTTGGGTACCACGATCACACTGTGACGCCAGACGACCCTGCCACAAACCCCGGTTGACGCCAGGTGGGGCCCGCCGCATGATGGCGCACCCGCCAACCGGTGTGGTCCCCGCAGGAGCGATACCCCATGTGCCAAGTTTTTGTCAGCGCCGACCCGCATCTGTATGACTGCAAGGCGCGCTCCGTGCGCCTGCACGGCGTGGCCACCAGCATCCGGCTGGAAAACCTGTTCTGGAATGTGCTGGCTGACATTGCCGTGCGCGACGGCATGTCGGTACCCCAGCTGTGCACCAAGCTCTACGACGAACTGGTGGCCGAGCGTGGAGAGGTGGACAACTTTTCCTCGTTCCTGCGGGTGTGTTGTGGGCGCTACCTGGCGTTGCAGCTCTCGGGTGGCATTCCGCAGGACGCCAGCATTCCCATTCGCAGCCTCAACGCCCAGCGTGTGCTGGCCACCGAAGGTCGCCCGGTGGGGGCCTCTGGTCTGCGGGCCTGCGCGGCCTGAACTTTTCGTCTACGCCGGGTCTGGCGCAGCGGCTGGGCAGGCACCCAGTTCGCTCAGGATGCGCTGGCGGGCGTTCCACTGTGTCTGACGCCAGTCGGAAGCGGTGCCGGAGCGGGTTTGGCACAGCGAAAGGGGCCTGTGCCGGACGGGGGCCAGGCTCTCTTCCACGCCTGCGCGCGCCTGCGCCTGCAGGCGGCTGTCGCGCAATGCCTGCGCCACCAGAGCACGGTCGGCTTCGTGGACCAGGTGCTTGCGTGAGCCTCCCAGCCCACTGCGTTTTGCGGTGTCATAGGCATCCCAATCGGTGGCCAGCGTGTCTTTTGCGGGGACCAGCAGTTGCGTCCACACCAGTGCCTCCAGGGCCTGCTGCTGGGGATGCAGCCAACTGGCTGTCACCTTCGGGGGCACAGTTTGCAATGCCTCGCGGGCGGTTTGCTGGGCGTCGGCCATGCGTGCATGCGCGATCAGAAACCAGGCGAGATCGACCTGGGCCAGCACCCGGCGCACGCGCTGGTGGAGGGCCTGGCGGGAGCGGTCTTCCCCACCGGGCGGTGCCAGTTCGGCCACGCGGGCGCGCAGTTGCGCTTCGGCTTCTGCGCTGTCGGCGTTGTCGTCCAGCGAGCGGGCCAGCAGCAAGCGGGTGGTGGCAATGGCGTCATCTGTGCCCAGTGCCACCTGGCGCAGTTGCAGGGCCTGGCGCAGCAGCCCCACCCGTTCGGCCGGTGAAACCTCGCCGTAGGACAACTGCTCCTTGGCCGCTGCCACGCGCAGCCGCTCCTGGCCCAGGGGTTGCTCCAGTGCGGTGACGATTTGGTGCAAGTAGGCGTGGCGCTGGCCATCGTCCTCGGCCAGGGATGCCAGGCCCTGCAGCGCGTCGATGCGGCGCAGGTCCCGTGCCGCCAGTCCCTGGGCCAGTGCCCAGGCCGACTGGTAGTGGCGCAGGGCGGCGTCGCTGTCTTCTGCGTCGTTGGCCTGCTGGGCGGCACCCAGGTAGATGTCGAGCTGGGCCTCGGGTGCCAGAGTGGACAGCGAGGCCAGGCGCTCGGACCAGTCTATGGGTGCGCTGGCCGCACTGGGGGGTGGGTCGGGCAGCACGTCATCGGCCGGAATGCGGGCGGTGGTGGCCAGCACGCCCAGGGCCGGTCCCAGTCCGGGCTGCGCCCACAGCAAGGCTGCGACCGGTGCCACGAGGCAGCTGCCATAGACCAGCAGACCGCCAAGGGTCTGCACTGTGCCGGGGCGCCGGCCCATGAGTTCAGGCAGCAAGGCCGTGGCGGCGGCACAGCGCTGGGCGAAGGTCCAGGTCTGAAAGCGCACCTGCTGCAGGGCCGTGAAGATGCGCACCAGTGCCTGGTGTTCGTCCACGGCGGGGCTGGCGTCGCGCACGATGGCCTGGTCCAGTTGCATGCGCCGCCACTGAGACGGCAGGCCCAGGGCGATCATGACGGACACGACCTGCAGTACCCGGTCCTCCAGCAGCAGGCCCGCCGCCAACAGCGCCGCGCAGCACAGGACGGCAAAGGCAAAGCGCAGGCGCGGGTGGTGCACGAACACCAGGGTTTCCATGACCCGTCCGCCATCCAGCGGCACCAGCGGCAACAAATTGAGGTAGTTGATGGCCAGCGCCACCCACAGGAATTCGCTTAGCCAGGCCGGCCCACTCCAGTAGCCCGCCGCAGACAGCCAGAACGCCAGCCCCGCCAGGGCAATGCCGGGCACCGGGCCTGCCAGGTAGACCAGCAGCTTCTCCATGGGCGTGGCGTCGATTTTCTCGCCCACGGCCAATCCCCCCAGCCCGGGCAGAAAAAACACCGAGAGATTGCGGTAGCCGGTGAGCTTCATGGCCAGGTAGTGCCCCCCCTCGTGCAGGGCCACCACGGCCAGCACGATGGGCACCAGCGACCAGGACATCCACCATCCGCCAACCAGCAGGAACAGCAGTCCCGTGACCAGGAACACCAGCCACTTGCGCCGGGCGCTGGTGGGCGCGGTGTTGCGGAGCAGGGTGCGCTGGGTTTCAAAGGCCTGCAGGTCGGCGTCAACGCCCTGCGCCGGTGTCGGCGGGGTCGCAGCCGCACCGGGCAGGTCCGCCGTGGTGTGGGCGTGGTTCTGGCCGCGCCGGGCCCAGGCCGTGCGCAGCTGGCCGAGCAACAAGTCCCACGCCATGCGCCATGCCGCCGACACGCGCAGGCGGTAGTGCGGCCCGCCGTCGGACGCAACCAGTCGCCCCTGGTGCACCAGGGCCGGAATCAGTTTCTCAAAGGCCCGCGCCACGCGGCGGCGCACCTCCAGGCCGTCCGTGCAGATGCGGGCCTGGGCCACCTGCACCCGCTCCAGGTGGCGCGCCCAGGCCAGGTCCCAGGTGGGCAGGTAGTCGTCAAACACGCGCCAGCGGGGCACCTCCAGGGGCGTCATGTGGCGGTAGCAGTTCAGGGTGACCCAGTTGTTGCCATTGGTCAGGCAGGTCATCAGCTGCAGGGTGCAGGGCTGGTGCGCCTCGGGTTCGGCGGAGGGGGTCACCATGGCGTGGGTGTGACCGTCGGTATGCTGGTACACATCGAAGAACAGGGGCTCGTCGTGCGCGCTCACCAGGGCCCGGTTGGTGGTGCCGCTGTAGCTGTAGGCAAAGCCCCATGCCGCCAGTGGCTGGCCGCCCAAGTCCAGCGTGTGGCGCACGCCGGGTGGAATGGTTTCGCGCGCCACCGCTCGGCAGGCCACCGGTTGCCACCGCAGGCGCTGCAGGCGCACCACGGCGATCCCCAGAAACAACGCCACCAGACCGGCCAGTGCCAGCAGCACGACACCCAAACCCTCCAGCACCAAGGCCATGGCCCGTTCCCCCTGTTGTTGTGGTCGATGGATCCGATGGTGCCGCGCGGGGGTACGGACCTAGTTCAGCGCCATGCTGAGCTTGCGCCGGTAGGCGGCTACCAGCTGGGCCTGCGGGTCCTCCACCGCCACCGCTTTGCCGGCGATCTCGATGCCACCGGCAGGCTTGCCCGTGGCGTGGGGATCGGCCTTGGGTTTGGGTGGCGTCAGCAGCTCCAGAATGGCCACATAGGTTTTGCGCGGCAGCGCGTCGCCCCAGGCCTTGTCGCGCAGGATGATTTCCAGCAGCTCGTCCATGGCAGCGGTCCAGTCGCCCCCCACCATCAGCACCCGGGCCTTGGCCAGGCGGGCGTCAAAGTCGCGTTTGTTGGCGGCAATCAGGGCGTCAAACTGGGCGCTTGCCCAGGTGCCACGCGGGTCGGTCTTGACGAACTGGATGGACGCCAGCCACTGCCCCAGGGCCTCAAAACGCAGCTGGCGCGGAATTTCCGCCAGCGCCGGGGCCAGGGCGGCCTCGGCGTCGTCGAGCATGTCGCTTTCGATGAGCAGTTTCACATAGTCGTAGCGCGCATCGTCGTTGCCGGGATTGATGCTCAGGGCCTCGTGCAGCTTGTGCAACGCGGCCTGCGGGTCACCCGCTGCGATCAGCGCCTGGGCGTCTTCGGCGTCGGCTTCGGCCTCCAGCATGTCGGCGGAGGGGACGTGTTTGTCCAGAAAGGCCCGGATTTCGCCGACCGGCTTGGCCCCCATGAAGCCATCCACCGGTTTGCCGCCCACCATGAGCACGCAGGTCGGGATGGAGCGGATGCCAAAGGCCTGGGCCAGTTCCTGTTGCGCGTCCGAGTCAATCTTGACCAGCCGGAAGCGCCCGGCGTATTCGGTCTCCAGTTGCTCCAGGACCGGGCCGATGACCTTGCACGGGCCGCACCACGGGGCCCAGAAATCGACCAGCACGGGAACCTGCAGGGATGCGGCGACGACTTCCGCTTCGAAGTTTTCTATGGTGACGTTGATCATGGAGGCGAAAAAGTAAAATTAGGGGATGACACACATTCAAATCGGCGTCGTCATGGGCTCCAGCTCGGACTGGGACACCATGCAACATGCAGTCCAGATTCTCCAACAGTTTGGCATCCGCCACGAGGCCCGCGTGGTTTCGGCCCATCGCATGCCCGATGACATGTTTGCCTACGCAGAGGGTGCGGTCGGGCGTGGCCTGCGCGCCATCATTGCCGGTGCCGGCGGTGCCGCCCACCTGCCGGGCATGCTGGCGGCCAAGACCACGGTGCCGGTGCTGGGGGTGCCGGTGCAGAGCAAGGCCCTGTCGGGCGTGGATTCGCTGCACAGCATCGTGCAGATGCCCAAGGGCATTCCGGTGGCCACCTTTGCCATTGGTGCGGCCGGTGCGGCCAATGCGGCGCTGTTTGCGGTGGCCATGTTGGCAGCCGACCACCCCGCACTGCGCCAGCAGCTCGACGCATTTCGCGCCCACCAGACCGAAGTGGCCCGCAATATGACGGTGCCCCCCGCTTTATGAGCCCCCACGCTCCACCGTTGCACGGGTCGCTGCCCCCTGAAATTACGCTCGGAGTCATGGGCGGCGGCCAGTTGGGCCGCATGTTTGTGCACGCTGCCCAGCAAATGGGCTACTTCACCGCCGTGCTGGACCCCGATCCCTTGAGCCCCGCCGGGCGGGTCAGCCACCACCACATTCAGACCGCCTACACCGACCCTGCGGGCTTGCAGGCGCTGGCCGAGCGCTGCGTGGCCATCACCACCGAATTCGAGAACGTACCGGCCCAGGCGCTGGCGCAGCTGGCGCAGGGCCGCACCGTCTCACCCGCCGCCGAGGCGGTGGCCATTGCCCAGGACCGTGCGCGGGAGAAGGCGCACTTCACCGCCTGCGGCGTGCCGGTGGCACCCCACGCGGTGATTCGCACGGCGCAGGATTTGGCGGCAGTGACAGGCGACTCGAGCGTGGGGGCCAACCTACTTCCCGGAATCCTCAAAACCGCCAGCATGGGCTACGACGGCAAGGGCCAGGTGCGTGTGCGCACGCCGGACGAGCTGGCCGCTGCCTGGACCGACCTGAAGCAGGTGCCCTGCGTACTGGAGAAGATGCTGCCCCTGCAGCTGGAGTGCTCGGTCATCGTCGCCCGTGGGGCCGACGGCAGCTGTGTCAACCTGCCGGTGCAGCGCAATCTGCACCGCGACGGCATTCTGGCCGTGACCGAAGTTTATGAGGGAAATCTGCCTCTAGCCCTCGTGGAATCTGCAGTTGCTGCTGCAAAATCAGTAGCAAATGGCTTGCAGTATGTGGGGGTGCTGTGCGTCGAATTCTTTGTGCTCGAAGACGGCAGCCTGGTCGTCAACGAGATGGCGCCGCGCCCCCACAACAGCGGCCACTACAGCCTGGACGCGTGCGATGTGTCGCAGTTTGAGCTGCAGGTGCGCACCCTGGCCGACC
>CAZDDK010000127.1:0-9102 GCA_964504185.1 uncultured Rhodoferax sp. | reverse complement strand
GGACCTGGCCACGCGCGAGGCGCTGTCCATGGCACTCAACGAGTTTGAAGGCACGGTGATGCTGGTCAGCCACGACCGCGCCTTGCTGCGCGCGGTGTGCGACGAATTCTGGATGGTCTCGCGCGGCGGCGTGGAACCCTTCGATGGCGACCTGGACGACTACCAGCGCTACCTGCTGGACGAAGCCAAACGCCAGCGCGAAGAAGCCAAGGAGGCCAGCCGGGCACCGGCCAAGGCCGCGCCCCCGGTGGAGCCCGCCAAGCCCAAATTCAAGGGGAGCACCTCACCCAAACTGAAAAAAGAGCTGCAAGAGGTGGAGGCGCGCATGGCCGATCTCAATGCCCAGGGGGCAGCCTGCGAGGGACGCCTGTCAACCAACCCACACCCCTCGGAAATTGCCGAGATCGGGCGCAACCTGAAGGCGGTCAACGACGAACTGGCTGCGCTGGAAGACCGGTGGCTGGAACTCTCCAGCCACATGGAATCCCCTTGACTGCGGGCGCGCAGGGCCAGCGCCTGCGCCGTCAATGGTCCTTGACGAAGGTGGCCAGCTTGGTGTCTTCCAGGACAATATGGTCGAGCAACCATCGGGAAATGAACGCCTCCAACTCGGCCTTGATGAGGTTGCCTGCCGAGACCTGCACCGATATCTCGTCCAGCCGGGCAAGCAGTTTTTGGTGCATGCGGCAGTGCGCTTCGTAATCGGGGTAGCCAATGCGCTGCATCAGTTCTTCTTCGTGCGAGAAATGGGTGCGGGTGTACTGGTACAGGCGTATCACCCCCAGTGCCTGCCCCTGCGGTGAAATCGCGGCAATGATGGTGGCCGCGCGCTTAAACAGCTCCTGGTGTTGCTCGTCAATGGCGGGATCGCCAATCCGGTAGTCTTCTTTCCACTGCATGAGCTCCGAGGTCTGGCTGATATTGGCCTGCACCCACTGCACGGCCGACGAGTAGTCCCCAAAGACGGCACTGTGGATGCCTGCATCCTGGTAGCACTGTAGATACCGGGGGGCCATGTGGGCACCGTCATCCAAGTCCGGGCGAAACACCAGGGCGGTCACGGGATTTGTGGGAGGGTTCTGGTAGCGCAACCGCAAGTAGTGGGCAAACTCCTGCAGCGCGGCGTCGGTACAAGCCGCACTGACCTGAAACACGATGATCTGCCCCCACTTGCCTTGCAACGCCAGCTTGGCAATCAGGTCCCCCACGCTTTGTGGAATGGCGGCCACCAGTTCGTTTTGAAAGGGCCCTACTGCGGTGGTGCGCAAAATGCGACCTTCAACGCGGTATTCGACGCGCCCCGGGATTTTGATCGGCCCCTTTAAAACGGCACTCGCCAAGTTGTCGCTCTGGTCCATCTGCCCTCCTCCCCGGTGACTATTGTCTTTGCCTGCTCAATCATCGCCTAACTGGACTGTTTGAATGCCATCACTGCCTGGTTGCGCAAGGTGCGCAGTAAGGCCAACTCCTTGTCGTCGAGTTCCAATGCTCCGCGCGTTTTCTTATCGGCATAAATCAAGCCAAATGGGGCCCCCTTGATCATCAAGGGCAGCAACAGGAATGCCGACGCATTGAGTCCCTTGTGGTACCAGGGTGGCAGGCGTTGTGCGAGGCGCGGTAACGTGGCGTCACTGATCATGGTGTCGGTACCGTTGTTGCACACAACCGCAAACAGATCGGGTGTGCCGCCTTTTAACTTTGATTGAAAGCTCTTGACGTGCGCCTCCACGCCATTGCCCAGGCCAAATCGCCCGATCATGGTCTCGGTTTTGGCATCGCGCATGCAAAAGATGATGTGGTCAAAATGCATGGCGCGCAACATGGTTTCCAGAATCATGCGCAACACATCACTGAGTTTGAAGTCCTCCACCATGGCGTTGGTGATGTCTTGAATCCCTGCAGTCAGCGTGTCCGTCACCCGCATATCCTTGGGGGGCGGGTTGGCAGCTCCGTCGGCCATCGCCGTGTTGGTGGCGTGCAGCTCAAAGGCGGCCAAACCCTGGGTTTCGCCGGCGGGTCGTTCCTTGGCGGCGGCAGCGTTGCCCGTACCGGGTGCCGCCAGCAACTTGGCGGCTGCCGAGCCCGGTTTTACCCGGATTTCCATGGCGGCCGCCAATTCAATCAGTTTCTGGCGGGCGGTAACCGTTGCCGCCTGTACATCTTTGGATGACACCCCCATGGCCGCCGCGTATTTGCGCGTGACGCCCTGCAACCGCGCGTCCAGCTCTTTGGGATCACTGTGCAGCAGCACATCGGCCATTTCATTCGACGCCGTGGCAATCCAGCGGATGCGCTCCGTGGCGTCCACGGGGGCGTGCGTTGGAGGGGCGCTGGTGGGCTTGTGCATGCAACGCTGCATCCCCGGCGGAAGCCCCCAGGCCTTGGCAATTCCCACTCCCAGGTCTTCCAGGCTCAGCCCCAGCACGGTGACCGCCGCAGCGGCCTCCGTTTGGGGATCTCGGGGCGACTGGACAAGGTTGCGAATCTGGGCAGCCTCTTCGGGAAAGTAAAACTGCACCAGCAACCGACCCAGGTTCTGGAACATGGCCCCAATGAAGGCCTCTTCCCCCTCGGCTGCCACCGGGCACAGCTCTCCACCAATCGAGGCAGCCATCAGGCAGCGCAGGAACTCCTCTTTAAGCTGGGAAGCGTGCCCCTTGTCCTGCATGTGTTCCAGCAATACCAGGCTCAGCGCCATATTGCGAATGCCGTTAAAACCCACCAGGTTCACCGCCCGCGACACCGTATTGATGCTGCCCCGGTGGGCATAGTGGGCGCTGTTGACCATGCGCAACAGCTTGTTGGTCAATGCCACGTCCTTGAGAATCTGGTTGGTGACGCTGTTGACGCTCTCAGTCTCCGAGTTGGCCATGCTCTGGATGCGCACCACGGAATCCGACAGTGCGGGGAAATCGCTTTTGTGGCGCATGCGGCGCAGCAGGAAATCCAAGGTACTGCTGGCACCACCACTCTCGGACGGGGCCACGGTGGCCTCTGGCTTGGACCATTGCTCCAGCTCCTGCTGGAAGGCCTGGGCCGAGGAAAATCGCTGATCCGGCTCGCGTGCCAACGCCCGCGCCACGATGGCACGCAGGCGGTCATCGATGTCGGGGCTGGCGTCGTCAGGCAGGACCAGCTGTTCATGTGCAACGCGGTACACCGCACGGTGGGGGTCCCGTTCTTCAATCAGCGGACGCCCCAGCAGCAACTCGGCCAGTACCACTCCGGCAGAAAAAATGTCCATGGACGCGGCCGGTGACGCACCATTAGCGGCTTCGGGCGACAAGTAGCCCACCGTGCCGGCGTGGGGCACGGCTGGATCCGTTTGAGAGTTGTCCCGGATGCGCGCAGCGATCCCAAAATCCATCACGCGGGCTCTGCCGGCACCATCCACCAAAATGTTGGAGGGCTTCAAATCGCGATGAATCACGCCCGCAGCATGGGCTACCGCTACCGCGTCCAGCACATCCATCATTAACGCGACCGCCTCATGGGGGCCTATGGCTCCACGCTGCTTTAGCAATTGATCCAGGGTGTTGCCCGCGATGTACTCAAAAACCAGATAGGGGTGTGGACCTTGAATGTCTGCCTCATAGACTGGAACAATATTGGGATGCTTGACACGCCCCACACTGCGTGCCTCGTCCAGCCATTGGGCCACGGCCTGGGCATCAGAGCCGCTGCCCGGCCGCATGACTTTAATGGCCACCTCCCGTTCCAGGCGCGGATCAAATGCCAGCCAAACGGTGGACTGCGCGCCCTGTCCCAAAACCTTGCGCAACTCAAAACGCCCCAAGGTATCCGAGGCACGCAGTGCGCCAGTTGCCAGCATGGATCGGGTGTTGGAAAAAGCAGGGTTGTCGAACATGCTCTGGCGCCCAAAGAATTGCGCCACCGAACGGTGCCGCCCTTGAAGTATGACACCGGAATGACAGGTGCGCAGCCGGATTGTGGGACATGCGGCGTGCGCACCCCCTGGAGACATTTGGACTGCGGTGATTGCCGTGCCCAAGCCCGGTTTTTGTAACATTGTGTCAACCGCCCCCGTTTCTGCAGGACCGCTGGCCCGACCCCGCGCAGAATCGGGGTTGTTACATTTATCGCCAGGTCCACCGCTATGCAGACTTCTACTTCGCGCCCCAACAAGATTCTGGTGGTTGACGATGACACCCGTATTCGCGACTTGCTGCGGCGCTACCTGGCCCAGGAGGGATTTGACGTATTGCTGGCAGAAGACGGAAAAGCCTTGACCCGCATCATGATGCGCGAGACGGCGGATCTGATTGTTCTGGACCTGATGATGCCCGGTGAAGACGGACTCTCCATCTGTAGACGTTTGCGCCATGGCGGGGACCTGACTCCCATCATCATGCTCACGGCCAAGGGCGAGGATATTGACCGCATCGTTGGCCTGGAAGTCGGGGCCGATGACTACTTGGGCAAACCATTCAATCCCCGCGAATTGCTGGCGCGCATCAACGCGGTATTGCGCCGACGCCCGACGCCCGAAGTCCCAGGCGCACCATCCACCGAGAACGAGGTGGCAAAGTTTGGCCCTTTCACCTTTGATCTGGCAGCACGAACCCTGTACAAGGATGGCAATGAGCTGACGCTCACCACTGGAGAATTTGCCATGCTCAAGGCGCTGGTGCGCCATCCCAGAGTCCCCTTGTCACGTGAAAAGTTGGCGCAATTGTCTCGGGGCCGGGAGTTTGAACCCTTTGACCGCAGCCTGGATGTGCAGGTGTCACGCTTGCGCAAGCTCATCGAGACCGACCCCGCTGCACCTCGGTTCATTCAGACGGTATGGGGTGTGGGCTACGTTTTTGTCCCCGACGACGTCGCCGGATAGCGGTACTTGCACCATTGACACACACGCAAACGCCGACCGAGTTCGAAGACACCCCGGACAGCGCCCCCGCAGCCCTGGCCGATGACACGCTTGGCCCCAGCCAGCGCAGGCGGGCCAGTCTCAGCCTGTTTTGGCGCACCTTCTTTTTACTCGCCCTGTTGTTGCTGGGCAGCATCTTGGCATGGCTGCAGACTCTGCGCACCCTGGAATTTGAACCCCGGGTCATGCAAACTGCACAGCAGCTGGCTTCTTTGGTGAACCTGAGCCGGGCAGCCCTGCTCCATGCGGATGCCATTGCACGCACGTCCTTGCTCAAGACGATGAGTGACCAGGAAGGCTTGCATATCGTGCCTCGTGAACCTTCCGATCGCTACATCGCCTACGAAACCGATGCGATCAGCCGTGAAATTGCGCGCGAGTTGAGTGGACGGCTGGGCAACGGCACCGTGCTCGCCAGCAGTGTCAATGGCCAGCCGGGCTTGTGGATTGGCTTTGTCATCAACGGCGACAACTACTGGTTTCAGACCGACCAGGAACGCTTCAACCTCGCCGGGAGCAAAACCTGGATTGCCTGGCTGGTGGTGGCTGCTGCACTCTCGTTAGCGGGTGCGGCGTTGATAGCCGGGCTGATCAACCGTCCGCTCAAGGAATTGTCCTTTGCTGCCAGCCGTGTACGGGAAGGCGACTTCGACGCCAGCCGGCTCGATGAAAACGTACCGACCGGAGAAATCCGGGAAGTCAACATTGGGTTTAACCGCATGGCGCAACGCCTGGCCAAAGTGGAACAAGACCGCGCCGTGATGCTCGCAGGCATCTCCCACGACCTGCGCACCCCGTTGGCTCGCCTGCGTTTGGAAACCGAAATGAGCGTTGCCGATCTGGATGCGCGCGCCCATATGGCCGCCGACATTGCCCAGCTGGATGCCATCATCGGTAAGTTTCTGGACTACGCACGGCCAGAAAAGGAAAAGCTGGTTCCCGTGGGACTGGCCGATGTGGTGGACGCCTGCACCTACTCCTATCAGAACCAACCCGATGTTCGGATCAAGGTGCAACTGGAAGACAACCTCCTGGTCTTGGCCGATGAGGTTGAGCTGGGCCGCATTGTGACCAACTTGCTGGAAAACGCCAGGCGCTATGGAAAGTCGCCTGACACTGGCATCGCACGCATCCATATTGCCGCTGTTTCGCGTGACAAATGGATACTGATCAAAATACGCGACCACGGCATCGGGGTCGCCGCGGAGCAACTTCTCAATCTGACACAGCCGTTCTACCGTGGCGAAACTGCGCGCACCGCCGCCAACGGGGCGGGACTGGGTCTTGCCATCGTGGAGAAAACCGTACAACGCTTGGGCGGCGCATTCTCTCTGACCAACGCATCGTCGGGCGGGCTATCGGCCAACATCCGGCTCAAACGGGTCACCGGTGCCTGATTAAAAGCTGGCAGCCAGCACGGCACCTTCCCGGATAGCGCGCTTGGCATCCAGCTCGGACGCCAACGCTGCCCCCCCAATCCGATGAAAGCGCGGCGCTCCGGGCATTGGCGTGCTGCCTTCTGCAGGCATCAGCTCCGTCAATGGCTCCTGACCGGCGCACAACACCACATGGTCCACCGCCAGGACACGGGGCACACCGTTGACGGTGATATGCAGCCCCTCATCATCCACGCGCAGGTACTCAACCCCGGCCAGCATTTCCACCGCATTGCGTTGCAACACTGCCCTGTGCACCCAGCCCGAAGTTTTGCCCAAGCCCGCCCCAACGCGTGTGGTCTTGCGCTGCAGCAGATAGAGCTGGCGAAACGGGGGGGCCGCCTCAGGGGCAACCAACCCACCATTCTGCGTGGCTTTCAGATCCACCCCCCACTCCCGACACCAGTGATCAATTGACACCGGGAGCGCAATCGCAGGGTCGTGCAGCAAAAACTCGCCCACATCAAAGCCGATACCACCCGCCCCAATGATGGCGACGCGCTTTCCCGGGACAACCCTGCGTTGCAGCACATCCAGGTAGGACAGCACGTTGGAGCGCTCCACTCCAGGAATACGCGGAGTCCTCGGCACAATTCCGGTGGCAAGCACCACGTCGTCGTAACCCTGACCCAGCAATTGCTCGCGCACCACACGCTGGCCCAATTGCACGTTCACTCCCGTCACCTCCAGTCGTCTGGAGAAATAGCGCAGTGTCTGTGCAAACTCTTCCTTTCCTGGCACCTGCATGGCGATGTTGAACTGTCCTCCCACGCGGTCTGCACTGTCAAACAAGGTAACGTCGTGGCCGCATTCGGCCGCTACCGTGGCAGCCGACAGACCAGCCGGCCCGGCACCGACCACGGCAATTTTCTTCCTGCGTTGGGTCTTGCGGTAGACCAACTCGGTCTCGTGTCCCGCGCGGGGATTCACCAGGCAGCTGGCGCGCTTATTGACAAAGGTGTGGTCCAAACAGGCCTGGTTGCAGCCAATGCAGGTATTGATGTCGTGGATGCTTCCCGCTGCAACCTTGTTCACCCAATCGGCGTCAGCCAGAAAGGGCCGCGCCATGGACACCATGTCAACCTGGCCACTGGAAACGAGCGCCTCGGCTTCGTCGGGCATGTTGATCCTGTTGCTGGCAACCACCGGCACCGAAACGGCCTGCTTGAGCCGCGCGGCCACACTGGCAAAGGCAGCCCGCGGAACCGATGTGACGATTGTGGGAGTGCGTGCTTCATGCCAACCAATGCCGGTGTTAAAGAGTGTCACTCCGGCGGACTCCAACGCCTGTGCCACCTGAACGACCTCATCCCAACTGTTGCCTCCGTCCACCAAGTCCAACACGGAGTGGCGGTACATCAAGATGAAGTTGGCTCCCACCGCAGCCCGAACCTGGCGCACGATCTCCACTGCCAAACGCATGCGGTTGGCAATGGATCCACCCCAGCGATCGGTGCGTTGGTTGGTTCGCGCGCACAGGAATTGGTTCAGCAAATACCCTTCACTGCCCATGATCTCCACACCGTCGTAACCGGCACGCTGCGCGAGCCTGGCGCAACGCACGTAGGCTCGGATAGTGGACTCAATGCCCCGCTCCGTCAGGGCCTTGGGTTTGAACAGTGAAATGGGCGATTTGATACTGGAAGCGGAAACTACAAAGGGTTGGTACCCGTACCGGCCCGCGTGCAGGATCTGCATCAGGATCTTGCCCCCCTCCGCATGCACCGCTTGGGTGACCTTCCGGTGATTGGGCAGGTCAAGAATTGAACTCAGCGTTCCGCCGAAAGGCAGCAGCCAGCCCTGGCGATTGGGCGAGATGCCCCCTGTCACGATTAGTCCCACACCACCCTTGGCTCTCTCGCGAAAATAGGCAGCCAATTTGGAGTAGTTGTAGAAACGGTCCTCCAGCCCGGTGTGCATGGACCCCATCATCACGCGGTTGCGCAGGGTCGTAAAACCCAGGTTCAGAGGTTGCAACAAATGAGAATGGCTGCTTGTAGGTTCGGGCATAACGGGGTTTCGGAGGGTTGAAACAAGGGCGCGAGTGTAGATCCGCTCTTCTGGAGTGAGCACCCCAAAACACACCCCTCACCGATATCCCCCGCTGCCACCACCCGCGCTGAACCGCGAATCAACGCCCCCGAAAATCGGTCAATTGCCCTGCAACAACACCACAGCCCGCGCCTCCATAGCGTCCCCGGTCCCCACCGGTCCCATTCCCTCTGCTGTTTTCGCTTTTACATTCACCTGCGCCAGATCAACCCCCAGCGCCAAGGCGATGCACTGCCGCATCGCCCCAATATGCGGTGCCAGCTTGGGGGTTTGCGCGATGACGGTGCTGTCCACATTGGAAATCTCCCAGCCTTGGGCGCGAACACGCCGCGCCGCCTCAGCCAAGAGGGCTGCAGAGTGGGCGTCCTTAAACCGTGCGTCCGTGTCGGGAAAGTGGTGACCAATGTCGCCCAGTGCAGCCGCACCCAAAAGCGCATCGGTAATTGCGTGCAGAAGCGCATCGGCATCGGAGTGTCCCAACAGGCCTTTGGTGTGCGCAATTTCCACCCCGCCAAGAAACAACTTCCGACCCTCCACCAAGGCATGAATGTCCCAGCCTTCACCAACACGCAGTTTCATGTGCTTCAACCCTCTTGCTTGTCGCGCAGCATCGAATGCAATGAAAAATGCCTTCAAACACTGCTGTTTGAAGGCACACATCATTCGTAATGGTCGGTGTGAAAGGATTCGAACCTTCGACCCCTTGCACCCCATGCAAGTGCG
>CAZDDK010000126.1:4130-9226 GCA_964504185.1 uncultured Rhodoferax sp. | reverse complement strand
TTCGGGTGAAACGGGCAATCTCTACGCGCAGCAATACCAAGTAGGCCAACGTTGACGGGGCCCCCGGAGTTGGCGGGTAGGTAGCACCGAGCCGCTGGGTGACCAGCGGCCCAGAGTAATGGTGGTCACGCGAAGGGCAACTTTCGTGCACAGAATCCGGCTTATCGGTGGGCTTCACACTTTTTTTGATGTATGGTTGTGTCTGATCTCTTACACAGGAGGCACTATGCGACCCGTACTTGAATTGCTGAAACAGCGCGACCCTGTCAACTGGAGCCTGGGCCCGCAAGACAGCGTGTTTGATGCCCTCAAGACACTGGCCGACCACAACGTGGGCGCGCTCATGGTGCTCGACGCAGGCAAGCTGGTGGGGGTGTTCTCGGAGCGCGACTACACCCGCAAGATTGCGCTGGCCGGCAAGTCGTCCAAAGACACGCAGGTGAAGGACATCATGACCGCCAACGTGATCTCGGTGGCACCCACGGTCAAAACCCGGGACTGCCTGGCCCTGATGGGCCAAAAGAAGATTCGCCACCTGCCGGTGGTGGACGGTGACAAGGTGCTGGGCATGATTTCGATCCGCGACATCATGAACGACATCATTGCCGACCATGAACTGACTATCAGCCAGCTTCAGCACTACATCACCAGCTAACAGAACCCCCACGCTACGCGGGTCGCTGCCCCCCAAGGAGGCGCGTTTTGGCAAAACCCCACGTCTTGCCTTGGGGCGGCCCGGCGGCAAAACTACGCTAAAACCGTTCGTTGGCACCCAGGTAGCGCCATTGTCCCGGCGCAAGGTCGCGCAGGGCGACGCGGCCCAGGCGGATGCGGCGCATGTCCACAATCTCGAGCTGGGCCCGTTCGCACAGGTAGGCAATCAGTCCCCGGTGTGCGCCCTTGATGGCAAAGCGCAGCTTGCTGCGCTCGGGCGTGCTGCTGTTGATACTGACCTTGGCATGCGGCAGATCGCGGTCCGAATCCAGCGTGCGGTTCAGCAGGTGCAGGTGCGCTTCGGTAACCTCTCCCTGCACATCCACAATCACCTCGTGCTCCATGGAGTCGGCGTCTTCATCGAGCTTGCGCTGGATGCGCCAGTCCTGCGTGAACACGATCAACCCGCTGGCCGCAGTCTCCAGCGGCACCAGAGCTTCCAGGTGCTTGAAATGGCGCTGCAGCACGCGGACGCCCGCGGGGTCCTTGTCCATGTGGTTGGCAGCGGTGAGCAGGCTGCGGGCATCGTCAAAGCCGGCGCGTCGCGCGTTGCGGTTGAGCTTGGCCAGGGATTCCTCGGTGCCGTCCACCCAGTCGGCCGGCTTGTGCAGCAGCAGCGTGATGCTGGTCAGGTCGATCAGGCTGGCGTTGGGGTCGATGGTGACTGTCTGGCTGTCCACCCGGAACTGCGGCTCCTCGACCACCTGACCGTCCACACGCACCCAGCCGCCTTCGATGGTCTGCTCGGCCTCGCTGCGTGAGCACGGCACCATCTGCGCCACGCGCTTGGCCAGCCGCTCGCCGCTGTTCGGCAGGGGGAGTGGTGTCTGGGGCGGGACTGGGGGCCTGGTTCGCAAGGCTGTCACCGGGCGCTTGCGTGGCTTGGCAGCGGGGCGCTGAGCGGCTGCCGGGGCGGCGGCAACCGCCGGCCTTGCAGCCGGTGGCGTCACAGGCGCGGGCTTGGGTGGCTTGGGTTGCAGGCGCAGGGTACCGGAGTTTGTGGGCTTGGTCATTGCCGCTACTGTAGTGCAGCCGGACTCACCGTCAAAGGCTCGTGGCACCGGGTGTTGTCTGGCACGGGGCGGAAGCAGTCGTGCAACTCGTCAGCCCAGTGAGCGCACCAAGGGGACTCTTCGCGCCACCAGCAGCCACTTTCAGCACATGGATTGACAGTACGTACGAAATTGCGTACCATTTTTCCCAATACGAGAGGAAACGAAATGCATGCACTGACCGCTAGCGAAGCTCGCGCGAATCTATACCGAATCATTGATGAGACTGCGCAGTCTCATGAACCCATCATCATTTCAGGAAAGCGAACAAGTGCTGTTTTGCTGTCGGCTGAAGACTGGAGTGCTATACAAGAAACTTTGTACTTGCTTGCGGTGCCAGGTATGCGCGAATCCATCAAAGCCGGTATGGCTGAACCGTTAGCGAAGAGTGCGAAGGCACTCAAGTGGTGAGCTGGGAGATTGTTTTTGCCAAGCAGGCGCTCAAAGACGCCAAAAAGCTTGCCGCCAGCGGGCTCAAGCCGAAAGCACAAGAACTGCTTGCAATTCTCGCGACCAATCCGCTACAAAATCCGCCACCTTATGAGAAGTTGGTCGGAGACTTGGCTGGTGCTTACTCGCGCCGCATCAGCATTCAGCACCGCATTGTGTATGAGGTATTCACCAAGGAAGGGGTCGTTCGTGTCTTGCGAATGTGGACCCACTATGAGTGAGCGGGCTAACGGGTCGGCTCACACGGACACACAGCAGCCAGTTGCCGCTCGCGGCGCTTGCTGTGCGTCGGTTGCCTCCAGCGTTGAGGCTGCAAATCAAAGGGTTTGAGTGTCGGCTGCCCGCCGCCCAGATTGGGCAAATCAAGGTTAGCAATGTCCCCGGATACGTTCCAGATGTGCCAGCAGCGAGCGCCTTGCCACCGGCCAGACGCGCGGTTCCACGTCATCGTAGGCCAGCGCCAGCCAGTCGTCCACGCTGCCGTCGGGGTGGGCAGCCACCACGGCGGCGATCTTGGCCTCGCGCTTGAGGCGGTGGGCCTTTAGATGGCTGATGGCGCTACAGGCTGCGGCGTTTGACCCCCCCAGCACGTGGCCGTGCGCCGGCAGGATGCACTGCACGCCGTGCTCCTGGCATATGGCCAACAGCAGGTCCAGCGAATCCAGGTAGTCGGCCATGTTGCCATCCGGCGGGTCGATGACGGTGGTGCTGCCGTTCAGAATGTGGTCGCCCGAAAACAGCAGGCCATCTTCCACCAACAGCAGGCAAACGTGATTTGCCGCGTGGCCGGGTGTGTGGATCACCTGCAGCGTAGAGTTTAAAGAAAAAGTGGCACCTGGCCCGCGTGAAATAAGCCTGAGTAGCTCCTCATTTTGTAGCATTCTGTCCGGTGTGAAGGCGCTTGCTGCGCGCGCCGTGGGTGCCGAAGGCAGGCCCAGAACGGGCGGCCGTCCATCGCACAGGGCCTTCAAGGGCACGGCCCCTGGCGCGTGATCAGGGTGCGAGTGGGTGCAGACAATCATCTGGATGTTGCCGCCACTGCCATCGGGATGCACGGCAGCACGCCACAGGCGCTGGAGGTGATCGGCATCGTCGGGGCCGGGATCGATGGCAATGAAACCGGCATGTGCGTCGCCCACCAGGTAGGAGTTGGTGCCTGGGCCGGTCATCAGACCGGGGTTGGGCGCGGTCAGGCGCATGACGTTGCGCGTCAGAGGCACGGGGTGGACGCATTGCCAGTCCAGCGCGGTGGACGCCTGGGCAGGGTTGGGGTGCGCAGGCAATTGGTGGGGGAGGCGGACCATGATGGGGATTGTGCAGCAAGCGTCCAGGCGCAGTCGGTGGAGGGATGCCCACCGTTGGCACAGGAGATAATCCAGCGCATGCGCATTCCGTTTACCAAAATGCAGGGTGCCGGCAACGACTTTGTCGTGCTGGACGAGACGCGGGGCCGCCTGGGCCTCACAGCAGCCCACTACCGCTTTCTGGGCGACCGCCACTTTGGCGTGGGAGCAGACCAGATCCTGACCGTGCGCCCCGCGCCCGCGCCGGGCATCGACTTTGAGTACGTGATCCACAACGCCGATGGGGCCGAGGTCGAGCAGTGCGGCAACGGCGCGCGCTGCTTTGCCCGCTTCGTGCACGACCGGGGCCTGACCACCAAGGAGGTGATCCGGGTGCAGACCCAAAAAGGCGTCATCGAGCCACGGCTCACGGCGGATGGCCGTGTCACCGTCAACATGGGCGCACCCGTGCTGGACCCCATACAGGTGCCGTTTGATGCCGATGGATTGACTTTTCAGCCCCAAGGAAATTGGGGAAATTGGCCTCTAGCCCGCGTAAATCATGGTGATGGCGCTCCTATTTGTGTAGCACCTGTGTCGATGGGAAACCCCCATGCCGTGCTGCAGGTGGCCGACGTGGACGCCGCACCCGTGGCCACAGTGGGTCCGCAAATACAGGCCAGCCCGCGTTTTCCGCAAGGGGTGAACGTGGGTTTCATGCAGGTGCTGGACCGCAGCCACATCCGCCTGCGGGTGTATGAGCGCGGCGTGGGCGAGACGCTGGCCTGCGGCAGTGGTGCCTGCGCGGCGGTGGTGGCCGGCATTCGCCTGGGGTTGCTGGACCCCGCCGTCGAGGTGCAGACCCGCGGGGGCGTGCTGGGCATTGCCTGGGCGGGCGATACTGCGCCGGTGCTGATGACCGGCCCGGCCACCACCGTTTTCCAGGGTGAAATTGACTTACCAGACACGCTATGAACCACGCACTGAACAACCCCATCACCGAAGACGATATTGCCCACTACCTGAGCAACACGCCTGATTTCTTCTTGCGCCACGCCGAACTGCTGGCCGCCGTGCAGTTCACCAGCCCGCACAGCAACCGCGCGGTGGGCCTGCAGGAGCGCCAGGCGGAGATGCTGCGTGAGAAGATCAAGTCGCTGGAGCAGCGCATCATGGAAATGGTGCGGCACGGCAGCGAGAACGTGATGCTGTCCGACAAGGTGCTGCGCTGGGCGCGCAGCCTGATCATGGTCAGCGACTTCTATGCGCTGCCCGGCGTCATTGAGCAGGACATCAAGACCCAGTTCTCCGTGCCCCAGGTAGGGCTGCGCCTGTGGGGCGTGGCAAGCGAATACACGGGCCTGGCCGTGGCCCAGGAGGTCAGCGAAGACGCGCGGGTATTTGCCTCGTCGCTCACCGAGCCATTTTGCGGCCTGAACACCGGCTTTGAAGCCGTGGGCTGGCTGGAAGACCCGTCCACGGTCAGCTCGCTGGCGCTGATTCCTTTGCGTGGCGGCACGGCCGGTGCCAACGCCCCGGCCTTTGGACTCCTGGTGCTGGCCTCGCCCGACCCGCACCGCTTCCACAGCGGCATGGG
>CAZDDK010000126.1:0-4030 GCA_964504185.1 uncultured Rhodoferax sp. | reverse complement strand
GAGCGCTACCTCGAATACGTTCGCGTTGAAAAGCGGTTGGCTGCCCGAACCGTCGAGCTGTACGCGCTGGACCTGCACAAGCTCCAGGACTTTGCCACCCAGGTGCCAGTCGAACTGACCGCCGTGCGCAACGTGCATATCCGCCGCTGGGTGGCGCAGATGCACAGCGGCGGGCGCAGCGGGCGGGGCATTGCACTCATTTTGTCGGGCTGGCGCGGCTTCTACGCCTGGTTGGGTCGCCTGCACCGGGTTGACGCCAACCCGGTGCAGGACGTGCGCTCCCCCAAAGCCCCCAAGCCGCTGCCCAAGGCACTGGGCGTTGACGCCGCTGTGCAGTTGGCGGACTATAAAAATAATAGCGTACTAGGTCCATCCGACGCGGGCTACAGCCAAGAAACATCAAACACCCTGGCGAAGGCAGGCGAGGCTGCGTTGCTGGAGCTGCGCGACCGCGCCATGGTGGAGCTGCTGTACTCCAGCGGTTTGCGCGTCGGTGAACTGGTTGGCCTGGACGCCCAGGCCAGCCCGCAGGGCAGCGCGAACGGGCGGGGCTGGATCGACCTGCAAGACGCCCAGGCCCACGTCTGCGGCAAGGGGCGCAAGTGGCGCGCCGTGCCGGTGGGCAGCCAGGCGCTGGCGGCCCTGCAGGCCTGGCTGGCGGTGCGCTCCGACTGGCTGGCGGTGCACGCCGCCGCGCACTGCGCAGCGGATGTGACGCCGGCCTTGTTTGTGGGCCGCAACGGCACGCGGCTCACGGCCCAGTCGGTCTGGGCCCGTTTGCGCGGGCGCAGCCTGCAGGCCGGACTGGCCACACCGGTGCATCCGCACATGCTGCGCCACTCGTTTGCCAGCCATGTGCTGCAAAGCAGCGGGGACTTGCGCGCGGTGCAGGAGCTGCTGGGCCATGCCAACATCAGTACCACCCAGGTGTACACCCGGCTGGACTTTCAGCACCTGGCCCGGGCCTATGATGCGGCCCATCCCAGGGCGAAGTTGAAGAGTGGGAAGGGTTGAGGGGGGATGGCTGCGATGCGCAGATTGGTCAACTCCGGAGAAGCTTCAATATATGAATTCACTAATCAGCAGAGATCAATCATGAAATTCGAACTTCGCCGCACGATTGTTGGAATCGCTCTTCTGGCTGCATCTGTCGCGTCAATTGCGCAGACCACTATCGAGTTCAATTCGATGAACCGCAAGCAGGGATTTCCCGCGATCCTAGAGCATCGCGCTCAATACACCGACAAGATCAGCGGGGTGTTTACGCGGCCGACCAATGCAAATGGAAGCGTACCTGTGATGGTCATCATGCACAGTAGCGGTGGGATTAACAATTCCACGTGGGACTGGTCAAAGTTCTTTTTGGACATGGGCATTGCTACATTTGTTGTAGACAGCTTTAAGCCAAGGGGAATAGAAAACACGGCTAGTGATCAATCGCAACTCAACTATGCCGCATCGTCTGCGGATGCTTTGAGGGCATTGAAAGTTGTATCAGAACAACCCGGTGTCGATACCAATCGAATTGGTGTCATTGGATTTTCAAGAGGTGGTAGTGCCGCAATGACTTCAACTTATCCAAACATTCGAAAGGGGGTGCTCGGAGAGAACCCCGTGAAGTTCGCACTTAGCGTTGTTCTGTACGGTGGGTACATCATGTCGGGCACTACAACCACCCCAATGCTCTATTTGATGGGCGACTCCGATGACTATCAATCCGTCGAAGCTACTACCGCCTTTATTGCGGATCTCAAAAGCCGTGGCAACAACGTCATGTTCAAGGTCTATTCCGATGCGACACACGGATTTGATGTGGAGCGCGCACGTTCTTCGCTGTATTTGCCTCGCGTTCAAGTATGGAAAAAGTGCTATCCGAGAGCTGTTGACCTCGATAGCATGACTTTTTCGGTTGACAACGTTGTGGTTTCGTCAAAGGAATACGGCGAATCCATGGGCAAATGCATGACATACGGAGTGACAGTGAGTTTTAACCGGACGGCCAGAGACGATGCGCGGAACCAAGTCAAAGGTTTTGTTTTCAAGACGTTTGGCTTGTAATATGTAAATCTTCACTCGGCATACACACTAGGGCGGGGAGGTCGGCAGCCACTCTGCGCTTGGGCCCAAGCCTGATAGGGCATGTGCATTTTCATTTGTGCACGCAAGCGACAATACTCCCATGAAAACCATTCGACTGCGCGCCGGCAAAGAGCGCTCCCTGCAACGCCGCCACCCCTGGATTTTTGAATCGGCCATCGCCAAGGGCGGTGGCGACAGCGGCGAGACTGTGCGGGTGGAGTCCGACAGTGGGGCCTTCCTCGGCTGGGCCGCCTTCAGCCCCAGTTCCAAAATCCGCGCCCGGGTCTGGAGCTTTGATGAAATTCAGCGCATAGATGCTCCGTTTTTTATAGCAGCCATATCAAATTCCGTGAGGGCTAGAGCACGATTTGACATACAAAGTGATGGTTGCCGCCTGGTCCACGGCGAGTCCGACGGCCTGCCGGGGCTGATCGTGGACCGCTATGGCGACACGCTGGTGGCGCAATTCACCAGCGCCGGTGTGGAGCGCTGGAAAGACGTGATTGCCGATGCACTGCTGCGGGAGACCGGCCTGACGAGGCTGTATGAGCGCTCCGACGCCAGCAGCCGTGCGCTCGAAGGCTTGCCCGAAGTCACGGGTTGGCTGCGCGGCGACGGCCCCACCGACCTGGTGCTGCGCGAGCACGACTGGAAGCTGGCCCTCAACATTGCCGAGGGCCATAAGACCGGCTTCTACCTGGACCAGCGCGACAGCCGCAAGAAGTTTGCCGACTACGCCCGCCGACTGGGATTTCGACGCGTGCTCAATTGCTATTGCTACACCGGCGGCTTTACCGTTGCCGCGTTGGCCGGGCTGCGCGCGGGGGGCTTTGCCGGTTCGGAGGTCACGTCCATCGACTCCTCCGCCCTGGCGCTGGAGCAGGCACGGGCCAACCTGGCCCTTAATGGTTTGGATACCGATCAAGCCCAGTTTCTGGATGCGGATGTGAACGCCTCGCTTCGCCGCTTTCTGGACCAGGGGCGCACGTTTGACGCCATCGTGCTCGACCCACCCAAGTTTGCGCCCACCGTGGCCCATGCCGAGCGGGCTTCGCGCGCCTACAAGGACATCAACCGCCTGGCCCTGAAGCTGCTGGAGCCGGGTGGCGTGCTGTTCACCTACTCCTGTTCGGGGGGTATCAGTGCCGACCTGTTTCACAAAATCGTGGCCGGCGCAGGCTCGGATGCTGGTGTGGATGGCTACATCTGTGAGCGCATGGGCGGCGCGCCGGACCATCCGATGACGATTGCCTTTCCGGAAGGCGAGTACCTGAAGGGCCTGGTGGTCATGCGCAAGTAGTTGTGGCCTCCACGGTCGCCCGCTGCGTGTGGTTCCCTGCCCGCCGACGGGGCCGCGTTTTGGCAAAACCCCAAGTCTTGCCTTGGGGCGGCCCGGCGGCAACGTGGGCCTCGCATTCTTGTAAGCGATGCGTCTTGAATAGACCAGTACACTCCCCACCTGCTGAATTTTGGATTGCCCCATGAGTTTGATTCCCGCCACCATCCTGACCGGCTTTCTGGGCTCGGGCAAGACCACGCTGTTAAAGCGCGTGCTGGCCGAGGCGCACGGCCAGAAGATCGCCATCATCGAGAACGAGTTCGGCGAAGAAAACATCGACAACGACATCCTGGTCGCCGACACCGGCGAGCAGATCATCCAGATGAACAACGGCTGCGTGTGCTGCACCATCCGCGAGGACCTGCGCTCCACGCTGTCGGACCTGGCCGAGAAGCGGCGCAAAGGCGAGCTCGACTTCGAGCGCGTGGTCATCGAGACCACCGGCCTGGCCGACCCCGGCCCGGTGGCGCAAACCTTCTTCATGGACGACGAGATCGCCGAGAGCTACCTGCTCGACTCGATCGTGACCCTGGTCGACGCCAAGCACGCCGCCGGCCAGCTCGACACGCGCCAGGAGGCGCGCCGCCAGGTCGGCTTCGCCGACCAGATCTT
>CAZDDK010000125.1:0-9297 GCA_964504185.1 uncultured Rhodoferax sp. | reverse complement strand
AATTGTCCAGGCTATCTCGCCCAAAGAGAAGGGGGAAAGTCCGACAGGCTCCTAGTTAACACACCCCCTATCCCCCCCGCCCCTTTCCACCCTCGCCAGGGCGGAAAGGGGAGCCGAACAGCCCTATTTGGCCGCGTCTTTTAAGGTGGCACGTTCAACGTGAAAAAAAGAAGCGTTGGCCATTGCACGTGTACGTCCCACCTTCAAAAACAAGGCCAAATCGGCTGTTAAGGCTCCCTCTTTCGCCCCGGCGGGGGCGAGAGAGGGCGGGGGGTGTGAGGGGGGACGTGAGGAAGTAAAGAAAAGCACAGAACAAAAACACCCGCTAGCCCGCGTATTAATTAGCGATATAGCTACAAAACTAATAGCAATTACTCAACCTCCCCGCCAAAGCGATCAATCAGGTTGGCAATGTACTGTTCCGTCAGCCGCTCGAACTCAGCCTCCACCAGCGGCTCCACCACCAGCTTCATCAGCGCGGGCAGGGGGATATGCAGTTCGCCTTGCACATCCAGCACGATCTTGGTGGAGGTCTTGTGGTCCGTCAGGTGCCAACTGCCCGCCACGCTGGCGTTGCTGTGCGCATCGTCTGCCGGTGTCCAGACCACGGTGCCCCGGGCCTTGTTGGCGACATAGTTGGAGGCATACACGGTTTGCAGGTTGACTTGCGGCAGGCCGATTTTTTCCATCTCCCAGCGGTAGGTGCCGCCGCCCAGATCGACCAATTTGTCCACACCGGGATAGAAGCTGGCCGAGGTGGGCACATCGGCCAGCACGTCAAACACCTCCTTGAAGGGAGCCTTGACTTCAAATTCGTAGCCCAGCGCGACGGGCAGGGTGATGGACATGGGGTGAGTCTCCTGGCAATCAATACAAGTTACGAAGCCGTAGCACGGTCAGTTGCAGCAACCGGGCATCGGCACTGGCGCGGTGGCGCTGGGCACCGCGTTCGCTGCTGATCTGGGCCTTGACCGCGTGCCAGCGGTCGGCCTGGTCCTCGTCGAGCAGGGCGCGCAGATTTTCCAGCTTGAAGGCGGGCGTCATGTCCGCCGCGTCAAATAGCGCGCCCAGCCAGGTGTAGTCGTGGGCCCAGCCATCGGAGTACACCGTGTGCCCGGCCAGCTGCCGGTTGATGGCGCGAGCCACATCCCCCGTGGGCAGGCCGCGTTCCAGAATCAGCCGGCGCGGGATGTGGTGTGTGGCTTCGGCCTGGGCGTCCCAATGGGTCCAATGCGATTCGGGGCGAATCAGGGTGCAAAAGGCGTGCCCGTTGGGCAGTACAAAGCCCACTTCAATCGGGTAGCTGTTGCGCCCAAAGCCGGAAGCCTCCACGTCCAGTACGGCGGGGGCTGGCAGGGCGGGGGATGCGGCGGGCATGGCACCATTCTGAACCCGCTCGGGGCTGCGACAATGCGTATTTTCCCGCTGCCTGCCCACACCATGTCCAGTAGCCTGCTTGCCCTCATCGACGACATCGCCACCATCCTGGATGACGTGGCGATTCTTTCCAAAATTGCGGCCAAGAAGACGGCCGGCGTGTTGGGCGACGACCTCGCCCTCAATGCCCAGCAGGTGGTGGGCGTGTCGGCGGACCGCGAACTGCCGGTCGTGTGGGCGGTGTGCAAGGGTTCGCTGGTCAACAAGCTGATTCTGGTGCCCACGGCGCTGCTCATCAGCCTGTTCATTCCCTGGGCGGTCACGCCGCTGCTGATGGTGGGCGGGGCCTACTTGTGTTTTGAAGGTTTCGAAAAGCTGGCGCATAAGTTCCTGCACAGCGACGCTGAAGACCAGGCCCACGAGCAGGTGTTGCGCGAGGCCCTGGAGAACCCGGCCGTGGATCTGCTGGAGCTGGAGCGTGACAAGGTCAAGGGTGCCATCCGCACCGACTTCGTGCTTTCAGCCGAGATCATTGCCATCACCCTGGGCACGGTGCAAAGCAGCCCGTGGATGACCCAGCTGACCGTGCTCAGTGGCATTGCCTTGCTAATGACCTTTGGCGTCTACGGTTTCGTGGCCGGGATTGTGAAGATGGACGATGCGGGTCTGTATCTGAGCCGCCGTCCGGGGTCGCGCGGGGTGCAGGCGCTGGGCCGGGGATTGCTGCGTGCGGCCCCCGTTCTGATGAAGACACTGACCGTGGTCGGCACGGCGGCCATGTTCCTGGTGGGCGGAGGCATCTTGGTCCATGGCCTGGGCCCTGTGCACCACGCGATTGAAGCCCTCACCGCCCAGCTGGGTGGCACCGGCCTGGTGGCCAGTGTGGTGCAAACGGTAGTGCCCCTGCTGGCCGATGGGGTGGTGGGCGTGGTGGCGGGGGGGCTGGTTCTGCTGGGGCTCCATGCCGTGCAGGCTGTGCGCCAACGGGTCAGCTGACCGCCGCAGGGGGGTCGATCCGGCGGCGCTTGGCACGCGGCGGCTGGTGCGCTTCGATCACGACCGCCTGGCCATCGGGCAGGGACACGGCCAGCACCTCGCGGCCGTCCACGCCCAGGTGGTAGACGGTGGACGCACCCACCGCACGGGAGCCGTTCAACTGCGATTGCTGCAGCAGCAGCGCCAGCTTGCCGGGAGGCAGGGTGTGCCAGTTCAGCGTGGTGGTCATAGATTCCCGTTCTGCTGCGCGTGCAGCTGGGTGGAGAAGGCACTTTCCGCCATGGGGCGGGCGTAGTAGTAGCCCTGCACCTGGTTGCATCCCAGTTGGGTGAGCAGCTCGGCCTGCTCCTTGTTTTCCACGCCCTCGGCCACCACCGACAGGCCCAGGCTGCGCGCCATGGCCACAATGGCGCCGGCAATGGCGGCATCGTCCGAGTTGGTGTGGATGTCGTTGATGAACGACCGGTCAATCTTCAGCTCATCGATCGGGAAACGGCGCAAATACGACAGGCTGGAGTAACCCGTGCCAAAGTCGTCCAGCGACAGTGACACCCCCAGTTGCTTGAGTGCGCGCAACGCCACCAGGGTGCTGTCCACGTCGTGCATGACCATGCTCTCGGTCAGCTCCAGGATGAACTGCGCGGGGTCGGCCCCCGTGCTGGCAAAGGTGGCGGCAATGCGCTCGGCCAGGTCCTCCTGGCGGAATTGGCGGGCCGACATGTTGATCGCAATCTTTGTGGGTGCCAGGCCCTGCGCGCGCCAGCGCACCTGCTGCTGGCAGACTTCACGCAGCACCCACTCGCCCATGGGCAGGATCAGGCCCGTGTCTTCGGCCAGGTGAATGAATTCGATCGGGTGCACCAAACCGATCTGCGGGTGTTGCCAGCGAATCAGCGCCTCGGCACCGACGATGCGCTGGCTGGGCAAGTCGATCTTGGGCTGGTAGTGCAACAAAAATTCACCCCGCTCCAGGCCCCGGCGCAGGGCGGCCTCCATGTCCAGGCGGCTGATGGCCGACGACCCCATCTCCGGCATGAACTGGCGCACGCTGTTGCGGCCATGTTCCTTGACGCGGTACATGGCCATGTCGGCGTAGCGCAGCAATATCTCGCCGTGGTCGCCGTCGCGCGGGTAGAGCGACACGCCAATGCTGGCCGTTACGAAAATGTCGCGCCCCACCACCTCGATGGGGCGGGACAGGGCGGAGAGAATCTTCTCGGCAATCTGGTCCACGTCGTCCGGCTGGGGCAGGTCGGTGAGGATGATGACGAACTCGTCACCCCCCAGGCGCGCCACCGTGTCGGTTTCGCGCACGCAGGCCTTCAGGCGGTGCGCCACCTCCTTGAGCAAGGCGTCACCCGCGCGGTGGCCCGATGCATCGTTGACCAGCTTGAAATGGTCCAGGTCCAGCAGCATCACGCCGATGATGCCCTCGTGGCGCTTGGCCCAGGCAATGGCCTGCTCGATGCGGTCACTCAGGAGATTGCGGTTGGCCAGGCCGGTCAGGCTGTCGTGGTTGGCCTGGTACTCCAGCGCCTGCTGGTAGCGCACCCGCTCGCTCACGTCGTTGATTACGCTCACAAAATGGGTGGTGGCCGCACCGGTCAGGTCGCGCACTGGCGCGATGCGCAGCTCGTTCCAGAACAATGAGCCGTCCTTGCGGTAGTTGCGCAGCGTGGCCTCGCCCTCGCGCCCTTCGCGCAGGGCCGAGCGAATGTTTTCCAGGTCGGGCTGGGCCAGGTCGTCGCGCACCAGAAAGCGCCCCTCCAGGCCAATCACCTCGTCGGAGCGGTAGCCGGTGATGCGCTCAAACGCCGGGTTCACGTAGACGATGGAGTGGTCGTCATCGTCGCTGCGCGTGATCATGATGCCGTTGCTGCTGGACACCAGGGCCTGCTCCTGCAGGCGGCGGGTTTGCTCGTAGTGCTCGCTTTTGAGCTTGCGCTCGCTGATGTCTTCCTTCACCGCAATCAGGTGGGTGTGCTTGCCATCGGCATCGCGCAGGGTGGAGACCATCTGGCGCTCCCAGTAGATGCTGCCATCCTTGCGCTGGTTCTGCAGGTCGCCACGCCAGGGCTCGCCCAGGTCGTGGGACGACAGCAGGCTGCTGTAAATCGACTCGGTGGTCTCGGTCGGGTTCCATGGGTGCGGTGTCACACCCACAATGTCGGCCAAGGCAAAGCCCGACATGGCGGTGAACGCGCGGTTGCAATACTCCACCTGGCCTGCCACATCCATCACAACAATGCCAAACGGGCTTTGCTCAATGGCCAGTGCCAGCAAATCGGCCACGTTGCGCGACAGTGCGGCACCGTGCCCGGGCTGGAGCGCTTCGCGCAACCGGTGCAGTTCGGATTCCAGCGAGCTTGCGGGTTCAGGGTTCATGGTGCGCAGCCCCGTGCGGGCTAAGGTGGAAGATGGGTTTGCGCGCCGATTTTAGACCTCAGTTCAGGAAAAAATACGCGGTCAACTCCAAACCGCCGGAGCGCTCAAAGTCCTTGATTTTCTGGATCAACCGGTCGTCCAGCACATGGTTGGTGGACAGCATGAGCAGGCCATTGGGCGTGATCAGGTCGCGTGAAAGCACCATGCCCGCCTGCATGGCATCGGATGTGAGTGCCACTTCGCGGCGGCTGTTCTTGGCCGGTGTTTCGGGCGCGTCGCCGTTGAGCAATGTCATCAGTTCCTTGACCACGGCTGGGTCATAGCGTTTGCCAGCCCCGTGCCCAATGATGACCTTGGCATCGTCGGGCGTGAGCTTCTTGCGCGTCATGGTGCCGATTTGCAGGCTGTCGTAGTCGCTTGCCACGGCCAGGATGCGTGCCGCCAAGGGAATGTGCTGATCGGCCAGTTTGTCGGGAAAACCGGTTCCGTCATAGCGCTCGAATTGCGCTCCAATGATCTCGGTGGGTACTTTCAGGTCCGGCAGCGGCATCAGCAACTGCTCGGCCTGCACGATGTGGTTGCGATAGGCGTCCTGTTGGGCCGGCGACATTTCGCCCAACGGGGTGGACAGCAGCTCGTCGCTAAAGCCGACCTTGCCAATTTCATGGAGCAAACCGGCAACAAACAGATCCTGCACCTGCTTGCTGTCCAGCTTGAGCCGCTGAGCCAGCTTGCGCGACAGGTCCGCCACCCGCCGCGAATGCCCGGCGAGTGCGCCACCGCGCATTTCAATCAGGGTCGAAAAAATCTTGATGGAGGTGACGAAGTTGGCCTTCAACTTCTCGTTGGCCGTGCTCAGTTCCGCAGTGCGCTGGGCGACGCGCTGCTCCAGACTGGCGTTCAGGCTTTTCAGTTCTTCGTTTTGCGCGGCCGTCAGCGCCTCCAGCCGCCGGGTTTCGCTCTCCATGGCCTTGCGCTCCAGCGCCTGGCGAACAATCAACACGATGTCGTTGTCGTCCCACGGCTTGGAGATGTAGCGGTAGATTTCGCCCCGGTTGATGGCCTCAATGATGGAGCTGACCTCGGAATACCCGGTCAGCAACAGGCGCACCGTATCCGGCCAGCGCTGGCGCACCTGCTGCAAGAACTCGGTGCCGCTCATTTCCGGCATGCGCATGTCCGAAATAACCAGGTCAATCGGCTCGGATTCCAGCACCTGCAACCCTGCTGCGCCCCCCACCGCCGTGCACACCTGCAAGCCCACGCCCCGAAAGAGCCGCTTCAGGGCGGAAAGGATATTGGGTTCGTCGTCCACGCACAAGATCGTGGCAGGAACTGGTGCCGGTATGGTCGTGCTGTCGGGACCCGGCGGTACTGGCTCAGTCATGGGGTTCCTTTTGATGAAGGGGGATCGTCACACGAAACTCGCTTCCCCGGCCCGGCTCGCTCTTCACCGTGATGCTGCCGTGGTGCTTTTGCACAATGCCATAGGACAAAGAAAGCCCCAAGCCCGTGCCCTTGCCAACGGGTTTGGTCGTAAAAAACGGTTCAAAAATGCGGGGCAGCACTTCGGGCGGAATGCCGCTGCCAGTGTCGCCCACCGTGATCCAGGCGCTGGTGCCATCGCTGCCGGTTCCTATGGTGATGACACCGCGCTGTGGCCCCATCGCGTGGGCCGCGTTGACCAGCAGGTTCAGCACCACCTGGTTGATTTGTGATGCCATGCACTGCACCTCGGGCAGATCACCATAGTGGCGCACCACGTCGGCCTTGTACTTGATTTCGTTGTTGACCACATTCAGGGTGGACTCAATGGCCTGGTTGAGGTTGCAATGCTGCCACTCCTGCAGCGCGTCCACGTGCGAAAAGTCCTTCAGGTCCTGCACAATGCCGCGTACCCGTACGATGCCCTCCTTGGACTCCCGCATCAGGGTGGGGATGTCCTCTTTCACAAAGGGCAGGTCCATGGCCAGCTTGAGGCTGCGAATGTGTTGCAGGCAGGCGGCATCGCTGCAATGGGATTCGGCGGCTTCATAGGCTTGCAGCAGCCCCAGCAGATCGCGCAGGTAGCCGTCGAGCGTGCCGTAGTTGGAAAAAATGTAGCCAATCGGGTTGTTGATTTCGTGCGCCACACCGGCGGCCAGCTGGCCAATGGATGCCAGCTTTTCTGACTGAATCAGGTGTTCCTGTGCCGAAGACAGCTTGTCGCTCAGGGCGGTCGCGTGTTGCTGCAGTTGGCACACATCGCGGTAGGCGCGCAATTTGCTGTACAACAGGGTGCGCAGCTTCTGGACGGTCAGCTCCGTCTTGTGCGTGTAGTCGTCAATCTCGTAGTCGCGAATGGCCGCATCCTCGGGTGCGGTGTTGGAAAACCCGGTGCGCATCACCAGCCGCGTGTAGCGGTTGTGCAGTTCGGTGCGCACGTAGCGTGCCAGCTCCAGCCCCGCATCTTCGGTTTCCATGATGATGTCAATGATGGCCAATGCAATGTTTTTGCGCGACTGAAACACCGCGCGCCCTTCCTGGCCCGAATACGCGTTGAGCAATTCCAGCGGGCGGCCCTCGAACACGAAGTCCTGCAATGCCAGGCGCGTCACTTCATGCACGCCCCTGTCGTCATCCACCAGCAAGACGCACCACGGACTGGTGTTGGCAGCGGGTGCACTGGCGACAGATGGCTCATCGTCGCGCATGTGCAGGATGTCGTCGTCGTCTGCAATCATGGTGTACCGCCGCTCTGCACGCAGGGTATGGACACGCGAAACGTGGTGCCCTTGCCCATCTCGGTGTGCACGTCGATGCTGCCGTGGTGCTTTTGAATGATGCCGTACGACAGGGACAGCCCCAGGCCCGTTCCCTTGCCAATGGGCTTGGTGGTGTAAAACGGATCAAAGATGCGCGGCAACACCTCCTTGGGAATGCCGGACCCGTTGTCCTGCACCTCAAACCACGCCAAGCCGTTGTCACACCCGGTGCGGATGGTGATGGTGCCCCGTGTCGGCCCCATGGCGTGGGCGGCGTTGACTACCAGGTTCATGACCACCTGGTTGATCTGCGAATGCATGCACTGCACATCGGGCAGAACGCCGTATTCGCGCACCACATCGGCCTTGTACTTGACCTCGTTGTTGACCACGTTCAAAGTGGAATCAATGCCCTGGTTGAGGTTGGCATATTGCCACTCCTGCGTGGCGTCCACATGGGAGAAGTCCTTCAGGTCCTGCACAATTTTGCGCACCCGCACGATGCCCTCCTTGGATTCGCCCATCAGGACCGGAATGTCTTCTTTCAAATACTCAAAATCGATTTTCTTTTTCAGCGTTGCCAGGCCACTCAGAATGGCCGTGTTGCCATGGCTGGACTCCGCCTTCTCGTAGGCATCCAGCATTTCAAACAAATTGGCGAGGTATTTTTCCAGTGTGCCAAAGTTGGAAAAAATGTAGCCAATCGGGTTGTTGATTTCATGGGCCACACCGGCGGCCAATTGGCCAATGGAGGCGAGCTTCTCTGACTGAATCAGCGACTCCTGCGCCGAACTCAGTTTGGCGTTCAGGGCGTTCAATTCGGCGTTGCGCTCCACCAGCGCCAGTTCCATTTGTTCCCTGCGCAGCACATCTTCGCGCAGGGTCTGGTTCACGCTCGCCAACTCGGCCGTGCGCTTTTCCACCACCTGCTCCACCTCCAGTTGCGCCACCATCAGTGCGTCTTCAACAATTTTTCGCTCCGAGATGTCTTGCAAGGTTTCTATCGCGCCGATGATGGCCCCACTGGCATCGCGCAGCGGTGCGGCGGTAAAGAACAGCCACCGCCCCGATGGCCCCATGTTGGGGAAGAAGCCCTCTGCCTCGTAGGCGTCCGGCACGGTCAGGGAGCTGCGGTACTTGTTCTGGTACAGGTCGTCGATGATCTCCTTGATGGCACCGTCCACAATCAGGTCGGCCATGACCGGGCGCTCGCGCCCGTAGAACACATGCCCCAAGCCCTTTTTGTGCAACACGTCGGCGGCATCAATCCCCAGGCATTGGGCGCACGCCCGGTTGAAATGGGTCACTACATGGTCGGCGTTGATGACAAAGGCAGGCACGGGGTTGTTCTCAAACAGCAGGGTGTCAAGCAGTTCAGTCATGGTGCCGTCTCCTCACAGTCCAACGGCCAACACCGCGCCCTCAAAGGCGGTGCGGATGCGTTTTAGGGCCTTGTTCCACGCAGCGTCCTCCAGCCCCATGCCCTGCGCCAGCTCTGCCAGCGCCTGGTCGGTGTGCGCGGTGTCGCTGTGGGTATCGGCCACCCCGTGGGCCAGGGCATTGGCCATGCGCACCGTGGTGGTCAGGGGGTCTTCGTCAGGCATGCGGGGGGCGTGGTGGTCGGCAATGGCGTCCTGGAACTCGATGGGAAAGTTCCAGTGCCGGGTCATGGCGTGGCCCACGGTAGTGTGGTCCAAGCCCAGGACGGTTTGTTCCGCCTCCAGCACCGGGCAGGCGTGTTCGGCCTGGTAGGCCAGGACAGTGGCGTAGTGGCTGGGGAACTGGGTCGCCAACA
>CAZDDK010000124.1:0-9316 GCA_964504185.1 uncultured Rhodoferax sp. | reverse complement strand
CCATGGAGAAAGGCACCACATACATGGTGCGGCCCTTCATGCAGCCGTCGAACAGGGCTTTTTCGCCGTCCTTGCCGGTTTGCAGCAGGGCGCGCATGTCGGCGGGAGCCATCCAGTTGTTGGTGGGCCCGGCATTTTCTTTCTTCTCGGAGCAGATGTAGGTGCGGTCTTCCACGCGGGCCACGTCGCTGGGGTCGGAGCAGGCCAGGAAGGAATTGGGGCGTTTGGCGGGGTTGAGCTTTTTGAAGGTACCACCGTCCACCAGTTGCTGGCACAGGCGCTGGTATTCCTCGTCTGAGCCGTCGCACCAGTAAATGGCAGCGGGTTTGGTCAGTGCGGCCATGTCGGCCACCCAGGCAATCAGCTTGGGATTTTTGACGTAGCTGGGGGCGTTGAGATTCAGGCCCTGCATCACGGGTGCGTTCATAAGTAAAGCTCCTAGTTTGAAAATCGTCTTTCCAAAATGAAAGTGGGTGCTTTGACTTTGAGAAAACGGCTTCCAGCCCGCTGCGGATGCGCTGTGCGGGCCCAGGTGTCGTGTACAGGAAAACGGCACGGGAGCGCCATTTTAAGAACCGGTACTCGGGTTACATGCCTGTTTCAGTCAAAGTTTATGCAAACAGCGCATGGGGTTATGCATGAAAATCTGAAAGACACGAAAACCCATCAGTGGCCAGGGCAAGCCAAAAAAGAGCCAGCCAACGTGGTGCTGGCTGGCAATTCAGACGGGGAGTGGCGGGGCCATCATTGCGGGCGCTATGCCGCAAGAACCCCAAAGAACAGTCTGGCGGGCGAGATTCAGGCCATGGACACGGCGATGAAAGCCAGCAGGAAGATCAGCACGCCGCCCACGATGGGCAGCACAAAGGGAATCAGCGGGACGATGGCCTCCACCGGGTCAACAGGGTGCTCGGGTGCTGGGGCGGCGGGTGCGGACATGCGGACTCCTCATAAAAGGTAAACGGTCTCGCGGGCCATTCTATCGACGCCGGGCATTTCTTGCAGCGCAGGCCCGCTATCCCAGTTGGGCGTCAAATCCGGCACGCCGCAGCACCTCCAGGACCTCGGTCACATGGGCGTGGCCGCGCGTTTGCACCACCAGCTCGATCTCCGCGTTCTGCACGGACAGCGTGGTGAATGCGCGTTGGTGGTGGACCTCTTCAATATTGGCACCTGCCTCGGCGACAGTGGCCGTGATGCGGGCCAGCGAGCCGGGTACGTCGCGCGCGCCCACCCGAATCCGGGCCAGACGCCCCGCGCGCACCATGCCGCGTTCGATGATGGCCGCCAGCAGCAGCGGGTCGATGTTGCCGCCACTGAGCACCAGGCCCACACGCTTGCCCTTGAAGTGGTGCGGGTACTTCAGAAGGGCCGCCAGGCCCACCGCACCGGCACCTTCGACCAGCGTCTTTTCCACTTCCAACAGCATCACCAGGGCCTGTTCGATATCCCCTTCGTCCACCAGCAGCAGGTCGTCCACCCGCTGGCGGATGATGTCCATGGGAATCTGGCCCGGGGAACCCACGGCAATGCCCTCGGCGATGCTGCTGGTCCCTTGCGGATGCTGGCTGCCCTTGATGGCATTGAACATGGCGGGGAAGCGAGAAGTCTGCACGCCCACCACTTCCATCTGCGGGCGCAGGGCCTTGGCCCCCGTGGCGATGCCGGAGATCAGTCCGCCGCCGCCGATGGCAATCACCAGCGTGTCCAGGTCCGGCACATCCTCCAGCATTTCCAGGGCGATGGTGCCCTGTCCGGCGGCAATGGCCTCGTCATCGTAGGGGTGAACAAAGGTGAGCTGGCGCGCTTCGGCCAGGGCATAGGCATGGCCGCGCGCTTCCTCCAGCGTGTCGCCATGCAGGATAACCTCCGCGCCAAACCCGCGCGTGCGCTCCACCTTCACGCCAGGCGTGAAGCGCGGCATCACGATGACCGCATGCAGCCCCAGGCGCTGGGCGTGAAAGGCCACGCCCTGGGCATGGTTGCCCGCACTCATGGCGATGACGCCGCTGGCCCGTTGTTCGGGCGTGAGCAAGGCCAATTTGTTGCACGCGCCACGTTCCTTGAAGGAGGCCGTGAACTGCAGGTTCTCGAACTTCAGGAAGACCTGGGCCCCCGTGATGTCGGACAGGGTTTGGGAGGCCACACAGGGTGTGCGCAGCACGTGGCCGTGGAGCCGTTGTGCGGCCGCAAGGATGTCGTTGTATTCAATCATGCCGCCATTGTGCTGAATTTTTCTGGCGTGCGGCATTCCAGGGTCTGTCGGCGAAACCCCCTGCTGGGACTTCCATAGCGCGCCAGACTGCGGTATGGTGGCCCCGTAAGCAACTGACGTGGAGGCGCTGCATGGCCAAGCGTTCGCTGACCCAACCCATGGGGGCACACCTGGTTCCCTCGCCGGGCCTGCTGGAGGCACCGGTCCTGGACCTGATGTGCTCACACTTTGTGCTGACCCTGGCCGCGCGCCACGGGGCCAGCCTGAACGTGCGCCGAGATTTCAACGGCATCGTCGGCCTGGCCGGGCGTCACCTGGTGTGGCCGGTGTCGGTGCTGTCGCGCTTGCGCGACTTTTTGGCGCAGCGCTGTGTCGGCAACGAGCTGTGGCGTGGCCACGAGGCGCTGGACGCCACCGAGTTCCTGGCCCGCCATGGAGCCTGGCGCGGCCCGTATGACGAAGCCACGCTGTACTTCTTTTTGGACGAATATGCGAAGGACCAGCCGCGCGATCTGATCGCAGTGCTGGGGGTGACGGGCGAATGGCTGAGCCGCTCGATCCGGCGGCAGTCCACGCTGGTGGAAAAAAACATCAATGCCCTGGCCGATCTGCTGCAGCTGAACAAGGCCGAGCGCGCCTTGCTGCTGTACGGCACCTTGGCCCGCTACCAGCGTGACATGCGCAGCATCCTGGTGGAATTCAAGGTCAACAACGCACCCGAGGCCTACGCCGCCATTGCCGAGGTGGCCCACGTCAACCCGGACCAGGTCGCCGAGGCCCTGCGCGCGGGTTCGCGCCTGGAGCGCATCGGGCTGGTGGAAAACCTGATTTCCGAACACAACATCACGGACCTGGCCGATTTGATGAAGGTCAGTGAAAAGCTGCCCCCGGTACTAATGCGCCAGTACCGTGACCAGGCCGAATTGATGGCGGTATTCACCCGGCTGTCCACCAAAAGCACACTGGTTGCGCAGGACTTTTCCTTTGTGGCCGAAGACGTGCAGGTGCTATGCCGCCTGTTGGCGCATGCGGTCAGCCGCCAGGAGCTGGGTATCAACGTGCTGCTGTACGGACCGCCGGGCACCGGCAAGACCGAACTGGCCAAGGTGGTGGCGCAGGCCGCAGGGCTGGAGTTGTTTGAAGTGGAGTATGCCGACCGCGATGGCAACTCTCTCAGTGGCCGCGACCGCTACCGCTCCCTGCAGATTGCCCAGGTCTTCCTGAAGGGCAGCACGCAGGCGGCGTTGCTGTTTGACGAAGTGGAGGATGTGTTTCCGCCGCTGTCCAGCGAAGCCGCTCAGTGGATGGCCCGCGCGGAGACCAAGGTAGTGCCCGGCAATGGCAGCGTCAGCGGCAAGGCCTGGGTCAACCAGGTATTGGAATCCAACGCCGTGCCCACGATCTGGGTAACCAACCGCATCGAGCAAATCGACCCGGCGTTTCGTCGGCGCTTTGCCTACCATCTGGAGCTCAAATCGCCGCCACCCGGTGCGCGCGAGGAGCTGGTGCGCAAGACCCTGGCCGGTGTGCCCGTATCCGACGCCTTTGTGGCCCGGCTGACCGGGCGCAAAGGGCTGACACCGGCGCAAATCCGCACGGCGGCCCGGTTTGCGGGGCTGGCCCAGGACCACGCGCAGCCGCTGGCGGCCAGTGCGCTGGAGGCCTTGATGGAGCGGCAGCTCCGCAACGCCGATCACGCGTTGGGAAACCGGACAAGCGACGCCGGGGGCACCCTGTCCCATTGCGCCTACGACCTGTCCTGGCTCAATGCAAAATGCCGCTTCGACATTCCGCAGGTGGTGCAGGCACTGCGGGCGCGGGGGCACGGTACCCTGTGTTTTTACGGCCCCCCCGGCACCGGCAAGACGGGCCTGGCCGCGCACATTGCTTCCACCCTGGAGCAACCGTTGCACATTCGCCAGGCCAGTGACCTCATGAGCAAATACGTGGGAGAGACCGAACAGAACATGGCGGCCATGTTCCGCGAGGCCGAAGGCGAAAACGCCGTTCTGTTGTTGGACGAGGCGGACAGCTTTTTGCAAGACCGCCGCGCCGCCCAGCGTGGCTATGAGGTGTCCGAGGTCAACGAAATGCTGCAGGGCATGGAGCGTTTTCGCGGCATCTTCATCTGCACCACCAACCTGATGGAGCGGATTGACCAGGCGGCGCTGCGCCGCTTCACCTTCAAGATCGAATTCCAGCCGCTGACCCGCGCCCAGCGCCTCGCCCTGTTTGTGGCCGAGGCCTGTGGGGGGGATGCCCTCGGAGTGGGGAAGGTGTTGGAACAGCGGCTGGCCAAGCTCGACCAGCTCTGCATCGGAGACTTCGCCGCCGTCAAGCGCCAGGCCGCAATCCTGGACCTGGCGATGGCCCCCAGCGAGTTCCTGGAGCAGTTGGAGGCCGAGCACCGCATCAAACCCGAGGTGCGCGACGCCCGAAGCATGGGCTTTCTGGATTAAGGCCCCGGGGGAGTTGTTACATCTGCTCACAGGGTTTGTTGTGCAAGATCAAACTATAGGTAGCGTTTGATTGGTATCGTGCACACTATAGGTAGTGTTATCGACCCACAACAACTCCGGGAGACCCCCATGCAGCATTCCCCCATTCACCTCCCGCGCGAGGTCATCAAGCGCGCAGGCCAGCGCGCCCCATTCGACGCCGCCAAGATCCTCTCCGCCCTGGTGCGCGCGGGCGCGGCCAGCGGCGAATTCGCCGACGACGAGGCCGCCCTGCTGTGCGCCCAGGTTGGCAAGGTGCTGATTCACCGTTTCCACGGCCAGGCACCGACCATCGAGCAGATTCAGGACGTGGTCGAACAGACCCTGATCGCCGCCAACCACTTCCAGACCGCGCGCGCCTACGCCGTTTACCGCGAACGCCACGCCACCTTGCGCGCTGACCACCAGACGCTGGTGAACGTGGAGTCCTCCGTCAACGAATACCTGTCGCGCGCCGACTGGCGGGTCAACGCCAACGCCAACCAGGGCTACTCCCTGGGCGGGCTGATCCTGAATGTGTCGGGCAAGGTCACCGCCAACTACTGGCTGTCCCACGTCTACACGCCCGAGATCGGTGAGGCGCACCGCAGCGGTGACCTGCACATCCACGACCTGGACATGCTCAGCGGCTACTGCGCCGGCTGGTCACTGCGCACACTGCTGCACGAGGGCCTGAACGGTGTGCCCGGCAAGGTGGAGGCCGCCCCCCCCAAGCACATGAGTTCTGCCGTGGGCCAGATCGTCAACTTCCTGGGCACGCTGCAAAACGAATGGGCCGGTGCGCAGGCGTTTTCGTCCTTTGACACCTATATGGCACCCTTTGTGCGCAAGGACGCGATGGACTACGCCGCGGTGCGCCAGTGCATCCAGGAGCTGGTCTACAACCTGAACGTGCCCTCGCGCTGGGGCACGCAAACCCCGTTTACCAACCTCACCTTCGACTGGACTTGCCCGCAGGACCTGCGCGAGCAGGTGCCGGTGATTGCGGGTGTGGAAATGCCGTTTTGCTATGGCGAACTGCAGGCCGAGATGGACCTCATCAACCGCGCCTACATCGACGTCATGACCACCGGCGACGCCAAGGGCCGGGTCTTCACCTTTCCCATTCCGACCTACAACATCACGCCCGACTTCCCGTGGGAGAGCGAGAACGCCGCCGCGCTGTTCGAGATGACGGCCAAGTACGGCCTGCCCTACTTCCAGAACTTCATCAATTCCGAGCTGGAACCCAATATGGTGCGCTCCATGTGCTGCCGCCTGCAACTGGACCTGCGCGAGTTGCTCAAACGCGGAAACGGCCTGTTTGGCAGTGCCGAACAAACCGGCAGCCTGGGCGTGGTCACCGTCAACTGCGCACGCCTGGGCTACCTGCACCGGGGCAATGAACCGGCCTTGTTGGCCGCGCTGGACCGCCTGCTCGAACTCGGCACGCAAAGCCTGGAAACCAAGCGCAAGCTGATTCAGCGCCTGATGGACCAGGGCCTGTTCCCCTACACCAAGCGGTATCTGGGCACGCTGCGCAACCACTTCTCCACGCTGGGCGTGAACGGCATCAACGAGATGGTGCGCAATTTCAGCGCCGACCGGCACGACATCACCAGCGCCGAGGGCAAGGCCCTGGCCCTGCGCTTGCTGGACCATGTGCGCGAGCGCATCGTGGCCTTCCAGGAGGAAACCGGCCACCTCTATAACCTGGAAGCCACCCCAGCCGAGGGCACGACCTACCGCTTTGCCAAGGAAGACAAAAAACGCTGGCCCGCCATCCTGCAGGCCGGCACCGCCGAGCGGCCCTACTACACCAACTCCTCGCAACTGCCGGTGGGCTTCACTGACGATCCATTTGAGGCGCTGGAACGCCAGGAAGCGCTGCAATCCAAGTACACCGGCGGCACCGTGCTGCACCTGTACATGGGCGAGCGCCTGTCCAGTGGCGCGGCCTGCCGCGACCTGGTGAAGCGCGCGCTGACCCGCTTTCGCCTGCCCTACATCACGGTCACACCGACCTTTTCGATCTGCCCCACCCATGGCTACCTGGCCGGGGAGCACCCGTTCTGTCCGGTGTGCGATGCCGAGCGTCTGGCGGCGAAGCGCCAACTGTTAGCGGCGTAAATGGCATCTAGCCCGCGAATAATCTAGGTGTTTAGCTACAAAATTCATAGCAACACTCACTACCATTAGGACACCACATGAACCACCAATCTATCGAACACACCGCCCTGACCGCCGCCGCCATCCAGTTGAGTGACGCCGAGCGCCAGCCCTGCGAGGTCTGGACCCGTGTCATGGGCTACCACCGCCCGGTGGCCAGTTTCAACATTGGCAAGCAGGGCGAGCACCAGGAACGCCAGTTCTTTGCCGAGCGCCGCAGTGCGGATTGATGCCACTCCACTGGAGGCAATCGGCTCGGCCGCTGGGGCGGCGGCACACAGCGCGCACACTGCAGACCGGATTCGGGTGGGCGGCCTGACCCGCCTGACCAGCATTGACTTTCCGGGCCGGTTGGCTGCCGTGGTTTTTTGCCAAGGCTGTCCCTGGCGCTGTGGCTATTGCCATAACCCGGATCTGATCCCTGCGGGAGCCGCCACCGCGCTGGATTGGCCGCAGGTCATGGCGTTCTTGCGCACCCGCGCGGGCTTGCTGGATGGGGTGGTTTTTTCCGGCGGGGAACCCACCCTGCAAACCGCTCTGTCGGCCGCCTTGGACGAAACCCGTTCCCTGGGTTTTGAGACCGCCCTGCATACCGCAGGCATGTACCCCCAGCGCTTGGCCACCGCACTGCCACTGCTGGACTGGGTGGGGCTGGACATCAAGGCCCCCTGGTCGCGCTACGCGGCCGTCTCGGCGGCGCGCAACAGTGCCATCCCCGTGCAGGAGTCGCTTGGATTGCTGTTGGCCAGTGGCACACCGCATGAATGCCGCACGACCTGGCACGCCGACCTGTTTCCCGTGGGCGAACTCGTGGCCATGGCATTGGACCTTGCCGAGCGGGGTGTGCGCAGCTGGGCATTGCAGGCCGGGCGGGTGGGTGCGCTGGCCGAAACGGACCTGCCCGCCGATGTGGTACGGGCATTTCAGGGACTTTTCCCCCATTTTTCCCTGCGCCAGGCCTGAATGCAGCCTGCGTGCGGCCCCCTATGCCGCCCGCGTGCAGGTTTTGCGAGACTGCTGTCAACCAGCGGGCGGGGTCATGCGTCATAGGTGGGAGCGGACGCCTAATCGGCACCCAAAGTGGTCCCCCCGGACCACTCTGGCAACCGGAAAGAGTGTCCTTGTTCCACCATTTTGACCTGCTGATATGAACAAAGCGACGATCAAGGTACCCGAAAAAGGCACCTACCAATGGCAACTGTTTGACTACTGGTCCGACGAATTCCGTCACACCAACGCTGACCATTCCGCCTACATCGCGTTGAACTTTGCCGGCGTGCTGGACGCCTGCCGCTCCAAGCTGCAGACCCTCATCCAGCACCATAGCCAGCATCTGCAAGACGCCAAGGGCGGCACCTGCCACCGCCGCGCCATTGCGCGGCTGCAAAACACCATGTCGGGCGCGGCCATGTCCTACGAAAGCTGCTTCCGTCGGCCCCTGGCTGCCTGATCAGCCCAGGGACACCACGCGCAGCACCTCCTGCGCGTAGGCCTCCAGCTTCTTGGCTCCCATTCCGCTGATCCCCTGCAGATCGTCCAGCGTTTGGGGAGCCCGCTTGGCCAGTGCCGCCAGCGTGGCATCATGAAAAATCACATAGGCGGGCAGGTTGTGCTCCTTGGCCACTTCGGCCCGCCAGGCCTTCAGCGCTGCGTAGCGCAATAAACCATCACCATCCAGTGCAATCGGTGCCTTGATTGCCGCCGAACCCGCGCCCGCCCGCTTGGACTTGCGGCTGGCCGGGTGGGACGCCGACTCGCGCAACGCCACCGCCACATCGCCGCGCAGCACCGCGCGCGATGCCGGTGTGAGGTGCAGCGTGTTAAACGCCTGCGCATCCACCGCCACGGCACCCATGGCAATGAGCTGGCGCAGCACGCCACGCAGCTGGATTTCACTGAATTCCGCACCGATTCCAAACGTGCTCAACGTGGCGTGGCCATATTGGGTGACCTTTTCCGTGGCCTTGCCCCGCAGGATGTCCATCACATGCCCCGCACCAAACGACATGCCACTGGACTGCTGGATGCGGTAAATGGTGCTGAGCAGCTTGCGTGCAGCGTCGGTGCCGTCCCAGACGGTGGGCGGGTTCAGGCAGTTGTCGCAGTTCTGGCAGGTGGCTCCCGCGCCCGGCGCGTCGTGTCCTCGCTGCCCCCCAAGGGGGCCGTGCCCGCCCTGGAGCGGCTCGGCGGCGGGCGGGCCGTCTCCATACGTCTCTCCAAAATAGGCCAGCAGCCGCACCCGGCGGCAGTCGCTGGCCTCGGCCAGGCCCAACAGAGCGTCGAGTTTGCCGCGCATGGCCTGCTTGAACTCTTCGCCCGCCGGGCTTTCGTCGATCATGCGGCGCTGGTTCACCACGTCCTGCAGGCCGTAGGCCATCCAGGCGTCGGCGTTCAGCCCGTCGCGGCCTGCGCGGCCGGTCTCCTGGTAGTAGCCCTCGATGTTCTTGGGCATGTC
>CAZDDK010000123.1:0-9412 GCA_964504185.1 uncultured Rhodoferax sp. | reverse complement strand
ATCACCGATCTGGCGGTGATGGACGTGACACCCGAAGGCCTCAAGGTTGTTGAACTGGCTCCGGGCGTGAGCCGCGAAGACCTGCAAGCCAAGACCGGTGTTCGTTTGGTCGGATAAAGCATTCACCCCGGGTAAGATAGCGCGAATCTTTTCCCCGGGGGGTCCATGTCCAGAGCGCTCAAAGTTTTGATGGTTGTCTACTTCGTGGTGCTCGTTACCACGGGTACGTTTATGGTTCTCATCGTGAACGCGGACGAAAATTCAGCGCCCTGGATTGGCCTGCTGGCCCGCAACCACGGCATCGTGTTCGTGTGGCACCTTGCCTGCTGGATGGTGATGGGCATGTTCTCCAACTACTACTGGGACCTGTTCAACATGGGCCGGGGGCTGGAGTCGGTGCAGGTGGAACGCATCGTGCTGCCCCTGCTGACCTCGCCATTCGTTTTTTACCCCACCTACAACCTGTGGCTGTCCTCCAGCTCACAGAGCTACATCCTGTTTGAAGTCATCATCTTCCAGAGTGGCTTCTTCTGGCAGGCCCTGTTTACCAAGGCCAAGCCCTACGACCAGACCGCCAACATTCCCTGGTCGGTCAACCACGGCTCTGGGCGTGCCGCACTGGGCAAGGCGGCCAGCAACGGTCCCTCCACTGCAGGTTAAAAAAGGCGCACGCCGGTGCGCCGGTTAGCGCGGCAATTCGTAGTCAAACTTTTCTATTTTTCCGCGCCAATACGGAACGCGGCCTGCTGGGCTCACCCAGGCCACTTCGGCCTCGTGCGGGACCCGCATGCCGCTTTGTGTTTCGTAGCGCGAAACCACCACTTCCCACGGCATGGGCACCATCACGCCATCGACCATGGCACTGCGCTCGGTGCTGCTGATCCGCTGCACCAGGCCCTGGGCATCGAAATGGAAAGTCAGTGTGACCGACAGCGGACCCTCGGTCAGCGTGGCCTGGGCCGTTTGGTCATCGACGGCCACCCATTGCACCCCCTGGCTGGGAAGCAGGGCAGTGGGGTACCAGACTGCCTCGGCAAAAAACCGGATGAGCTCGCCGCGCGCAATGTCCGGCGTGCCTTGGCTGCCACCCAGATCCAGCAATCCGAATACCGAAGGCTGCAAGATGCCCATACCGCCCACGTATGCATCGACCACGCGCACCGAGATGCCCGGCGGCATGCGAATGGAAGCGTCCCACACAAAGCCGGGGCGCTTGGTTGACACCCGTTGGCGCGCAGCGAAAGGCTCCCACTGCGCCTTTTGGAAGCTGCCGTTGAACGTGCCGGTCTGCTCCATGTAGAGCCGCCGCACCACGGGTTGGTTGGGGTTGAGCACCGCACCAAAGTAGCGTTTCACCACGGGGGGAAGTGCGGCCAGGTCTGCCTCGTGATAGCGCTCTGGACGCGCCGGAGCGGGCAGGGTTGACGCCTCCAGCGCCTGAAAGTGCCCTTGCACAATTCGGGTCCAGCGGGAATGGCCCCACAGACCCACCACCAGTGCCAGGGCAATCGCCATGGAAGTGAGAATTTTGGTCCACTTCAAGACCGTCACCAGCGTACTCGGGCGGCTTGGCGAGTAACTGGGAACGACCATTGCGGAAAGGGGCGGCGCGTGTGGTGCGCTCGGGCGCTCTGGATGGTTTGTGTTCATGGTGGGGGAAGTGGGTTGCAGAAGCGGCAAAGCTGTTCATGTCCAGATTTGGTACATCCAATAGCTCTCTTGCGTGAGTCGTTCCTTCAACGTGCGCGGGCTCAAACCGGTGATTCGGCGAAACTCGCGACTCAGGTGCGCCTGATCGGAAAAGCCCATCGTTGCGGCAATGTCGGCCCATTTCAATTCATCTGCGGACAATGCGTCGCGTGCCTGAAGCAGGGTGCTCTCTGCACGACCCATACCACGCAATTGTCGAATGGGCAGTCCGGTCCAGTCTTTGATTCGGCGGTCTATCTGGCGCTCGCTGCGTCCTTGCGCGTGCATTGCGGCGCGGTCTTTAACGCCGTGTGCCCAGCGCTGAAAAGCCGTGTCGGGCGTCGTCGTCTGGCCAAGCGACTGCCACTTTGGCAGCAGAAAATCTTCAATGATCTGAATGCGTTGCGTGTTGTCGGCTGCATGCAGCACCGCGTTGGTCATGGAAACCCAGTCTGCATCCAGCACGTCAGCCGGATCGCGGTAGCGGTCGACCTGCGCGGCAATGTCCAGCCCCGTCAAAGCGTGCAAAGCGTCTGGAAGCATCAACACGATGAATGCCTCCATTTCACCCGGATTGGTACTGACGGTGGGTTGTGTGTGTGGGCCGGTGAACATTACGGGGCGTGGCAAATTGCTGGTGATGAGGCCGCTGCCCTGGTCGATGTGCGCATAGTCACCCCGTATGAACCACGTGATGGCGCAGGTCGGTGTCGCCGGAAAATGATTCAGTCTATCCACCGCGCCGAGTGTGGCTCCCATGGTGCTGCGTGTCACGTAGGCACGCACGCACGTTGCCAGCGCCGAATGTGGTGCCAACAAGGCTGCCACGGTGGGCGCATCGCGCCCATGTTGCTCTTTGATTAGTCTGTCGGTCCACCGCATACCGGGCAGTGTATCGATGTCGGAATTGTTCAAGACTCCGCAAGTCTCTTCTGGCACAGTCCCAGCCATGTTGTTAATGATTCATCTATTGTTTATTGGGCTTTGGCTTGGATGTGTTCTCACGGAAGCCTTGTTTGAACGTGCTTTGCTGGGTCGCGGGCGGTCGCATGAATTGCTGTTGGCCGACCTCCACAAACGGGTGGATGTGTGGATCGAAATCCCGGCTTTTGCCGCCGTGGTTGCGACGGGGGGCATGATGCTGCTGCACGCTGCGCCGAACCCAGGGCTGCGTGGCAAGGTTGCGCTGGGCTTGCTGGCGGTTTTGGCCAATGTCGTCTGTGTAGGGGTGGTGTTTGCCCGCGCCAAGGCCGCGCACTTGGGAAACTGGGACCGTTTTGACCGGCTTGATCATCTCCAGCACAAGTTCGGTGCGGTCGTGTTGCTGGCCCTGTTGGGGGCATTGGGTGTCGGCTTGACGCGTGTCTAAATCGTTTCTACCCCCATGCATTTGTCCCCACGAAAGAACGCATCGGCACTTGCTGCAATGATCGCCTTCGGTTCGGCCTTGGGACCGGTGTACTTGTTTCACAGCAATCGGGGTTCGGTTGCGATTCTGAACAGCATTCTTTTCAGCGTGCTGGCAGCGTTGGTGGCATTCTTTACCGTGGAAATGATCACTCGCCATCGCTGGGCGCAAAGAACGCCGGTTCTGGGTGCCCGACGCGGTGCATGTGCTGCCTTGGTCACTTACACGGTCACCCTGGTTGTGCATGCTTGCGTGCATGGTGATGGGCCTGTGTGGATTTTTCTTGCGCTCACCCTTGCTTATGGGATCGTACTGTTTGGGTGGGTCATTGCCATCATGGGGGCAATGGTTGGCGTCTATTGCGAAAAGACCTTTTTCAACAGCGCAATGCGATTGCGCGAGCGGTCTGCGAAGGCACCGCCCCGAATACAGAAGTCACCTGACCCATGAAGACCCTCGTCACTGAACGCCTTGTAATCCGACGCATGACTGTGAACACCACGGATGTCGAATTCATGCTGCAACTGCTGAATGATCGGTCGTGGATCCGGTTCATTGGTGACCGCGGAGTGCGAACGGTGGAAGATGCGCGTCAGTACATTGCAAAAGGCCCGCTGTCGATGTATGACCGTCTTGGTTATGGCCACTGTATTGTCGAGTTGCGGGAAGCCCGGTGTGCGCTGGGTATTTGCGGTTTGACAAAGCGCGACTATTTGGACTGTCCCGATATGGGTTTCGCGTTTCTGCCCCGGTATTGGGGGCAAGGGTTTGCGTTGGAGGCGGCGTCGGCCATTCTTCGGTACGCCACCGGTGTTCTATGTATGCCCCACATAGTTGCCACTACCCGACTTGACAACTTTTCCTCACAGGCGCTGCTTGGCAAACTGGGCTTCCAGTTTGAACGCACCTTTCGACATCCGGATGGCGATAGGGATCTCCAGTTGTACTCGGCGCTATCGATCAGGACGCTGCCAGTTTCACCCGCTTGCGCGATGCCACCGCCACTTTCACCCAGCCCAGCCCAAACCAACGGGCCGCCATAATGCCCCCGCGCAGCCATTCATCCAGCGCATAGGCCACCCAGACACCGGTGAGGCCCCAACCCAGGTGGACGCCCAGCAGCCACGAGCCGAACCCCATGACCACGACCATGGATACCGACCCCACCAGAACCGGAAAGCGTGCGTCACCCGCCGCGCGCAACGCCGTAATGACCACGATGTTGCTGGTGCGCCCCGGCTCCAGCAACACGGTGATCCATAGCAAGGTGGTCGCCTGGGCGATGATGCCTGCATCGTGGGTGAACAGTCGCAGGGTCCAAGGGGCCGTGACGGCGGTTAGCACCGCCACGGTGGTCGATACCACTATCCCCCAAAACAGGCATTTGCGCACCAGCTTCCAGGCTGCGCGCAGTTCGCCAGCGCCAATTAGGTGTCCCACCAAAATTTCGCCGGCAAAACCCAGTGCCACGGTGGACAACACGATCACGTTCATGATCTGCATGGCATAGCCCTGGGTGGCCAGCGCGGTGGTCCCCATGCTGGAAACCACGGTGACGGACGCCAGCACGGCCACCCGGTAGGCGATGGCCTCCGCCGCGCCGGGCAGGCCAATGGCGATGGAACTGCGCAAAAGGTCCCAGCGAATGGCCAGTGCGTCTACCCAGGTGGGTTTCAGGTCCAGCACCACGCGCCACAGCCACAGGTGCACGCCCAGGCCCAGCGCGCGGCTGATGGCCAGCGCCAGCGCGAACCCGGCCATGCCCATCGGGGCAAGCGGCCCCGCACCGCGCATCAACGGAAAACACAGCGCCAAATGCAAGGCATGCATGCACAGAATGTTGAGCATGGTCTCGCGGGTGCGCAAATGGGCGCGCATCACGGCGGCCATGCTGGCGTTGAACGCATCCAGAAACAGGGCCACTGCCAGCAGGTGCAGATAAGGGGCTGCCAGTTGGCGCACGTCGGGGCTGGCCTGCATGGCCGTTAGCAGGGGGTGGGTGGTCACGGCGAGCAAAACAGCACTTCCCAGTCCCAGCCAGGTGCTGGCCCCCAGGCTGGCCAGCGCCGTGCGGTCCGCGTCGCGCCGGTTGCGGGCACCCAGGTTCTGGGTGATCACCACCCCAGTGCCCATGCTGATGATGCGAAACAAGAGAAAGAACGCCCCCTGCACATGGTTGGCCAGCCCAAAGGCCGCTGCTGCGGTATCGGACTCGCTGGATACCAGCCACATGCCGACAAAACCGACCCCGAAGCCCAACACCAGTTCGGCCAGCAGCGGCCAGGCGACCTGTAGGATGCGCGGATTCGACATGGTTTATGGTTCAGAAAAAGTAGTATTGGTACATTTAATCAGGGTAAACCCTTGATTTATAGCGAAATATTGGTGTTTTATCGAACGACATTGTGGATATTGGTGTGTTGTAAAACTACTTATTGCTGAGTATACTTGGCCCTTGTGGCGCACGGATTGGACTGTGCGTCCCCTGGAGGTATGACGTGGCGGATGTGAAGTTGACCGGAGTTGGCAAGTCGTATGGCGATGTCAAAATTTTGCAGCAGGTAGACCTTGCCATTCGCGACGGCGAGTTCATCGTGTTTGTCGGTCCTTCGGGTTGCGGCAAGTCAACCCTGCTGCGCACCATTGCCGGACTGGAGGACATTACCAGCGGCACCCTGCACATTGGCAACCGGCTGGTCAACGACGTGCCCCCCGCAGAGCGCGGCATTGCCATGGTGTTCCAGTCGTATGCGCTCTACCCGCACATGAATTTGTACGACAACATGGCGTTTGGCCTGCAGCTCAAGAAAGTGCCCAAGGACGAGGTAGACCGCTTGGTGCACAACGCCGCCAAGATCCTGGGGATCGAGCACCTGCTGGACCGCAAACCCAAAGACCTCTCCGGCGGGCAGCGCCAGCGCGTGGCCATTGGGCGCGCCATTGTGCGCAAACCGGAGGTGTTTTTGTTTGACGAGCCGCTGTCCAACCTGGACACCGCACTGCGTGTGCGCATGCGCTACGAGTTTGCCAAGCTGCACAAGGACCTGAAGACCACCATGATCTACGTCACCCACGACCAGGTGGAGGCCATGACACTGGCCGACCGCATCGTGGTGCTCTCCAGCGGAAAGATCGAGCAGGTGGGTTCGCCGCTGGACCTTTACGAATACCCGGACAACCTGTTTGTGGCGGGCTTCATCGGCTCGCCCGGCATGAATTTCATTGCGGCGGAGTTTGTCTCCCGCAGTGCCACCGACGTGACGGTGCGCCTGAACGATGGCGCGCTGATCCAATGCGCGGTCAGCGCGCCCACGGCCAAACCGGGCGACCAGGTCACGCTGGGTATCCGCCCCGAGCACATCACCCGCGTGCCCTTTGCCAACCGCCTGGTCGCGACCGTCAGTTTTGTGGAGTCCTTGGGCAGCGCCACGTACACGTATTGTTCGTTTCCCGGCATGCAGGACGATTTGACCTGCCAACTCGCGGGTGTGGTGCGGGTGAGCGCGGGCGATCGCGTGGAGCTGGGCGTGGAACCCGAGCGCTGCTACCTGTTCGACGCGGCGGGGCGGGCCTTTGCGCGCGCGCTGCCTGCGCACGGGGCGGCATGATGCGTGCAGTGGTATGGCTGGGCATGGCCTGGGCGTTGGCCGGCGTGTGGGCGCAACCGGTGTGGGCTGCCGACCCCCCAAAACTCCTGATCTGGATCAACGGCGACAAGGGCTACAACGGCCTGCAAAAGGTGGGCGATGCCTTTGCGCAGGCGTCGGGTGTGAGCGTGGTGGTGCAGCACCCTGAGGGTGCGACCGACAAGTTTCAGGCCGCCGCCGCCGCGGGCAAGGGCCCTGACATCTTTTGCTGGCCACATGACCGCGCCGGCGAGTGGGCGCGCTCCGGTCTGTTGGCCTCTATTCACCCGCCCAAACGCGTGCGGGATGCGATTGATGAGTCGGCCTGGAAGGCATTCACCTACAAGGGGCGGGTGTGGGGCTATCCGCTGGCCATTGAAGCCGTGGGACTGGTCGCCAACCGCGATCTGGTCAAGACCGTGCCCACCACCTTTGATGAGGTGATGGCGCTGGACAAGCGGTTGGTCAAAAAGGGCAAGAGAGCCCTGCTGTGGGACTACAACAAATCGTTCTTCACCTGGCCCATGCTGGCCGGTGCGGGTGGCGAAGTGTTTGGCCGCACCGCCACCGGTGAGCTGGATCCGTCCGTGGTGGGCGTCAATGCCCCTGGCGCGGTGGCAGGCGCTGCCATGTTGTCACGCCTGATTGAAGAAGGCTACATGCCGCGCGGCGCACGCTATGCGGAGATGGAAGCCGGCTTTGCGCGCGGCGAAATTGCGATGATGATCACCGGTCCCTGGGCCTGGGACAACGCCCGCAAGGCCAAGATCAACTTCACGGTGGCACCCGTGCCCGCCGTCGTTCCCGGCAAGCCGTCCAAGTCGTTTGTCGGTGTGTTGGGGTGCATGGTTGCCGCACCCAGCAGGGTCAAGGACATTGCCCGGGAGTTCATTGAGAACCACCTGTTGCGGGTGGACAGCCTGAAAACCATTTCAGCCGATGTGCCGCTGGGCACGCCCGCCAACAAGGCCTACTTTGCCGAGCTGTCGGGCGACGCCAATATCCGCGCCACGATGGAGAACGCCCGTACGGGCGAACCCCTGCCCAACATCCCGGAACTGGGGCGTTTCTTTCCGGCCATGGACGCCGCGCTGGAAGCCATTACCCAGGGCCGTCAGTCCCCCCAGGACGCGCTGGATGGCGCGGCCGCACGCATGTTGGTGAAGTGATATGAACGCCTGGCGCTACCTGTTCCCCGGTGTGTTGGCAATGCTGCTGTTTGTGGCGTTTCCGCTGGTGTACACCGTTCAAATCGGGTTTACCAATTACTCGGCCAGCAATCTGTTGAGCCAAGAGCGCGCGCGCGGCTACCTCATGGAACAAGCCGAGGTGAATGAAGCGCGGGCGTATGGCTATAGCCTGCACGCGGATGGCGATGCGGTGCGCCTGCTGCTGACGCCGCCGGGGGAGGGCGCATCTGGCACGCGCTACCTTTCGCCGGCCCTTGTTTTGAATACGCCCGCGACCGCGCCCGTTGTCATGCAGCCCGTGGCGGGCGATCCCGGGTTGGGTGCGGCGTTCGATTTGCGCCAAACCATTGCCCATCGCGATGCCCTTCAGGCCTTGCGCCTGGCCTTGCCAGACCACAGCCAGTTGACCTACGCGGGCCTGCGGGAGTTTGCGGTGTTCGAGCCCTTGTGGCAGCCCGTGGCGGGCGGCGCACTCAAGCGCCTGGCGGACGGCGTGGTCTACCAGCCCAACCGCGATAGCGGCTACTTTGAAAGCCCCCAGGGCGACCGTCTGCAACCCGGCTTCAAGGTGGGTGTGGGCCTTGCCAACTACGCACGCCTGTTTGGCGATGCCGACATGCGCGGCCCCTTCGTGTCCATCTTTCTGTGGACCGTGGTCTTTGCCGGTTTGACCGTGCTGTTCTCCACCGCCATCGGCATGACGCTGGCCGTGTTGTTGAACTGGGAAGCGCTGAAGTACCGCACGCTGTACCGCACCCTGCTGTTCCTGCCGTATGCGGTGCCGGGCTTTATTTCCATTTTGGTGTTCAAGGGCTTGTTCAACCAGAACTTTGGCGAGATCAATGCCATTCTGGACGCCGTGTTCGGCGTCAAGCCCGCCTGGTTTGCCGACCCGACGCTTGCCAAGACCATGATCCTGGTGGTGAACACTTGGCTGGGCTACCCCTACATCATGGTGCTGTGCACGGGCCTGATCAAGTCTATTCCGGCGGACTTGTATGAGGCGTCGGCCATTGCGGGGGCCAAGCCGCTGACCAACTTCTGGCGCATTACCGCACCGCTGATCGTCAAGCCGCTCACCCCCTTGCTGATATCCGCCTTTGCGTTCAATTTCAACAACTTTGTGCTGATCAGCCTGCTGACCGATGGCCGGCCCGACTACCTCAACACCAAGCTGCCTGCGGGCACCACGGACATTTTGGTGTCGTACACCTACCGCATCGCCTTCACCGACGCCGGGGCCAACTTTGGCCTGGCGGCGGCCATTTCCACCGTCATCTTTATCCTGGTGGCCATCCTGTCGCTGGTCAACCTGAAGCTGTCGCAATCCAAAGACGATCAACCCAAGGGAGGGCACTAACCATGGCCGTAGTGACCGGTAAGAGCCAGCGCTGGCGCATCGTCGCCGCCCACGCGGGCTTGTGGATGCTGATTGCCATCACCCTGTTCCCGCTCTTGGCGGTGGTGTCCATCTCGCTGCGGCCGGGCAACTTTGCCAC
>CAZDDK010000122.1:0-9417 GCA_964504185.1 uncultured Rhodoferax sp. | reverse complement strand
CCAGAAGCTCACGAACTTGCGCATCAGGTACGCCTGCTCGTTGTTGTGCTTGCTGGACCCGATCCAGTAGATGGAGTCCGGCCCGCTGGCTTTTTTGAGTTCCTGCAGCTTGGCCGTGATTTCGGCGAGCGCCGTGTCCCAGCTGATGCGCTGGTACTGGCCATTGACCAACTTCATGGGGTAGCGCAGGCGGTACTCGCCGTGTCCGTGCTCACGCAGCGCGGCACCCTTGGCACAGTGCGCGCCCAGGTTGAGCGGAGAGTCAAACACGGGCTCCTGGCGCACCCACACACCGTTTTCCACCACGGCATCCACCGCGCACCCGACCGAACAGTGCGTGCACACCGTGCGCCGGACTTCGACCTTGCCGCTCCCCACGGCTGCCGCAGCACCCGCCGACGCCTGCGCCTTTTTGACAAGCGCCAGTTGCGACGCGGCAAGGCCCACCCCCACACCCAGGCCGGAGCGGCGCAGAAAGGCGCGCCGGTCCATGGTGGGCAGGGCCTGCGCCAGGCCGCGGCGCAGACTGTGGACTAAGGGCGAACGCGGGCCAGCGCCCGACTCATCAGCTTTTTTGGTCAGCAACATGGTGTCTCCGGAAAACGGGGGAAATGCACGATCAGACGCGGGCGGACTTGTAATACTGCTGGACATGCTCGGACAGCGCATAACCGCCTCCGCGCTCGGGCTTGGCCCGGGGTGGGACCGGTGCCTGGACCACCGTCGGGGCGGTGGGCAGCAAGCCCACCGTGGCAGCCACGGCACCCACGGTGCCAGCCCCGGCAAACAGCGCGCGACGGGACAATTTGGAAGGCGTTGCGGACATGGACAGTCTCCTGGGTTCGAGCATCTATGCAGAGATTTGCATAGGGTTTCGCGCCGAATCTAACAACAAGCCCACCAAACAACAAGTGGGCAAACCCTTTCGACGCCGCAGATGGCAGAAAAAGGCCGATAACCCCGCGCACATTGCCCCTTCTGGCACGGCCCGCTGCGACCACAATTTCCCCAAGAAAACCGACTGCCGCAAGAAGCCATGCACACTCCCTCGCCCCATTTGCTCACCGGACCCGAACTGGCCCAGCGATGGGGGCGATCCGAGGCGGTCATCCGCCTGTATGCCGCCGTGGGGGCCGGTCCGCGCTATGTCAAGGTGGCCGGTGCGGTGCGCTTCCCGCTGGACGAAATTCAGCGCTTCGAAAAAGCCCATGCAACCGGACTTGCACATCCCGCCACGGCCCTGGCGGAGCCCGGCCCGGCCGACCGCGTCTGCAGGTAGAATCCCGCCCCGGCGTCCTGCGATGCCGACACCGCCGCGGCCCGTGCGGCCCCACGGCAGTGGGGCCCCCGCTCCTGAACGGGAGCCGCCCTTGAAACCACCCAGATTCCCAGTCCATGGCGCGATCGCTGACGCGTACCCCTTTCCACCGCTCCGCACTCACCCGCACGCTCGCGGGCATGGGTGCGCTGGGCGTGACCGATCCGGGCAACGCGTTCGCCGAGCAGCTGGGCCAGTGGGTCGATTTCAAGGGTGCGATCACCCTCTCTGCGATCCACAGCACACCGGCAGCCCCCCTTCCAAACGGCACACCCCCCGCACCGCCCGACAGCGCATCCAAGGCGGTGGCGAGTGTGGCACGGGACTTCGCCCGGACGCGCACCGCAATGGAAGCGGGCATAGCGGCCAGTTTTACCCCCGGAGCGGGTCCCGCCCGCCTGGCGCTGCCCGTCCCGGCACCGGGCCTGTCGGCCGACGAGGCCTGCGCCTACGCACCCTACCGCCGGTGCCACCAGGCCATTCAGCACGACCTGGAGACCAAAGTGGCCACCCTGCGCGCCCGGGTGCGGGAATGTGCAGCCCAGGCGTCGCCCCCCTTGCAGCGGCTGGCCGCGCTGGATGCCGCCTTCGACGCCATTCTGTGCGAGCGCGAAGCCCGGCTGCTCGCCACCCTGCCGTCCCGGCTTGAAAAGCGCTTTCACCAACTGCACCAGGCACACCAACAGGACCTCAGCGCCCGCCAATCGGCCGACTCTGTTGAGCAGTGGTGGCAGCCCGGTGCCTGGCTGGCGCGCTTTCGGGGCGAGCTGCGCTCCGTGCTGCTGGCCGAACTGGACCTGCGCCTGCAACCCACCTTGGGCCTGCTGGACGCTTTGCACAACGAGATACCTCAAAGCCTATGAATCGACACGTTTTTGCCGGTGCCTTTGCGCTGGGCACCCTGGCCGCGGGCTGGGTTGCCTGGGGCTTTTGGGGCACCAACACCCTGGCCCTGATGATGACCTTGGTCATCATGGCGGTCTACACCTTTGGCGCGCTGGAGCTGTACCGGTTCCGCCAGGCCAGTGCCTCGCTGGCCAGCGCGCTGCGAAACATCCCGCAGCCACTGCCGGATCTGGAGCCCTGGCTGGCCGGTGTGCACCCGTCCCTGCAGAACGCCGTGCGTGCGCACATCGAAGGCGAGCGCGTGGGCCTGCCCGGCCCGGTGCTCACGCCCTACCTGGTGGGCTTGCTGGTCATGCTGGGCATGCTGGGCACGTTTCTGGGCATGGTGGTCACCCTCAACGGCGCGGTGTTTGCGCTGGAGGGCACCACCGACCTGCACGCCATCCGCTCGGCCTTTGCCGCGCCCATCAAGGGCCTGGGACTGGCATTTGGCACCTCGGTGGCGGGGGTGGCCACCTCGGCCATGCTGGGGCTGATGTCCGCCGTCAGCCGGCACGAGCGGCTGGCCCAGGGACACCTGCTGGACACCCGGGTGGCGACCGTGCTGCGCGGCTTCTCGCTGGCGTACCAGCGCAGCGAGGCCTACAAGGCCTTGCAGGCGCAGTCGCAGGCGCTGCCGGCGGTGGTGGCGCAGTTGCAGGCGCTGATGGGCCACATGGAGGGCATGCAGCAGCAGCTCACCACCACCTTGCTGCACAACCAGCAGGGCTTTCACCGCGACGTCCACGGTGCCTACACCGAACTGGCCGACTCGGTCAGCCTGTCGCTGCGCACCAGCCTGGCCGAAGGCGCGCGCACTGCGGGCGAGAGCCTGCAGCCGGTGCTCCAGGCTGCCATGGCGGGCCTGGCCCAGCAGACCCAGACACTGCAAGAAAGCCTGGCCACCCACACGGGTCAGCAGCTGCAGGCCCAGTCCGATCGCTTCGGCACGGCCTATGCCGAACTGCTGTCCCACGCACATGCACAGGCGCAGGCACGCCTGGCCAGCGAGTCGGCCTGGGCCGAGCAGCAAGACACGCGCATGCACGAGCTGGTGGGCATGCTGCGCACCGAACTGGGCGCGCTGCGCGACGCGGAAACCGTACGCGGCCAGGCAGCGGTGGAGCGGTTGGGGGACTTGCAGACCGCCGTCGCGCAGCACCTGCGCACCCTGGGCACTGCGCTGGAAGACCCCATCTGCCGCCTGATTGCCACCGCCTCCGAGGCACCCCGTGCGGCGGCCGAGGTCATTGGCCAGCTGCGCCAGGAAGTGTCCGCCAGCATGGTGCGCGACAACGCCCTGCTGGACGAACGCCAGCGCATCCTGCACACCCTGAACACGCTGCTGGAGGCCATCAACCAGGCATCGGTGGAGCAGCGCGGCGTGATTGACAGCCTGGTCGCCTCCTCGGCCACGGCGCTGGACCAGGCCAACCACCAGTTCGCCCGCACGGTGGACACCGAGGCCGCCAAGCTGGGCAACATCGCCGCCCAGGTGGGCAGCAGCGCGGTGGAGGTGTCTGCCCTGGGCGACACCCTGGGCATGGCCGTGCGCGCGTTTGGCCAGGCCAACGACCAGCTGATCGCCAACCTGCAGCGCATTGAAGGCGCGCTGGACAAATCCATGGCCCGCAGCGACGAGCAACTGGCCTACTACGTGGCGCAGGCGCGCGAGGTGATTGACCTGAGCATCATGTCGCAAAAGGACATCGTCACCGAACTGCACCGCCTGTCGGACCGGGCAGCGCGCCAGACCGCCGAGGTGGCGGGATGATGGACGCACACGATGCGACCGCCGACCAGGCCGCGCCGGTCTGGGCCGTCTTTGGCGACCTGATGTCCGGCCTGCTGGGAGCTTTCGTGCTGCTGCTGGTGGGGGTGCTGGTGGCCCACCTGGAACTGGCCACGCACCTGGAGGCCGAGGTCCAAAAGCGCCAGGCAGAAGAGCAGCGGCGCATGGCGCTGGAAGAGGCGCTGGCCGGCCCCCTGGCGGCCGGGCGCATCACCCTTCGCCATGGCCGCATTGGCATCAGCGGGCGGCTGCTGTTTGCCCTCAACTCCGACCAGTTGCAGCCCGAAGGCCGGGCCTTGTTGCTCAGCCTGGTGTCTCCCTTGCGTGCCTACCTGGGTGCGCGCGGCGAGATGCTGATGGTCAGCGGTTTTACCGATGACCGGTCCATCCGCGGGAGCAACAGCCAGTTCGAGGACAACTGGGAACTCTCGGCCCAACGGGCATTGACCGTGACCCGGGCCCTGATCGAAGCGGGCATGCCCCCTTCCCTGGTGTTCGCCGCCGCCTTTGGTGCCGAGCAACCCATTGCCCCCAACGGCGACGAGACCGGACGCGCTCAGAACCGGCGGGTGGAAATGGCCCCCGTGCCCACACTCCAGCGTTCCGAGCCTTCGCCCCATGGCTGACGGCGCACCCGGCGACGACCCGCTGGCACAGATCCTCGCCCTGCGCACGCAGGGGGCTGAACGGTTCGACCGGATCGGCCTGTACTACCTCGAAGCCTTGGCCCACCGGGTCGCCACCCGGCAGGGGGCGCAGCGGCACCTGCTGGATGCCAAGCTGGCTCAGGCACTGGCGGCCTACCGGCACCCGCAGGAGCACACCCCGCGCGCCACGCAAGACCCCAGCGCACCGGAAGCACCCGCCCCCCCGGCGACCGCACCCAGCCCCCTGGGCGCATTGCTCCAGCACATGGCGCAGGCCACGGCCAGCCCGGACGATGCTCCCCGCACCGACCCGCACGCGCCTGCCCCCGAGCTGAAATCCGTGCAGCAAGCCCGGGACACTTGGGCCCGGCTCAGCGTGGAGCGCCAGGTGAACCAGGCACTGACGCAGGCCCCGCTCAACGCCGGCCCCATCAATTCGCACCGCGTGGTGCTGCAGTCGCTGGCCCTGATGCGCGACATGGCCCCGCACTACCTCAACCGCTTCATCACCTACGCCGACACCCTGCTGTGCCTGAGCGCCGCTGAACAGGCTTCGTTGCCCGGCGCACGCGCCGGTGCCCCCCGCAACGACAAGAAGCCCCGGGCTGCGACCAAGCGTGTCCGCCATGCCGGGAACCCCTGAATGCTATATTTGTTATAGCTAAATCGCCTTATATTACGCGGGCTAGTGGCCCATTTCGTTCACAACAAAGGGCCTTAGTCCAGCATATCAAAACCCTGCGCCTCCACCGCCATGAAGGCCTGGGTCAGCGCCGCCACGGCGGCGTAGAAGCGGGCTTGGGGGTGGGCTTGCAGCGCCTCGCACAGGCGCGACACCCAGGGCTGCAGGTGTGCGCGAAAGAAGGTTTGCTGGTGGCCCAGGGTGGACACCGCCCCATCGTCACCCGCAATCAGATAGCGCATCGCCTCACACAGGTAGGCGATGTGGTCTTCCGTCTCGGACATGGCCTCGTCACGTGCCAGGCCCAGCTCCGCCAGGTCGCCGCGCAGGGTGGCCAGCGGCTTCTCGTTGAGAAAACCACTCAGGTGGTAGGAACCGAACAGGGAGACCTCGGGCTTGCCCACGCCGCCGAACAGTTGGGTGTATTCGGCGGCAATCTGCGCATCGCTGGCGGCGCGCGCCGCACCCACCAGGGCACGCCAGGGTTCTTCCAGAAAACCGCCTTGGGTGGGCGCATCGGTGGCGGCCACGCGCATTTGCGCCAGCCACTGCCCGGCAGGGGGGGCGTAGTACAGGATGGACAGCAGGCCGTAGAGTTCGGCGCGGGCCATTTCTTCGTCCAGGGCGGATGTGGTCATGGGGTCGTGCAATGTCATGGTGGCTGGCTCAGCGGATGTCCTGGATCGTGACTTCGTTGTCTGCCGAGTAGAGGTCGATGACGCGGCAGTCGGCGCACATCCTGAGGCGCTGTGCCGCCGCACCCTGAAACATGGCGTGGCCCGCCAGCTTGGAGAGCATGCCCTCGATGGCCTTCAGCGTGCCAAAGGGCTTGCTACAGCGAATGCAGACATAGGGCGGCATCGCGTTGAGGACCACCGCCTCCCGGCGCTGGGGCGACAGGCTCAGGCGCGGCACCAGGGTCAGCGCCTTCTCGGGGCAGGTCTTGGCACACAGGCCGCACTGCAGGCAGTTCTTCTCGATGAATTTCAGCTGCGGGCTCGCCGGGTTGTCCTGCAGGGCCGCACTGGGGCAGGCGCTGACACAGCTCAGGCACAGGGTGCAGGCATCCTTGTCCAGGGCCAGCGCACCCAGCGGCGCGCCGGACGGCAGGGCAATGGCGTGTGGGCGCGACGTGGCCTGCGCCACCAGGTGGTCCAGGGCCAATTCAAGCGTGGCGCGCTTGTCGGCCTGCACGGCAAATCCGGCGGCGTGGCCCACGGTGTGCGCCGCAGCCGCCTGCAACTGCGCATCCAGCGCGGCCAGGTCACGGGCATCGCGGGCGTGCAGCAGGCGCAGGTGCGTGCCCTGGTAGCCCAGGCCGCTGAGAATGGCCTGGGCCACGTCCATCTGGGCCTGCACCGCCACCACATAGTCCGGTGCCTCTTCGCCGGTCATCAGCACCCAGACTTGGGCCGCGCCATACGCGATCGCCGTGAGCCAGAGTTCCAGCCCGGCGCTGGCGGTGTGCCACAGCGCCAGCGGCAGCACCCGCGCCGGGAGCCCATGGACGGCGGGGTCCAGCCGGGCGGCGCGGCCCAGGTCGTTGAGCAGGCGGGCACCCGCCTCCTGGCTGTGCAACAGGACCGCCGCATCCCGGCCTCCCGCGCGGGCGTAGGTCCCCAGCAGGGTCTTGAGGCGCACGCCCTGCTCACTGGCCGGCGGGTAGGCATAGGCCAGCGCTCCGCTGGGGCACACCGTGGTGCAGGCCCCGCAGCCCACGCACAACTGGGGATGGACCTTGATGGCCTGGCGCTCACGTTCACTGCGAATCGCAGATGCTGAGCACACGTCAATGCAGGCACTGCAACCGGTTTTCTCGTTGCGGCTATGGGCGCAGAGTTTTTGCTTGTAGGCCACGAAACGGGGCTTCTCAAAGGTGCCCACCAGGGCGCGCAGTTGCAGCACGGCGCGCACCAGGTCCACCCGGCCAGGCACGGCGGCGGAGCCCGCATACAGGTAGCCCTGCGGCAGGGCATGCTGGGTGAAGGCCGGCGTGGCGCGCAGGTCCAACACCAGATCAAAGGTCTCGCCGTGCACGGTGGGGGGGCGGTCGAAGTCAATGGCTCCGGCTGCGCCACACACCGTGGCGCAGGCCCGGTGCGATTTGCACAGGGCGCTGTCAATTTGGTAATCGAATCCAATGGCCCCCTCTGGGCAGGCGCCCAGGCAGGCGTTGCAACGGGTGCACAGGTCCAGGTCGATCGGGTTGGCCTGCGTCCACTGCAACTGCAATGCGCCCAGCCACCCACTGAGCTGCGTGATGGTGCCGCTCAGCACCGGGTAGCGCCGCTCCTGGGCACCTCCGTCGGCACCGGCACCGGTGCTGAACAGGCAGACCTCCAGCGCGTCCGACAACAGGGCTGCGGCGCGCTCGGCGGCGTCCAGCGCACCGATGACCAGCACACGCCCGGCGCTGCGGTAGTCCACCGTGGCCACGGGCGCGGGGGCGGGCAGACGGCCCAACGCCAGCAGGGCCGCCTGTTTGGGGGCAGCGTGGGCGGCATCCTTGCTCCACCCGCCGGTTTCGCGAATGTTCACAAAGCGCAGGGGCACGCCCTGCGCGCCCTCGGTCTGGGCGGCGATTTCCTGGAACAGGCGGCTCTCCTGGGTGCAGGCCACCACGACCTCATCGCCACTGGCCAGTGCCTGCACAAAGGCACCGGCCTCGCGGCGGCACAGGGTGGTGTGCAGGGTCAGGGGTTCATTGAGTACCGTCCCCAGCGCCTGGGCGGCCAGGGGCATGGTCTTGTTGCAGTCGCAAATCAGTGTCGGCATGGTCGTTGGGTCTCGCTTCTTCTTCCAGCAGCTTCAAAAACTGGGCACTGGCCATTTTGCGCAGCATGGCCGCCGGCACGGGGTCCGGCTGGGAGTAGTCGTCAATGTAGGTGTCCAGCCGGTCCATCACGTTGTAGTGCGGGTCGGAAAACAGCTTTTTCATGGCCGCATTGCGCACTGCGGGGTCCACGCCGCGCGCCACGAAGGGGGTGTAGTCGGACTCGCGGCCCAGGGCCTGCACGTCCTGCAGGGTGGGTGCGGGGGACACGGTGGGGGGTTCTTCGCCAACCGCTGGCGCGGGTGCGGGCTGTGGCGGCGCAGACGGTGGCGCAACCCGTTCCGGTTCGGCCAGCGGTTTGCCCTGGCGAGCACCGTCCTTGCGCTGCGACCAGCGGCCCAAAAAACCCTCAGCCACGCCGCCGCCCGGTGCTGATGGAGGCCGGGTTGCCAAAACGGTCGGTCAGGGGTTTGAAACTCTCTGGCCGCTTGGGGCGTTTGACCTCGGGCTGGTAGTGCTCGGCAATAAAAGCCTTGAGCCACTGCACCACATGGGCCGGTGCGGCAACCTGTTCCACGGTTTCCTGCGCGTCCAGCCAGCGGCTGGCGTCGTGGTAGCTCAGGCTGACCACCACCGGGCGGGCAATGGGTTCGTCCGCCACTGTGGCCTCGTCCTCCATGCGCCACAGCACAAACCAGCCCGGCGTGGGTGTGGTGGCGTTGAGCTGGTAGCCCTCGCCGTCATCTTCAAACAATTCCACCCGGTAGCCCGCGTGCAACCAGCGTTCTTTGCTATCATTTTTATAAAGAAGGCGAGGCCCCGTGCCAAAACCGGTTTCCTGCGGCACGACGTCCTCGAGCACCCAGCGCCAGGTTTGCCAGCGGCTCATGGCCCCCTCGATGCGCTCCTTGCGCAGGACGACGGCGACTTCGATGAACGGACGCTCGGCGGCCATGGCGCGGGCGGATCAGGTGGTCTTGCTGATGGTGATGGTGGGGAACTTGCTCGAAAAGTCCTTGTTGCGCGCGGCAATCGACACCGCCACCTGGCGCGCCACGGCCTTGTAGATGGCGGCGATCTCGCCATCCGGGTCGGCTACCACGGTGGGCTGGCCACCATCGGCCTGGACGCGGATCTGCATGTTCAGCGGCAGCGCGCCCAGGTAATCCATGGCGTATTCGGCAGCCATCTTCTTGCCACCCTCGGTGCCAAAGATGTGCTCCACGTGGCCACAGTTGCTGCACACGTGCACCGCCATGTTCTCGACGATGCCCAGAATGGGCACGCCCACCTTCTCAAACATCTTGATGCCCTTCTTGG
>CAZDDK010000121.1:3157-9569 GCA_964504185.1 uncultured Rhodoferax sp. | reverse complement strand
GCCTTTCTGGCCTGCCACTGGTTTGCCGGGCGTGCGGCCTTCTTGTTGGCGGGTGCCATGCTGGCCACCAGCATGAGTGCCAATGTGTTCTTCTGGATCATCCCGGGCCAGAAGACGGTGGTGGCGGATATCAAGGCCGGCAAGCCGGTGGACCCCATTCACGGCAAGCGCGGCAAGCAGCGCAGCGTGCACAACACCTATTTCACGCTGCCGGTGCTGTTTGCCATGCTCAGCGGGCATTACAGCTTCACCTACACCCACCCGCAGAACTGGCTGGTACTGATCTTGATGATGGCTGCGGGTGCGGCCATTCGCCAATTTTTTGTGCTGCGCCATGGCTACAAGCTGGGGCGCAATGGCCACCCTTGGCCCTATGCGGTGGCCGGGGTGGTGGTCATTGCGGGTGCGGTGACCTGGCTCGCACCCGCACCATTCCGTAGTGTTGCTATAAATTCAGTAGCATCATCATCAAATAATACGCGGGCTGATGGCCAAATAGGCTATAAGACCCTGCAGCCCATCCTGGCGCAGCGCTGCACCCCGTGCCATGGCGAACAGGTCCAGATGAAGAATGTGCGGCTGGATTCTCCCGAGGCAGTCCAGCGCCACGCCCAGGGCATTTACCAGCAGGCCGGTGTGGGCAGGGCCATGCCCTTGAACAACGCCACCCACATCAGTGAGGCCGAACGCGGCCTGATCCGCCACTGGTTTGAAACCGGCGCACACACCTCGCAACCATGACACTGCCCGACCCCCACACCCAGCCCCAGTCGTTTCTGGAGGCGCTGTACCGCACGGCGGTGCAGCAGGCCCTGCCCGCTCACCAGTTGGCCAACTTCCTGCCGCCCCCTCCGGCACAACCGGGGGCCCGCACGCTGGTGATTGGCGCAGGCAAGGCCGGTGCGGCGATGGCCCAGGCGCTGGAAGCGGCCTGGCCGCAGGACGCCCCGTTGCATGGCCTGGTTGTCACGCGGTATGGCCATGTTCCCCCGCGCGCGGCGGATGCGCCTCTGCCGCGCATCGAAGTGGTGGAGGCGGCGCACCCGGTTCCCGATGCGGCGGGCGTGGCGGCAGCGCAGCGCATGCTGGCCCTGGTGCAGGGGCTGCGCGAACAGGACCTGGTCATTTGCCTGATTTCCGGTGGTGGCTCATCCCTGCTGACCTTGCCCGCGCAGTGGCCGGGTGGCGGGCTGCAATTGGAAGACAAACAGCGCATCAACCGGGACCTGCTGGCCAGCGGGGCCGGCATTGCCGAGATGAACTGCGTGCGCAAGCACCTGTCGGGCATCAAGGGTGGTCGTCTGGCCGTTGCCTGCGCACCCGCCCGGGTCGTTACCTTGTTGATCAGTGACGTGCCAGGGGATGATGCCTCGGTCATCGCCAGTGGCCCGACCGTGCCCGACGCCACCACCTGCGAGCAGGCCCTGCAGATCCTCCAGCGGTATGCGATCGATATACCCGATGCGCTGCGCCAGCAACTGCAGTCCGGTGGCCTGGAAACGCCCAAGCCGGGTTGTGCGGCCTTTGCCGGCAACACGGTGCACCTGATGGCGACACCCCAGCAATCGCTGGAAGCGGCTGCCCACGCGGCCCGATCGGCCGGGCTGCTGGCGCACATTCTGAGCGACGCGATGGAAGGCGAATCCCGCGAAGTGGGGCGGGTGCATGCCGCCCTGGCGCGCGCGGTGGCACTTCGGGACCAGCCGTTTGCCAAACCTTGTGTCATTTTGAGCGGAGGTGAGACCACGGTGAGTTTGCGCCCCCAGCCGGCGGGCACACCCAAGGGGCACGGTGGCCGGGCCGGTGAGTTCTGTCTGGGGCTGGCACAGGCGCTGCAGGCGCAGGCCGGCGTGTACGCCCTGGCCGCCGATACCGACGGCATCGACGGGGTGGAGGACAACGCGGGTGCCTGGGTCACACCCGACACCCTGGAGCGCGCCCGCGCGCTGGGACTGACAGTGGAAGACTACCTGGATCGCAACGATGCCTATGGCTACTTCGCGTCCCTGGGGGACCTGCTGGTGACCGGACCGAGTTACACCAATGTCAATGATTTCAGGGCCATTTTGGTGCTGTGAGGGCGGCGGCCGAGGGACTACGTCTCTGGACGTAGTCCGGGCGGTTTCGGTGTTCTAGTTTGATATTGATCAATATCTCTCGGGCACGGTCGCGGCAAAGTCGCGGGCATGCTTGCCGTGTCTACCATTCTTTCTAATCACCCTGTCGAGACTGTGGTCAAGGGGACTGTCCTGCTGCGCCGTTCGGTGGCCAGCAAGTCGGTCATCTACATCGAGTCCGGTCGGGTGGCCCTGGGTGTGCTGGGAACGCAAGATTCCCAAGACCTCATAGAACACCAGCTGGGATTGTTGGAAGGCCCCTGCTGGTTGGATGCCACCGCAGCCGTATTGAACCTGCCCAGCGCCGTGGATGGCGTGGCGCTGACCGAGTTGGTGGTGCGCCGCCTGAGCTTGCAGGGTTTTCGCGACAGCCTCAATACCGCTGGCACCGACGTGCAGGCCCTGATGCTTGACATGGCCCGGGCGCACCGCCAGCAAACCGAATTGACCGTGAGCCGTTTGGCCAAGGATGCCGAGGCGCGCTGCGCCGAGTGGTTGCTCAACCACGCGCAGGCCAGCGACAAGGGGGGGTGTTCCGTGCAACTGCAGTTGCGCAAGCGTGCCATCGCCGCCCAATTGGGCATCGCACCCGAGACCCTCTCCCGCGTGCTGCGCCACCTGCGTGAGCTGCGCCTCATCAGTGGTTCGGGCCGGGTGGTCGATCTGGTGGATCCCATCGGCCTGCGCACACTGGCCGGCCCCAGCGCCCCGTGCCAGTGCGGCGCGGTCTGAGGGCCAGGCGGGTTTACAGGGTCTTGTAGCCCATCGTCTGCGGCAACCACAGCACGATCTGTGGAAACACCGTGATGGCCAGCAGCAGCGTGAGCAGAAGGGCCAGAAACGGCCAGCCCTCTTTCAGCATTTCGCCGATTGGAATGCCGGTCAGCGCCTTGGTCACGAACAGCAGCATGCCAAATGGCGGGTGGATCAGGCCGATCATCATGTTCAGCACCACCAGCACACCAAAGTGCACCAGGTCCACCCCCAATAGTTTGGCCGCGGGCAGCAGCATGGGCACAAACACCAACAGCAGCACCGATACATCCAGAAAACAGCCCAGCAACAGAAACAGCAGGTTGACCAGCAGAAGAAACTTGAGCTGGCTTAAGTGCATGCTGTCCACCCACTGTGCCATGGACTGTGGCACGCCCTCGGCGGTGAACGCGTAATTCAGCATGAAGGAGCCCGCCAGGATGATGGTGATGACCGCACTGCCCCGCGTGGACTCCATCACCACGCCCCAGAAGCTGCGCCAGGTCAACGCCCGGTAGACCACTCCCGCCAGAATCAGTGCGTGCAAGGCCGCCACCGCTGCCGCCTCGGTGGGGGTGAACGCACCGGAATAAATGCCGCCCAGCAGCACGAGGGGCATGGACAGTGGCAATGCGCCCCGAAAGAGGATGGCGGGCCAGTCACGCAGGGGCACGGGGGCTTCACGCGGCATATGGCGTTTGACCGCGATGACATGCACCACGGCCATCATCAACAAGGCCATGCAAAACCCCGGCACCACGCCACCCAGGAACAGCGCTCCCACCGACGTGCCCGACACCAGTGCGTAGATCACCATCGGAATGCTGGGCGGAATGATGGGCCCCAACGTGGCACTGGCCACCACCACCGCGCCGGCAAAGCCACGGGAATACTCGGGCTTCTTGAGCATCTGCTTGATGGTGACCAAACCAGGGCCGGCAGCGTCCGCAATGGCGCTGCCACTCATGCCGGAGAAGACCACGCTGACCAGGATGTCCACCTGGGCCAGTCCCCCGCGCATGCGCCCCACCAGAATGCGGCAAAAGTCGAAGATGCGCTCGCTCACCGTACCGGCGTTCATGATGTTGGCGGCGAACACAAACAGCGGTACGGCCAGCAGCACATAGCTGTTGTACAGGCCATTGCCCACCTGCTCGGCCACCAGGCCCAGGTCCTGGCGCTTGACCAGCAAGTACGCAAAGCCGGAGACCAGCATGGAAAACCCGATCGGCATGCGCAGCAGCATGCCGCAGGCCAGCACGCCCACCAGTGCGCCCAGGCCCGGGCTCACAAGGGCAACTCCGTGTCCAGGCCTTTGCCCTGCAGAGCCGTCCAGAGTCCCCAGGCACTGCGTACGACCAGTGCCACCATCAGCAACACAAACGGCAGGTAGACCGCCATCAGCGGAACATCCAGCACCGGTGTGCCCTCGCGGGCCATGAAGCGCACATAGTCCCAGCTGGCGGGCAGTCCCACCAGCGCCAATGCACCGATCAGCGCATTGCCCGCAATCAGCATGGCCTGGCGGGTGCGTGGCCCCACGCTGTTCCACACCAGGTCAAACACCACGTGCTCGCGCTGCGGCACCAGGAAGGCAGCCGCCCACAGAATGACCCAGATGTACAGAATGACGGCGGCCTCGTCGGTCCAGGGCAGAGGCCGGTTGAAGCCAAACCGTGCACCGATTTGCACCAGAAACACACCGAACAACGCGAGAAACAGGGCACCTCCCAGGGCGTTGGCGCAGCGTTGCAGCCAGACTCCTGGCTTGGTCAGCGCCGGGCCCATTTACTGGATGGCGTTGATGCGATCGACCAGACCCGCCGACCAGGTTTTGGCGTAGTCCGAACCCTGGTACGTGGCTTGTACGGATTTGCGGAAGGCGGCCACGTCGGGCGTGGTGACCTGCAGCCCTTCCTTCTTGAAAAACTCCACCAGCTGGGATTCCTCCAGCACGGTGTTGTCGTTGTTGAATGTGGCGGCGGCCTGCGCGGCGGCACTGACCTTTTGCTTCTGGACGGCAGAGAGCGCGTTGAAGGTCTTGCTGGCAATGGCAATGAAGAGGCTGTCCACGAGATGCCCCGTCAGCACAATCTGCTTGGTCACTTCATAAAACTTGGCAGCCCGTACGCTGGGCAATGGGTTGTCCTGGGCGTCGATGGTGCCGGTTTTCAGGCCCAGATAGACCTCGCCAAACGCAAGAGGCGTGGCAGTGGCACCCAGGGCATTGCCCAGAAACAGCCAGTCCTTGGAGCCCGGCATGCGCAGCTTGATGCCCTTGAGGTCGGCCGGTGTCTGCACCTTGCGCGCCTCGCGCAGATTGAGTTGGCGGGTGCCCAGGTAGCAGGTGGCCAACACCGCGATGCCCATCTTTTCGGACACGGTCTTGAACAGTTCCGCACCGATCGGGCCGGTAAACACCTTTTGCTGGTGGGCGGGGTCCCGCAAGATGTAGCCGGCGGTAAAGACCGAAAAATCGGGTACCAGCTTGGCCATGTCGGCAGCAGAGACCGACGTCAGCTCCAGATTGCCCCGCGCCATGGCCGCAGGCTCTGCCCCTTGCTTGAACAACGAGGCATTGAGGTTGATCTGCACATCAAATTCGCCCGGCGCGCTTTTCTCCAGCGTGTCCCTGAACACCGTCCACATTTTGGCGTGCCAGGCATCGGGTACGGCGGGGGTGGAAATGCGCAGCACGGTCTTGGACTGGGCCAAGGCGGGCAGGGCTGTCGAGGCCAGGGCGGCTGCGGCACCCAGCAGGGCGCGGCGGTTCAGGGGGAGGGGCGTTGTTGGCATGCGGGAAGTGTAGTACGACCGCGCCGTACCCTGTGCGCAGGCCCTCTGTCAGGAGAATTCGCCGAATCCGGTGGTGCGCACTGCCCGCCGAGGTTCCTGCAGCCGGGGTGTCAAGGCACCTTTGAGGGCCTCCACCGTGCGCACACTGTCCGGTGCCAGAGCCAGGGTGGACAGCAATCGTGCAGCATTCTGGCGATCGCCTTCTTCCACGCCCAGCAGAGCCCGGACCAGCTGGTGCAGCATGACGTCCTCGGCGTTGCCATAGCGCTGAAAATCGTGCATGGACGCGCCATGCAGTCCCATGTGGCCGCTGATCGCCGTGGCCTGTGCCCCGCTGGGCAGTGCATCCAGGATCTTGCGCACCTGACGGTGGTATTGCGGCGGCACCAGATGCTCCCAATCGGCGTCGGGCGGCCAGGATGCCACCCAATCCTCAAACCTCGGAGGACCATCGCGTTCGGGGTGGTTGGGTGCAAACAGATAGGCGCAGGGGTGGGAGAGCAGATCCGGCCAGATTTCCCACCAGTCATCCGGGCGAAGGTCCCATCGCATGGCCCCATGGCCCGGCAGGTGAGGCTCATCGGGCTGCTTGTCAACCCAGACGCAGACATAGCGCTCAGGTTCGCGAACCCGAGTTAGTTCACTGACATCGACAAGTCCGCTGTCCATGGAAATCTCCCAAAAAAACACTCTTGGTAGTTTGCTACGAAATCGGTGCTGAGTTGTATCCAAGTGTAAATGGATGG
>CAZDDK010000121.1:0-3057 GCA_964504185.1 uncultured Rhodoferax sp. | reverse complement strand
TTTGTCCTGCATGTGGACAAGTACCTGGAAGCCTTTGTTCAGAATTACGGTGCCTGGGTATATGGCCTGTTGTTCCTGGTTATTTTTGTGGAAACCGGGGTGGTGGTCATGCCGTTTCTGCCGGGTGATTCCCTGCTGTTCGTGGTGGGGGCCATGTGTGGTGTGGGGCTCATGAACTATCCGCTGTCGGTCGGCCTGCTGTTTGCGGCGGCGGTGCTGGGCAACCAGTCCAACTACACCATCGGTCGCCATGTCGGACCGCGTGTGTTCCAGTGGGAAAACTCGCGGCTGTTCAACAAGGCTGCTTTTGATGCAGCGCATGCGTTTTATGAACGCTATGGCGGTATCACGATTGTGGCGGCGCGCTTCATGCCGTTTTTGCGCACATTTGCGCCTTTTGTTGCTGGCGTGGCGCAGATGACGCGTTCGCGTTTCACCTTCTTTGACGTGACCGGGGGGGCTCTCTGGGTGGGCGGCATCATCACGGTGGGCTACTTCTTCGGCAACTTCCCGTGGGTGAAGGCCAACCTGGACAAGATCATCTGGGCCATGTTCCTGATCCCTGGTCTGGTCATCCTGTTCGGGGCTTGGCGTGGCCGCCCCAAGGGAAATTAGCCCCCTCGGGGGGCAGCGACCCGCGCAGCGGCGGAGCGTGGGGGTCTAACTCCTGATCCGGTTGCGTGCCAGCGGCGGGTTTTTGGAGAAATAGCGCTCAATGCCGCGCATCAGTGCATCGGCCAGCTGGTTCTGGAACTCTTCGCTGTTGAGCTTGGCTTCTTCCCGGGGGTTGCTGATGAAGGCCGCCTCCACCAGCACACTGGGGATGTCGGGCGCTTTCAGCACCGCAAAAGATGCCTGTTCGACCCGGGCCTTGTGCAGTTTTCCAACGCGGCCAATTTCGCCCAGCAGGGTGCCGCCCAGCTTGAGGCTGTCGTTGATCTGGGCTGTGGTGCTCATGTCCAGCAGGGCGCGTTGTACGGTGGCGTCCTTGGCCAGCACGTTGATGCCGCCGATCAGGTCGGCCTTGTTTTCCTTGGCCGCCATCCAGCGTGCGGCGCTGCTGGAGGCTCCACCCTGGCTGAGCGCGAATACGCTGGCACCTTGGGGATCGGGGGTGAAGAAGGCGTCGGCGTGCAGGCTGACGAACAAGTCGGCCTGGACCCGGCGCGCCTTTTGCACCCGCACCTGCAACGGCACAAAAAAGTCGCCGTCGCGCGTCAGGTAGGCGCGCATCGGGTTGCCGTTCACGCTGGTGGCGTTGATGCGCTCGCGCAGCCGGTGGGCCAGGCGCAGCACCACGTCCTTTTCGCGCGTGCCGCCGGGGCCGATGGCACCGGGGTCTTCCCCCCCGTGACCAGGGTCCAGCGCGACGATGATGAGGCGCTCGGTGGTGGCGTGTTCCGTTGCGGCGGCTTTGTCCGGTGATTTTGAATCAATTATGGCTGTAGCCCGCGTGTTTGCTTGCTTTTCCGCTATTGATTGTGTAGCTGTTTGGGGTGTTGCGGCGTCGGTCCCCGACTTTTGGGTGTGCTGGACGATCAGCTCGCCCAGGGGATCGGTTGCGGCGGATGTGGGCAGGGACGCCGCAGGCACCGGCTTGGCCGCCGGCGCGCTGGCGGGCATGCGCTGGGCGATCAGGGCCTCCAGCGGGTCCACTTCGTCCACCGGATAGAGATCAAGCACCAGGCGGTGCTGGTAGGCCGCCACCGGCGTCAAGGCGAACACCTGGGGCCGTATGGGGTGCTTCAGGTCCACCACCAGGCGCACCACGGTGGGGGAGAACTGGCCCACGCGGATGCCGGCAATGTTGGGGTCGTCCGCCCGCACCTTGGCCACCAGTTCTTTGAGCGCGGGGTTGAGTGCAATGCCCTCAATGTCCACCGCCAGACGGGGGGGGTTGGGTACAAACAGCTGCTGAGTTTTCAGGGCGGCATCCGACTCGATGGTGACGCGCGAGTATTCGGGGGCTGGCCAGACGCGCACGGTCAGGATGGTGGCACCCCATGCCAGCTCCGCCAGTCCCAGGCTCAGAACGACGCTGCCGCCTTGCAAAAGGGTGCGGCGTTTCACGTGCCGGATTCCCCGGAGGCAGCGGCCTGCAGCAGCGCCACGCCTGCGGGCGTGTGGGCGTGCAGCGTGACCTCGCGCGCGCTGTCGCCGCGCGTGCGCAGGGTCAGGTCCAGGTCCGCCAGGGGCAAGAATGCAGCGGCCTTTTCGGGCCACTCGGCCAGCTTCAGCCCGGGGCTGGCAAACAGGTCGCGAAAGCCGGCCTCTTCCCACTCGCGGGGGTCGGCAAAGCGGTAAAAGTCAAAATGCGCGATGTGCAGGGCTGGCAGCTCGTAGGGCTCCACCACGGCGTAGGTGGGGCTCTTGATACGGCCTTTCACACCCAATGCCTGCAGCAGGTGGCGCACCAGCGTGGTCTTGCCCGCACCCAGGTCACCGTGCAGGGCAATGAAGGCGTTGCGGATGGCCGGCTGCGTGGCAAGGGCGGCGGCAAAGGACTGTGTGGCGACCTCATCGCGCCACAGCAGGGTTTTTACAATGGGGTCGTGACGATCAGCAGCACTCAATTCGATGGCAACCAATTGGTTTCTCAAGTTCAGGCCTGGGCCCTGGAACTGGGATTCTCCCAAATTGGCGTGACCCCTGTGGACTTATCGACGGCAGAGGCCGGTTTGCAGGCCTGGCTGGAGCAGGGCTTCCACGGCGAGATGGCCTACATGGCCCACCACGGCATGAAGCGCGCCCGCCCGGCCGAGCTGGTGCCGGGCACGGTGTGCGTGATCACGGCGCGCATGAACTACCTGCCGCAGGCCACGCCGGACGGCTGGCAGGCCGTGGAGTGGACGCGCCTGCAACAACCCGGCGAGGGCATCGTGTCCATCTATGCACGCGGGCGGGACTACCACAAGGTGCTGCGCAGCCGCCTGCAAAAGCTCAGCGACCGCATCGCCGAAGCGATTGGCCCCTTTGGCCACCGCGTGTTCACCGATTCGGCCCCGGTGCTGGAGGCCGAGCTGGCCGCGCGCAGCGGCCAGGGCTGGCGCGGCAAGC
>CAZDDK010000120.1:0-9622 GCA_964504185.1 uncultured Rhodoferax sp. | reverse complement strand
ATCCAGGCTGGCGCTGATGACGCCGCCGTGCAAACGGTTGTAACTGAAATGCCCCACCAATTCGGGCTTCATGCTGATCTGGCCCTGCACCAGATTGGGTCGCACCTGGGTGATGCGCAGGCCCAGCACCCGGTTGAACACGATCATTTCCTCAAAGATCTTTTTTAGGTTTTGAACGAATTCGGCTTCGAATTCGACGGCTGCTGCCATGGCCGGGCCATCGCTCTTGGATTGGACATTCATACAGGCACCCTTACAGACCCAGCTGGCGGGATGCCAACTCTTTCATGATCTCTTCCGCACCACCACCGATCATCATGACCTTGACCTCGCGGTAGATGCGCTCGCAGGCCGTGCCGCGCATGAAGCCCATGCCCCCCAGGATTTGCACCCCCTGGTCGGCACAGAACTGCATGGTCTGCGTGGCGTGGTTTTTCAATAGACAGACTTGCGCAACCCACTCGGTTCCCTTGGCTGACTTGTCTCCCCGGTCTCCCGCATCCGCACGTGCAGAGACCGCGTTGAGCCATGCACGCGTGGACTCGATGCGCATCTTCATGTCCATCAGTTTGTGGCGAATCACCTGGTGGTCCACGAGCGCGCTGCCAAACGTTTTGCGCTGCTGCGCCCAGGCCAGCGCCTCGTCGTAGCAGCACTCCGAGAACCCCAGGGCCATGGCCGCCATGGACAGGCGCTCCCCGTTGAAGTTGGTCAGGATGATCTTGAAGCCCGCGCCCTCTTCGCCCACCAGGTTTCCCACCGGGACCTGCACGTTGTCGAAACGCAGTTGCGCGGTGTCGGAGCACAGCCAGCCCATCTTCTTGAGCGGGCTGCGCGACAGGCCCACGGCGTCCCCTGGCACCATCAGCATGGAAATACCCATGGGGCCCTTGTTTTGCAGGTCTGTGCGCACCGCCACCGTGAACCAGTCGGCCCGCATGCCGGAGGTGATGAAGGTCTTTTCGCCGTCCACCACATAGGTGTCGCCCTCCCGGCGTGCGGTGGTTTTCAGGGCCGAGACGTCGGTGCCGCCACCGGGCTCCGTAATCGCCAGCGCGGAAATTTTTCTGCCCGCCAGCACGTCCGGAATCACCGACTGCTGCAGGGCCGCGCTGCCGTGCCGCACCACGGGGGGAAGACCGATGTTGTGGCTGAACAGGCTGGCCATCAGACCACCACTGCCGCCGGTGCGCGCCAGCGCAACGGTCATGGCATTGCGCAACGCCCACGGCGCGGGCGTGCCACCGAACCGTTCGGGGTAGCCCATGGCAAGCCAGCCCATGTCGGCGGCCCGTTGATACAGGCTGCGGGGAAACGTGCCGGCCTCTTCCCAGGCCTGCAGGTGCGGCTGGACTTCGGTCTGTACAAAGCGGCGTGCGGCGTCCTCCACCAGTGCGATGTCTTGCGGATCGATCAGATTGTTTGGCATAGGGAATATGGGGACATGGGCACCGGGACTAGGAAAACACCTTGGGCGTACTGGCCCGGTGGAATCCGGCGAAGGGTTTGACGGCATCGCGCGACTGGATGGCGGCGTCGGGCACGCGCATGGGGTAGCCCGCCCGCGCCTGGGGGCGGGCCCCGTCGATGCGCAGCGTCATTCCACTGATGAAAGAGGCCGCCGGGCTAAGCAGGAACACGATGCCTGCGGCCGTCTCGGCCTCGTTGCCAAAACGGCCCGCGGGAATGGTCTTGGCCAGTTCCCGTATCAGGGGCCCCATTTCCACAGGGTAGTTGTCCATGCCGCTGGAGGCGATGTAGCCCGGGGCCACCGCATTGACCCGAACACCCTTGGCAGCCCACTCCAGGGCGGCGGTTTCGGTCAGGCTGACCATGCCGGCGCGGGCCGCACCACTGTGGCCCATGCCCGGCATGGAGCCCCACATGTCGGCCGCCAGATTGACGATGGCACCGCCCTGTCGGCTCATGCTTTGCAGGTAGCACTCGCGCGCCATCAGGAAGCCACCGGTCAGATTGGTGTTGACCACCGCCTCCCACCCTTTGGCACTGATGGCCTCCAGCGGAGTCATGAACTGTCCACCCGCGTTGTTGACCAGGCCATCAATGCGCCCGTGCGCGGCCACCACTGCGGCAACGGTCTGCCTGACCGCGTCTTCCTGGCGAATGTCGCAGACGTGGAGACTGGCCAATCCGCCATCGTGGGCAATTTCACCGGCCACGGATTGCAACTTCTCCAGCTTGCGCCCCACCAGCACGACATGGGCACCCAGGGATGCCAGCTCGTGGGCCGTGCAGCGCCCGATTCCAGAGCCGCCGCCGGTGATGAGGATGACTTTGCCCGCAAACAACCCGGGGGCAAACACAGAAGCGTAGGACATCAAAACTCCTTGAGGAACAGGGCCATGGCGGCATCCGTCAATTCATGCAGCGAGGCTCCCTTGTTCGGATCAAACCACTGCACCGACCAATTCAGCGCACCCAGAATCAGGAGCCGCGCCATGCGCACCGGTGCCCGCAGCTGGCCTTGTGCGTGCAGGTCCGTGAGCACCGGCAGCCACAGGGCTTCGTACTCGGCAATCAGTTGGCCCAGCGCCTTGCGTTGGCGCAGCGGCAGCGAGCGCGATTCATAGAGCATGACCGGTACAAAGTCATTGCCCGGACCCAGCAGCACCTCGAAGTGGGCATCGACCAGCATGCGCAAACGGTGCGGTGCAGGCAACTGGGCATAGCCCGGAACCTGGGCCGCAACTCCCTGGCGCGCCAGGGCGCTGCGCATGCCCTCTTCCATCACGGCGTAGAGCAAGGCCTCCTTGCTCTTGAAGTGGTAGAAGGGGGAGCCGCTTTGCATGTCGGCGGCGGCGGCGATGTCACGGGTTGTCGTGGCTGCGAACCCCTGTCGGCGAAACAGGTGGGCTGCAGCGGCCAGCAGTGCCTGGCGGCGGTTGCCGTCGTCGCGGGCATCCACCGACTTGCGCGGACGCCCCCGCGCGCGCTTGGGCGGGGTGGCATTTGTGGGAATGAACGGAGTTTGGGCGGGCAATGCGTCAGGAGCCATGGCACGACGATACCAAACTTGCGCATTTTCGGCAAGCAATTGCTTGGTAAAAATATTGCCCAACCAGTCAAACCGACTTATTGCAAGCAAAAAATGCCACTAGCCCGCGTGAAATAAGGTTGTATAGCTATCTATTTAGTAGCATTTGTCATGTCATTGGGCGGCAGACTGCGGGGCAGTCGCACATCGAAACGGGTTCCCTGGCCCAGGTTGGACACCACAGCAATCGTCCCGCCCAGGGTCTTGGTGACCAGGTTGTGCACGATGGCCATGCCCAGGCCGGTGCCGCCTCTGCCGATCTTGGTGCTGAAAAAGTGCTGGAACAGCTGCGCCAGGTGGCCAGGGGCCATGCCCACGCCGTTGTCGGTAAAGCTCAGCCGGACCCAGTCGCCGTCTTCCTGGGCGGCAATGCGCAACACGCCGTCGGTTCGGCCCTCGAAGGCATGCAGGTAGGCGTTGTTGACCAGATTGATGACGATTTGCCCCAGGGGGCCGGGCTGGCTGTCCATGGTGATGGCGCTGGGAATGTCCACCTCGACGCGGTGGGGATGGCGCTTGAGGCCCGGGCTCAGGGTGTGCAGGATTTCCTTGACTACCCGCTCCAGGTCGAAACTGCGGCGCTGCTCACTGGCCTGGTCCGCCGCCACCTGGCGAAAGTGGCCCAACAACTCCACCGCCCGTTCCAGGTTGCGCTTGAGCAGCGCGATGCCCTCTAGGTTTTGGGCCGCGAACCGGTCCAGCTCGGAGCGCTTCAGTTGCCCCGCCTGCAAATTGCGTTGCAGGGCAAACGCCTCCTCCTGCAGGGTGCTGACCACAATGGCCGCATTGCCCAGCGGGGTGCCCAACTCGTGGGACACGCTGGCAATCAGAGTGCCCAGGGTGGCCTTGGCCTCGCTGTGGGCCAGGTCTTCGCGGGACTGCTGCAAATGGGCCAGCACCTGCTCCAGCTCGGCCGTGCGCTGGGCGACCCGCTCTTCCAGGTTGTCGTTGAGGTCCTGCACCTCGCGCAGGCTACGGCGCAGCAACAGGTGGGACTGCACCCGGGCGCGCACCACCGACGCGTTGACCGGTTTGGAAATGAAATCCACCGCACCCAGCTGCAAGCCGTGGGTTTCCTCCTCCGGCTTGTTGTGGCCGGTCACAAAAATCACCGGAATATCACGGGTCCGCGCATCGGCCTTGAGGGCCGCGCACACCTGGTAGCCGTCCATGTGCGGCATGACCACATCCAGCAGGATCAGGTCGGGCAACCGCTGGGCACAAAACGCCAGCGCCTGCTCCCCACCGGTGGCCATGCAGACGGTGTAATCGTCCTTGAAGATCTGGTTGAGCAGCTGGATGTTGACGACCTGGTCATCCACCAGCAGCAGGGTCGGTTGGGGCGGTGCAGGGTCGGACATGGCTGAACCGACTTTGCAACAAATTGCCGCCCAAGGCAAGCGCCCCGGCGGGCGCTTGCACTCACTTCTTCGCGGGTTCTGCGGCCGCCTTGAGGGTGCCCGCCTTGACCAGCACCATGGCCTGCGGCTTGAGGTACTTCTTGATAGCCGCGTTGACCTGCTCATTGCTCAGGGCATTGAGCTTTTGCGGGAACTCGTCCAGCCAGCCCACCTCGTAGCCGCGGTTGACCGCCCCCAGCAACGCACCGGCCATGCCGCCGGTGGTGGCCAGGTTGACCTTGAACTCGCCAATCAGGTTGCTCTTGCGGGCACTGATTTCGGCGGGCGTGGCACCCGCGTCGTACCAAAGTTGGAGCTGGCGCTGCGTGGAGGCAATGCCCTTGTCCAGCAGGTCGGGCGCAAAGGTGGCGGAGATGCGCCAGTCGCCATCGTTGAACATGTCGTTGCCCAGGCCTGCGCCCACGCCGTAGGTCAGGCCTTCCTTGTCGCGCACGTTGGCCATCAGCCGCCCGGTGAAACCACTGCCCAGAATGGCGGTGGCCACGCGCAGGGCCTGGTAGTCCGGGTCTTGATAACGCAGGCCGCTGGCCTGGCCCATCACGACCGATACGCTGGTCTTGCCCGGCATGTCCACGTCCTGATGGCCAGCCACGGTTGGCGGGGCGGATTGCGCCGCCCGCACCACCCCCTTGCCACCGGTCCAGCCCGCGAACGCGCGGCTGATTTCACCGTGCAGGGCGGGCAGGTCGAGATCGCCCACCAGCACCAGCTTCATGCCGGCCGGACCATAGTGGGCCTGGTGGAAGGCCTGCACCTCGTCCAGCGTGGCGGACTCGATGGCTGCCAGCAGTTCATCCGATGCCACGCTGCGGTTGGGGTGGCCCAGCGGGTACACCATGCGGTTGAAGGCATCGGCCGCCCGAAAATCCGTGCTCTCCAGCCCGCGCTTGATGCCACCGGCCATCTGTTTCTTGGCCTTGGCAAATTCCTCGGGAGTAAAGGCGGGCGTGCGCAGCTGTTCGGCGATCAGGCCCAACACCATCGGCGCGTCCTTCTTGAGGGCGCGGGCACCAATGTCCAGCGTGTCGGTGCCCACCCGAAAACTGATGGCTGCGCCCACCGACTCCAGCTTTTCGGCAATCGCGAACTTGTCTTGCGCCTTCGTGCCCTGGTCCAGCAACATGCCGGTCAGCACAGGGACGGCGGGGTTGCCGGTGGCACCCAGTGCGCGTCCCGCGGGCAGGGAGGCGCGCAGGGTCACCACATCCTTCACGCCGGTGGGATAGGTGATCACGTCAAGGCCCGCCACAGTGGCGCGCTTGGCGTGGGGGGCAATTTTGCTGCCCGCTTCGGCCCCACCACCCAAGGTGTCCTTGGCGGCAGCCAGTGTGGGCTGCGTGCCGGTGTTCCCGTGCGGGTCGCGGTAGTAGTAGGGACCATCAGACCGCGTGTCCTTCAGACCGGCCTTGGCCGCCCCGCCGGGTGCCGCCGCACCCGCAGTGGTCGGCACAAACCAGCCGGTGGTACTGGAGTCTTCCGACAGGTACTTCTGCGCTACGCGCTGAATATCGGCCACGGTGACCTGCTTGGCTGCCTCGTCCAGGGAGTAGAACAGCGTCCAGTCACCCGCAGCAATGTACTCATTGATGTTGCCAGCAATGCCAAAGGAGCCATCGAGCTTGAAGGCCGCGTCGGCGGCCGTCTTGGCGGCGGCAGCCTTGAGTTCGGTCTCGGTGACGCCGTCCTTCTTCAGGCGTTCGATTTCCTGGTGGATGATGGCCTCCACCTCGTCATGCTTGGCACCGGGAGCCAGGGGCGCGAACACGATGTGCATGGACGTGTCGTGGAAGACACCCATCTCGCCTTCCACGCCAGTGGACAGGTTCTTGTTGGTGATCGCCTTGTACATGCGGCTGTTCTTGCCGTCGGCCAGGATGGCACTCATCAGCGCCACGGCGGCAAAGTCCGGGTGCGTGGCGGAAGGAATCTTGTGCCCTACGGCCACCACCCCGAGCTGCCCCGGTCGCTTGACCAGGGTGCGCCGCGCACCGTTTTGGGCGGGTTCTTCGGTGTACACGGCCGGAATCGGCTTGGGCGAGCGCGGATACACCCCAAACGTCTTCTTCAGCATCTCCAGCGTCTTGGCCGCCTCGAAATCACCAATGATGGTGATGGTGGCATTGTTAGGCCAGTAATACGTGTCATAGAACTCGCGCAGCTGGTCGATGGACACCTTCTCGATGTCGCTGCGGTGCCCGATGGTGCTGTGGTGGTAGGGATGGGCCACAAAGGCGGTCTGGTAGATTTCCTTGTACAAGGCCTGGATGGGGGAGTTTTCCCCGCGCTCGAACTCGTTGCGCACCACCGTCATCTCGGGCTTTCGGTCCTCTTCCCGCAGCAACAGGTTGCGCATGCGGTCGGCTTCCATGGACATGACGGTGCCCAGGTGCTCACTGCCCATATTGGCGTAGTAGTTAGTGCGGTCCAGCCAGGTAGTGGCGTTGTAGCGCGCACCGGTGCGCTCCAGCAACTGGTCCACGTTGTTGCCCTTTTCGCGGGTGTGGTTCTTGGAGCCCTTGAACATCAGGTGCTCCAGCAAGTGGGTGGCACCGGTGGTGCCGGTCACTTCGTTGCGCGAGCCCACCCGGTAGGTGACCATGAAGGTCAGCGTCGGGCTGGAATGCTCGGGCATCAGCAACACCTGCAGGCCGTTGGATTGAAGGGTGTATTCGTCAATGGTGCCCACGGTTTTGACGTGGGTGTAGCCCTTGACCGCCACCGGTGCCGCTTGTAGCAACGCCGACGAAAGCAGCAGGCCTGCCGTAAGAAGAAGTCGTTTCATGGTTTCCTGGGAGTCAAAAAAGACAAGGCGCAGACCTTAGCACAGGCCCGCGCGCACCCGCAGCGGGGAAACCATGATCCGGGGAAGGGCACGCCCCCCCGGCTAGCGCGTAATCGCCACCAGCACGCTGCAGGGCGCATGCGCAATCAGCGCTTTGGAGACCGAGCTCTTCCACCAGCGCGCGGCCCAGCCGTCGAGGTGCTTGTGGCCAACCACGATCAGGTCGGCATGGATCTTTTTGGCATAGTCCGTGATTTCGTCCACGGTGTCACCGGTCAGCAGGTCCCCCGTGGCAGGAAACCCAGCGGCCTTGAGGCGCTCCAGGCCCTCGTCCAGCACGGCCTGCATGCCCTGCTTCTCGCGTTCCATCATGCCGCTGTCGTACACACCACCCTCGGTGGAAACCAGGCCGATGTTGATGGGCAACACGGCCACCAGGGCCAGTTCGGCATGCGACCACTGGGCCAGATCCTGGCAATCCAGCAAGGCTTTTTGCCCGCTTTGCGAGCCGTCGTACGCCAACAAAATGCGTTTGTACATGGTGTTCTCCCGGTAGGGTTCTGCGCAGGGGCGCTGTCTTGAGCATAGGCGCTGGCGCTCGGGCATGCAAGCCCCTGGATACCCCATTGGGCCCTGCAGCCACAGGTTCACTCTCGGTGCGACACAATGCGGGGCACAGCCATCCATTCATTCCTTTTCCACCCCGTGAGACGCCCCATGCCCGCTGCCCACACGCCTCTTCCACCCGCCCACCCCATCACCCAGAAATGGCCCGCCCGCCACCCCGAGCGTTTGCAGCTGTACTCGCTGCCCACGCCCAATGGCGTGAAGGTATCCATCCTGCTGGAAGAGCTGGGCCTTCCCTATGAGGCGCACCGGGTCAGTTTCGAGACCAACGACCAGATGTCGCCCGCGTTTCTTGCACTCAACCCCAACAACAAGATTCCCGCCATCATCGACCCCCATGGCCCGGGCGGCGCACCGCTGGCGTTGTTCGAGTCGGGGGCCATCCTGCTCTACCTGGCGGAGAAAACCGGCCGTTTCCTGCCCCAGGACGCTGCGCGCCGCATAGAAACCATCCAGTGGCTGATGTTCCAGATGGGTGGCGTAGGGCCCATGTTTGGCCAGGTGGGTTTCTTCCACAAGTTTGCCGGCACGGAATTTGAGGACAAGCGCCCGCGCGACCGCTACATAGCCGAGGCGCGGCGTCTGCTGGGCGTGATCAACCAGCGCCTGATGGGGCGCGCCTGGATCATGGGCGACGAATACACCATCGCCGACATCGCCATCTTTCCCTGGGTGCGCAACCTGATCGAGCACTATGGAGCCGGCGACCTGGTGGGCTACGCCGATTTTCCGCAGGTAGCGCGCGCCCTGGCCGCCTTTGTGGCGCGACCGGCGGTGGTGCGCGGCGTACAGATTCCGGCGTAATGGCCTGGTTGCCGTGCCCGCGAATCTCCGGATCTGGAGGGCCTGTTTTGCACTGGCCACCGCAGCGCTGACGTCCGGCTGCTCCGACACCGCCTACCTGCTGCAGTCGGCCACAGGGCATATCACGCTTCTGCACGCTGCGCGCCCCGTGGACGACTGGCTGGGAGACGACCATACACCCGCAGCGCTTAAGCAACGCCTGCAACTGGCGCAGGACATTCGCCGCTTTGCCATCGACACCCTGCATCTGCCCGACAACGCCAGCTACCAGCGCTACGCGCAGTTGCCGCGCCGTGCGGTGGTGTGGAACGTGGTGGCTGCACCTGTCTATTCCCTCACGCTAAAAACCTGGTGCTTTCCGGTGACGGGCTGTGTGGGCTACCGTGGCTATTTTGAAGAGGCGGATGCGCATGCCTTGGCTACCGCGCTGCGCGGACAGGGCTGGGAGGCGCGTGTCTACGGCGTACCGGCCTACTCCACGCTGGGCTGGACCAACTGGCTGGGGGGCGACCCGCTTCTGAGCACCTTCATCGACTATCCGCCGGACGAACTGGCGCGCATGCTCTTCCACGAGTTGGCACACCAGGTGCTGTACATCGCCGACGATACGGCGTTCAACGAGTCTTTTGCCACGGCGGTGGAGCGCCTGGGCGGTGTGGCCTGGCTTGCACACCAGGGCGACGCCGCCGCCCGCTCGCAATCCAGCGCGGCGGAAGAGCGCCGCCGGGCGTTTCGGGCACTGACGGCGCGTACGCGCCAGACACTGCTGTCCATCTATGCCCCGGATCGCCAGCCGCAGCCCACGCCCACCCAATTGGCCGCGCAAAAAGAGGCCGCCTATGCCGCATTTCGCCAAGCCTATGCACGGCTCAAAGAAGATTGGGGGGGCTACGACCGCTATGACGCCTGGGTCGCCAGCGCCAACAACGCCGC
>CAZDDK010000119.1:0-9657 GCA_964504185.1 uncultured Rhodoferax sp. | reverse complement strand
ACCAGGTGAAACGTTTTGTTCACTGCAGCACGGTTGGTGTGCACGGTCACATTGGGCAGGCTGTGCAGCTTTTTCACCAGCACGGCGTCAGCCTTCAGTTCGGGCATAAATTCAATCACGGTGACGTGCTTGACGACACCCGCCAGGTCGATGGCGGCTTCCACGCCGCTGTTGCCGCCGCCTATGACAGCCACATCCTTGCCCTTGAACAGCGGGCCGTCGCAGTGCGGGCAGTAGGCCACGCCCTTGTTCTTGTACTCGGCTTCGCCGGGCACATTCACATTGCGCCAGCGCGCGCCGGTGGAGAGGATGACGGTCTTGGCCTTGAGGCTGCCGCCGTTGGCCATGACCACCTCGGTCAGCCCGCCGGGCGCGGCAGCGGGCACAATTTTGTCGGCGCGCTGCAAGTTCATGATGTCCACGCCGTAGGAGCGGGCATGGGCTTCCAGGTCGGCTGCCAGCTTGGGGCCGGTGGTTTCCTGGATGGAGATGTAGTTCTCAATCCCCAGGGTGTCGTTCACCTGGCCGCCAAAGCGCTCAGCCGCCACCCCCACGCGGATGCCCTTGCGGGCGGCGTACACGGCAGCGGCAGCGCCTGCGGGGCCACCCCCGACGATGAGCACGTCATACGCGTCCCGGGCAGACAGCTTGGCGGCCTCACGGCTGGCCGAGTTGGTGTCGAGCTTGGCCACGATCTCGGCCACTTCCATGCGGCCGGAGCCGAACACCTGGCCGTTCAAAAACACCATGGGCACGGCCATGATCTGACGCTTTTCCACTTCGTCCTGGAAGGCACCGCCTTCGATAACGGTGGTCTTGATCTTGGGGTTGAGGATGGCCATGAGCGACAGGGCCTGCACCACGTCCGGGCAGTTGTGGCAGGTGAGGCTCATGTAGACCTCGAAGTTGAAGTCACCGTCCAGGGCCTTGATCTGGTCCATGACGTCCTGCTCTTCCTTCGGGGGGTGGCCGCCGGTCCACAGCAAGGCCAGCACCAGCGAGGTGAACTCGTGGCCCAGGGGCAAGCCCGCGAATCGAAGGGATTGGCGCAGGCTGTTGTCGCCGCCCACACGCTGCAGACTGAAGGAGGGCTTGCGCGCATCGTTGCCGTCCAAGCGCAGGCTGATCTTGTCAGCACGCAGGCTCTGGATGGTTTCCAGCAGCGATCGCATATCGCGGCTGGTGTCAGAATCGTCCAGGGAGGCCACCATGTCGAAGGGCAGCGTCACGCGCTCCAGGTAGGCGGCGAGTTGGGCTTTAAGGGTGTCGTCGAGCATGGTGAACTCCAATCAGTTGCTATCTTTTTTATAGCTGGTTACGCAATATCTACGCGGGCTAGAAGCCATTTTTGTGCATAAAAAAGCCGGATGGCAAGGCGCTCGCGCGCCTCGTCGCAGTCCGGCTGACAGTGCGGCAACAACCCGCAATTTGGGGGTCAGAGCCGTCTTCGCTTCGCTGCGCGGATCCGACCCCCAAATTGCTAGGCACTTGTGCCCAGCACAAACGGGCCGTTCAAATTTTTCCAACCAGGTCCAGGGACGGAGCCAAGGTCTTGGCGCCTTCCTTCCACTTGGCGGGGCACACCTGGCCGGGGTGGGCGGCGGTGTACTGGGCGGCGGTGAGCTTGCGCAGGGTTTCCGACACGTCGCGGGCGATTTCGTTGGAATGGATTTCCAGCGTCTTGATCTGGCCTTCGGGGTTGATGATGAAGGTGCCGCGCAGGGCCAGGCCTTCTTCGGGGATGTGCACGCCAAACGCGTTGGTCAGCGCGTGGGTGGGGTCGCCCACCAGCGGAAACTTGGCCTTGCCCACGGCGGGGGAAGTCTCATGCCACACCTTGTGCGAGAAGTGGGTGTCGGTGGTGACGATGTACACCTCGGCACCGGCCTTCTGGAACTCGGCATAGTGCTCGGCGGCGTCTTCGATTTCGGTGGGGCAGTTGAAGGTGAAGGCGGCGGGCATGAAGATCAGCACGGACCACTTGCCTTTGAGGGAGGCGTCGGTCACGTCGATGAATTCGCCCTTGCCGTTGCGGTTGACGAAAGCAGTGGTCTTGAAGGGTTGGACTTGGGTGTTGATCAGGGACATGGTGGTTTCCTCGTGGTTAAGTTCTACAGCGACCAGGAGGAAGTTTAGGCGTCCTATGGGCTTTTGTGTTTTGATTGATCCAATCAATCAAATTGGAAAATCCTATGGTGCAGCTGCCGCAGTGACCACCACACGCCACCCACCACGAACGGAATGGCAATGGCCGAGGTCATTTCGGCGCTGAGCGGCCAGCCCGCATACTGCGCGCCCTTGGCCAGGTAGCTCACCAGGCCCACGATGTAGTAGCTGATGGCGGCTACCGAAAGTCCCTCCACCGTGGACTGCATCTTGAGCTGCAGATCCTGGCGGCTGTTCATGGTGGCCAGCAGGGCCTGGCTGCTTTGTTGCTGCTCAATCTCCACCCGCGTGCGCAGCAGGTTGCTCATGCGCGATACCCGTTGCGACAGCGCGTCTTGCCTGCGCGCGGCCCAGGCGCAGGTGCTGCGCGCGGGGGTGAGGCGGCGGTCCATGAATTCGCCAATGGTCTGCATACCGGCCAGGCGCGATTCGGCAATGTCGCCTATGCGTTTGTCCACCAGCTCAAAGTAGGCGGCGCTGGCCGAAAAGCGCGAATGCGTGGCGGCGTGCTGGCTTTCCACCTGACCGGCCAGGCGGGTCAGGCGGTCAAGCAGCTCAGGCTCGCTTTCGCGGGTGGCGCTGCGAATGGCACCGGCCAGTTCGGCCAGCTCACGCTCGGCGCTGGCCAGCACGGCAGACGCCTCCCGTGCGGCGGGCAGGCCCAGCAGTGCGGCCATGCGGTAGGTTTCGATTTCGAGCAGGTTTTGCACTAGGCGCCCCAGTCGCCTCGGTGCCATGCCACCGGCCAGCAGCACCATGCGCGAGGCACCGTCGCCATGCACGGCAAAGTCGGTGTAGACCTCGGCATAGCCGTCGGCCACGGTGGAGGCCACCAGGGTGTCTTCGTTGAGCACATGCGTGACCAGGGAGCCCGAGCCAAAGGCCTGGTTGGGCAACACCCACAGGTGCAGGTTGGCCAGGCATTGGCCGGGCAAGGCAGCCAACCAGCTTTGGGGCACGGCGGCGCTGGCGGTGTCGGGCTCGCGCTCGCCAAAGCCTTCGGCGGGCATGGCGCGCGAAAAGGTCCAGCTCACAAATTCGGTGTGCAGCTCCCAGCGCACCCGGTACAGCCCCAAGTCCATGCGCACGTGGGTGCAGGCGGCATCGGGCGAGGGCAGATGGTGGTCGCGCGCCAAGCTGGCGATGTGGTTCCAGCTGGCCGCGCGCTGGGCCGCATCGCACCACATGACGGTGTGCGTCAGCGCCAGCGGCGCGTGTTGGGCCTCGGGTGGGCGGGCATGGATTTCGTTGTGCAGCGCCAGGCGCTGGGGGTGCTGGTGCATGGGTTCAGTCTTCTATAAAAGCTTCTTCGCGCTTGGACTTGACCGATGGCATCAGCACCAGGATCAGCAGCAGCACAGCCCCCGCCAACAGGCTGGCCGAAAGCGGCCGCGTAATGAACACGCTCCAGTCCCCACGGGAAAGCAGCAGCGCGCGGCGCAGGTACTCCTCCATCATCGGCCCCAGGATAAAGCCCAGCAGCAAGGGTGCCGGTTCAGTGCCCAGCTTGATGAACAAATAGCCGACGCAGCCAAAGATGCCCACCATCCAGATGTCGAACGTGCTGTTGTTGGTGGAGTACACCCCAATGGCACAAAACAGCACGATAGAGGGAAACAACCAACGGTAGGGCACGGACAGCAGCTTGATCCAGATACCAATCAGCGGCAGGTTCAGCACCACCAGCATCAGGTTGCCAATCCACATGGAGGCAATCAGCCCCCAGAACAATTCGGGGTTGCCAGTCATGACCTGCGGACCGGGCTGGATATTGTGGATGGTCATGGCCCCCACCATCAGCGCCATCACGGCGTTGGGGGGAATGCCCAGGGTGAGCAAGGGAATGAAAGAGGTCTGCGCCCCGGCGTTGTTGGCCGCCTCGGGGCCTGCCACACCCCGGATATTGCCTTTGCCAAGGGGAACCTCGTTGGGGCGCAGCTTGGTCTTCTTCTCCAGCGTGTAGGCGGCAAAGGCTGCCATGACCGCCCCGCCGCCGGGCAGAATGCCCAGCAGGGAACCCAGCGTGGTGCCACGCAGCACGGAAGGGAGCATGGCCTTGAAGTCGTCCCTGGTGGGCCACAGTCCGGTCACGCTGGCGGTGAACACCTGGCGTTCGCTGGCGTGTTTGCCCAGGTTGTGGATGATCTCCCCGTAACCAAAGACCCCCATGGCGATGGCGATGAAGCCAATGCCGTCCGTCAGCTCCGGGATGTCAAAACCGTACCGCGCCACGCCAGAGTTCACATCGGTGCCCACCATGCCCAGCAACAGCCCCAGAATGATCATGGCAATGGCCTTTAGGAGCGAGCCCGACGCCAACACCACGGCACCAATCAGACCAAGGATCATGAGCGAAAAATACTCTGCCGGGCCGAACTGAAAGGCCAGCTCGGTCAGCGGCGCGGCAAACGCGGCCAGAATGAGCGTGCCCACGCAACCGGCAAAAAAGGAGCCCAGTCCCGCGGCAGCCAGGGCCGGACCGGCACGGCCATTGCGCGCCATCTGGTAGCCATCAATCGTGGTCACCACGGATGAAGACTCCCCCGGCAAATTGACCAGGATCGCCGTGGTGGAGCCACCGTACTGCGCGCCGTAGTAAATGCCGGCCAGCATGATCAACGCCGCCACTGGCTGCAGGGCATAGGTGGCTGGCAGCAGCATGGCAATGGTGGCCAGTGGACCAATGCCTGGCAGCACACCGATCACCGTTCCCAGCAGGCAGCCAATGAAGGCATACATCAGGTTTTGCAGCGTGAAGGCCACGCCAAACCCGAGGGCGAGGTTATTGAACAACTCCATGGTGGACTTCTGCTCAGTGCCCGGACAGCACCGGCCAAACGGGAAACTGCAATTTGAGCAACAAAATGAAGGCGCAGTAACTCAACACCGCCAGGACCGTGCCCAGCACCAGGGCTTCCTTGAGGTTGAACGCATCACCCGCCAGGCAGGCAATGAGCGTCAGCCCGTAAATACCCGCCACCAGCCCCATGGGCGGCAACCCGATGCGGGGCAGGCCACCAATCATTGCGCCAAACACCAGATTGGCCAGGATGATGAAGACCAGCGGCCTCCAGGCAATGGCCCCGATCTTGTCGCCATCCACCGTTTCCACCACCAGCGCCTTGAAAGTAATGATGCCACCCAGCACCGCCAGCAGCGCACCCAACACCAGGGGAAAGTAGCCCGGCCCCATGCGGGCCCCGCTGCCAATGGCGTAGTTGCTGGCACCCCAGGCGAATGCGCCGCCAACCCCCATGAACATGAGGCCCGAAAAAAAATCCTTTTGGCTTTTGATATTCACTGCGCGGTCTCCGATGGCGCTTGGCCGCGCCGGTTGCATCGAACGGGCCAGTGTGCCACAAAGGTCTTGCGCCAAAACGCAGCACACCTTGCCCGCGGCGAGCACTCTATTGGGACATGCGGCGGGCGCGCTGCTCCTCGCGCGCGCGCTCCATTTCCTTGAAACGAATGCACTCCGGGGTGTCACGGTAGTGGTCGGTGGCGCACTGCTCGGCCACGCAGACAATGCGAAAAATGAACGTCTTGTCGGCGCACGCCTGTCCCTGCTGGGACGGCCCGGCAAACCGGCGGACCGCAGGGCGACCGGGGCCGCTCGGTGGGGCGGCAGTCGGCTCGGCACCCGCGCTCGCCGGTGCGGGCACCGGCGCGACCGAAGGTGCTGGCGGGTTTGCCGTGGCACGGGGCTTGACCAGGCCAACGGTGCTGGACGCGGGCTTTTGGGGCACCCCCACGGGGCCGGGCAGGGTGGCCGCCGACGCGGTGCCGGCGGGATGCGCCACCGACGGCGGTGACGAACTGGGAGCGGTTGCGGGCCGCGTATCGATGATCTCCTCCACCGGCAGCGCCGCCACCTGGGCGGGTTCAACAGCCGCTTCGGGCACGGGTACCGGCGCGGGTGCGGAGGGTGCCGTCCCCGGGCGCAAGAGGACCATGGCGGCAACCGCAGCAACCACCGCCACGGCGACACTGCCCGCTCGGGCCCATCCGACGCGCGTGGCCCGGTGTGCAGCCGGCTGCACCAGGGGCTCCGTGGCCGCAAACGACCCTACCGTGGAATCGGGGTCGGGCTGCGCCCGCAGGCGCAACCGGTCCAACGCCTGCTGCGCGCGGTGGGCATAAATGCCTGCGGGAAAACGCGCCAGAAAGTCCAGCAGGTCCTGCGGATCGGAGGTGCCCTGCACCCCGCTCCAGGCACCGAGCTCGGCCTCGTGATTGACCGTGGAATTCAGCGCCGCGCTGGCGCTTGCCCCAAAAATCCCGGTGCTGGAGCCATCGCGCAGCGCCGCGTCCGCCGCCGCAATCTGGATCGGTCCCGCATGGCTGCGGCCAATGTCGGCCGTCACCGGGGAAATCGGCGTCGCAGCTGCGGGCGGCAACTGCTGTGCCACCTCCCGCAGCGCCAGTGAAAAGTCGCGCGCCGTGGGGTAACGGTCCTGCGGATTCTTGGCCAGTGCGCGGGCCATAACGGCATCCAGACTGGTGGGCGAGTCCGGGTTCAGGGTGCTGGGTCGCACCGCCTCGTGGCTGACAATCTGGTGGATGATGACAAACTGGTTGTCCCCATCAAAAGGGAGCTTGCCGGTCAGTAACTCGTAGAGCACCACCCCGGCGGAAAACACATCGGAGCGGGAATCCCCCCGCTGGCCCTTGGCCTGTTCGGGCGACATGTATTTGGGTGTGCCCACTGCGCCGCCCACCTGGGTCAGGTGGCTCTCGTCGGGCTCCTGAATGCGCGCCACGCCGAAATCCGTCAGTTTCACGCGCCCGGTCACCTCAATCAGCATATTGGCGGGCTTGACGTCGCGGTGCACCACGTTTTGCCGGTGTGCGTGGTCCAGTGCCATCAGCAGGTCGTGCACCATGGCAATGGCCGAACGCACTGAGAAACGGGCACCGCATTCCAGGTGGTGCTTGAGGTCCTCGCCCTGGATGAACTCCATGACCAGATAGGCCTGGTCTGCGTCCTGTCCGGAATCAAACACACTGACGATATTGGGGTGGTGCAGCCGGGCCGCAGAGCGCGCCTCGGTGCGAAAGCGGCTTTCGTATTCCGCGCTGGCCTGGGCAGACAGGCCCTGCACGCGAATGGTCTTGATGGCCACCGGGCGGTCCAGATTGGGATCGCGGGCTTCGTAGACGACGCCCATCGAGCCCTTGCCCAGGACGCGGATGATGTCGTATCTGCCCAGCTTTTCCATAGTCACCCTCATCCATTCGCCAACCAACCCGGCAATCGGTTCTGCCCGTTCATGCTATCAGACACCTTCTGCCGCATTGCCGCAAGCCGCTGCACCACAAGCCGCTTCCCCCGTAAGCATAGACGTTCTATTGCACCGGGCAAGTGAACCCGATACGATAAAGCCGGACCGCCGCACGACCGGCCTGCCCGCCACCCACTCCACTTTGCCCACACCCGCCCATGCGCACCGTCGTCTTTGCCGATATTGTTGGAAGCACGGGCCTCTTTGAAAAGCTGGGCGATGCCGACGCTTCCCGCCTCATGACCCAGCTGACGGGCATGCTGGGCGCGGTCTTCGAGCAGCACCAGGGACGGGTGGTCAAGCTGCTGGGTGACGGTGTGTTTGCCGTCTTCCCCGATGGCGGCAGCGCCGTTGCCGCCTGCGTGACCTTGCAGTCGCACTTCAAGGCCGCTCCGGTGGTGCCGGTCGCGGGTTGGAACCCCATTCAGATGCAAATGGGCGTGGAGTGTGGCGATGTGGTCGAAATCGATGGCGACTGCTTTGGCGACGCCGTCAACAGCGCGGCCCGGCTGGCCGATCTGGCCGGGGCCGACCAGATCCTCACCACCCACGGCGTGTGGGAGGGCCTGCTCGCCACCCAGCGCCCGCTGCTGCGCAGCCTGGGCACCATGCACCTGCGGGGCAAGACCCAGGCCACCCATGTGTACCGGGTGGAATGGCAGACCGACCGCGACATGGATGCCACGGCCATGGGCGTGTCCATGTACGCGCCAACCCGGCCGCACACACTGGCGCTGACGGTCAAGGGCTGCACCCAGGTGTTTCAGGTCACTGCCAGCGACATCACCATTGGCCGCGCCCCGGATGTCGCGTTGCCGGTGCAAGACCCGCGCGTCTCGCGTTTGCACGCCACGATCCGCAGCCGTGGGGGACAGATCGTGCTCAGCGACGCTTCCAGTTTTGGCACCTGGGTGTATTTTGGCGACCAGTCCGAGGCAGTGGCCCTGCGCCGCACCGAGTGCTTTTTGGTGGGCTACGGCCAGCTGTCCCTGGGGTGCAAGATTGATGCCGAACGCGCACCCCTGGTAGCGTTTGAGGTGCGTTGACCACCTGGCTGTGCGTCAGGTCAACGGGGGGGTGGAGGTCAGCACCTCCTCAATCACGGTCAGTCCCTCGGCCACACGCAGCGCGCCGGCCAGGCGCAAGGGACGCATGCCGTCGGCAATGGCCTGGCGGCGCAGGTTGTCGATGCCCGGGTCCGCCGTGACCTTGGTCTTGAAGCCTTCGGACACCACCAACAACTCGTACAGGCCCATGCGCCCCAAAAAACCGGTCATGCGGCAGTCCACACAGCCCACTGGCTTGTAGGGTTTGTAGCCCCCGCTGATTTGCCACGGCTTGATGATCTCGGCCAGCGCGTCGCGGCCGGCTTCCTCGTCCCGCACCTTGCAATGCCGGCACAGGGTACGCACCAGGCGCTGGGCCAGCACGCCCAGCAGGGTCGCATTGATCAGGTACTGCGGGATGCCCAGCTCCATCAGGCGCGTGACCGCCGAGGGTGCGTCGTTGGTGTGCAGCGTGGAGAACACCAGGTGCCCGGTCAACGCGGCCTGCACGGCCATTTCGGCGGTCTCCAGGTCACGGATTTCGCCGACCATGATGATATCCGGATCCTGCCGCATCAGGGCCCGCAGGCCCTGCGGAAAATTGAAGTCCAGTGGCGGCTGCACCTGCGTCTGGTTGAACGCAGTTTCGATCATTTCAATCGGGTCCTCCACCGTGCTGACGTTGACCTCTTCGGTGGCAATGCGCTTGAGCGTGGAGTACAGCGTGGTGGTTTTTCCCGAACCGGTGGGGCCGGTCACCAAAATGATGCCGTAAGGCCGTTTGACCAGCGACTCCCAGCGCTGGCCGTCGTGGCTGGAAAAGCCCAGCGCGTCCAGGTCCTTGACGGTGGTGTCGGGGTCAAAAATCCGCATCACCATCTTCTCGCCAAAGGCGGTGGGCAGCGTGGATATCCGCATCTCGATCTCATCGCCACTGGGATTGCGGGTCTTGATGCGGCCATCCAGCGGGCGGCGCTTTTCGATCACGTCCATGCGCCCGAGCAATTTGATGCGTGCGGTCATGGCGTTGAGCACGCCCATGGGCATTTGGTAGACCTGGTGCAGCACCCCGTCAATGCGGAAGCGGATCACGCCCTGCTCGCGCCTAGGCTCCAGGTGGATGTCGCTGGCGCGCTGGTCAAACGCGTACTGCCACAGCCAGT
>CAZDDK010000118.1:0-9808 GCA_964504185.1 uncultured Rhodoferax sp. | reverse complement strand
CGCGGTACTGCACGCGCACGAACTGGCCGAGCGCATCTGGCCGCTGGCCTGCCGCAAGATCAACGGCATCGGCCCCAAGGCGGACGAGAAGCTCAAGGGCCATGGCATAGAGACCATTGGCCAGCTGGCCCAGCGCGACCTGACCTGGCTGGTGCAGCACTTTGGCCCGCGCACCGGTGCCTGGCTGCATGACGCGGCCCATGGGCGCGACGAACGCCCGTTGGTCCTGGACAGCGAGCCCGTGAGCATGAGCCGCGAGACCACCTTCGAGCGCGACCTGCACGCCGTGCGCGACAAGGCCGAGCTGGGTGCCATCCTCACCCGCCTGTGCGAGCAGGTGGCGGCCGACCTGCAACGCAAGGGCTACGTTGGAAAAACCATTGGCATCAAGCTGCGCTACGGCGACTTCAAGAGCGTCACCCGGGACCTGACGCTGGACCACTACACCGCCGATGCGACCGAGATCCGCCGTGCCGCCGGACAGTGCCTCAAGCGCGTGGACCTGACACGCCGCCTGCGCCTGTTGGGGGTGCGCGCGGGAGCCCTGCGCAAGGATGGAGATTCAGATAAAAATACCACCCTAGCCCGCGCAAATAGTGAACAAATAGCTACAAATTCAATAGCAACTACCGGCCAGCTGTTTTAGCCAAGCCCCCCACTCCACCTAGGGTTTTCACTAGACCCCCAGCTTTTGCCTTGCATTTTTCTTACCGAAAACTTACATTGAAACCTCACACGGGGAGATTTCAATGATCACCTGGCTTGCACCGGCAGTTTCGTTCTCCGAACTCCACCGCATCAAACAGTGGTGCGAGGACCACGCACTGGACCACCCCATCGAACACAATCTGTGGGACGCGGTCATGACCACCTGGTTTATGGGTTGGGTAGGCTGGTTTCCCACCTGGGTGCTGGATGCCTGGTGGGCCAGCATGCCCTGCGCCCTGGGCATGCTGGCACCCAGCCTGTACATTGGCTGGCGCACCCAGGCCCACCTGCACAACCGCCTGCGCTGCGACTGGATCAACGCCCCGCGCGCTTAGAGGCAATGGCCTAAACCGGGTGCCTGGCGCGACACCACTGCGCCTGGGAACTGGATTACAGTGGGCGGCATGACTACCTCCTCCTCCCCCACACTCAGCTGTTTTACGCTGGACGTGCGCAATCACGTTGCCCACTTGGTGCTGAACAAGCCCGAGGCCCTGAACACCTTGCACCCCACCTTCTGGCGCGAGCTTGATGACGTGTTAACCCACTTGCACCGCGAGGGCAGCGCCCGTGCGCTGGTCATCAGCAGCACCGGCAAACACTTCAGCGCGGGCATGGCGCTGGAGACCTTTGCCGCCAACCCGCTGGATGACCAGACCCCCGAAGGCCGCGCCGCCGTGCTGGATGTACTGGGCGACATGCAGGCCACCTTCACCAAGCTGGAGACGCTGCGCATGCCGGTGATTGCAGCCATCCAGGGAGGCTGCATCGGCGGGGCGGTGGACATGGTCACCGCCTGCTGCATTCGCTACGCCACGCCCCAGACGTTTTTTTGCATCCCGGAAATCAACATCGGCGTGGTGGCCGACGTGGGCACCCTGCAGCGCCTGCCCAAGCTGATCCCGCTGGCCGTGGTCAAAGAACTGGCGTACACCGGCCGACGCCTCCCGGCCGACAAGGCCTTGCAATACGGCCTGGTCAACGCCGTGTTCGAGACCCAGGAAGCCATGGTTGAAGGCGCGCTGCAGTGCGCTGCCGAAATCGCCGCCAAACCGCCGGTCGCCATCTGGGGCACCAAGCAGGCCATTCACTATGCGCGCGACCACGCGGTGGACGACGCGCTGAAGCAAATGGGCTGGCTGCAAGGGGCCATCTGGAGCAACCGCCACGTGATGGAGGCGGTAACAGCCATGAAGGCCCAGCGTGCGGGCGACTTTCCGGCACTGAAAACCCTCAAGTCGTTCAGCGACTTCGGCTGACACGCTCCTGCCACTGCTTCTGCGCCTCGGGGTTGCCATTGCGCGACTGGATGTAGAGGTTCAGCAGTGCGATTTCGCGGCACTGGTACTGGGCATGGGGCAGGCAGGGCACTTCGATCAGGCGGATGCCGGTGTTTTCAGCCAGGCAGCGGACGTAGTAGGCGGTGAATGCGCCTATTGTCTCGCAGCGCTGGCCGTCGCCGCCGTAGGCACGCACCAGTTGCAGCACGTCAAAGTGACCGGTGGAGCAATGGTAGATGGGGCCATCACCACTTTTGCCCAGGTGAAAGATGTCGTTGCGCATGTAGACAATGGTGACCGCCAGGCCCAGCTTTTGAAAGTGGATCAGTTCATTGAGCTGGAAGTGAAAGCCGCCATCGCCGGTGATGACCACGATGCGGTCGGACGCGCCCCGCTGGCGCACCGCCTGTGCCGCCACCCGTGCATAGGGCAACGAGGTTCCCATGGCGGCGTACCAGGGGTTGGTCAACCAGTTGGTGCCGATTTCGGTGGCCTTGGGCCGCAAGCCAAAACTGGCAAAAAAGGAATTGCCCACCTCGGGCACGAACACCGTCCCAAAGTCCTGCTGGGTCTGTGCCGCATTGATGGCGTCGGCCAGCACATGAAAGTCAAACTTGGCCTCGGGCTCCAGCACCGGGGGCTGGCGCTGCGGCAGTTCACAGGCATAGGTGGGCAGATCGGCCTCCAGCAGGCCTTGCACGATGCGAATCAACTCGGCCTCGCGTGGCACCGTGGACTTGACCACCGTGCGGTTGGAAAATTCGGCAATGAAATGGGTGCCGGTGTGAAAGGCGCTGGCCGTGTCCTGCGGGATGATGCTGGAGCCCAGGTCCAGCACATAGTCGGCGCGGGACTCGATGTAGTCACGGGTGCTTGCGTCGCTAAAGGCCCCGTTGTAGGTGCCCAGACACAGCGGATCGGTTTCGTCCACGCCGCCCTTGGCAAACCAGTCGCTGACGTAGGGAATCTGAAAACGCTGGCAAAACGCCTGCACCAGCCGCGTGAGTTCCGGATTGCGGCGCACCTGCACACCAAAATAGACCAGCGGCGCGCGGGCGCGCTGCAGCTTCTGGACGATGGTGGCCTGCACCGCGTGCAGCCCGGCAAACACCAGATCGGGACCGGGCAGCCGGTCCAGCGCGGGCAGTGACAAGGGCTGCGTCAGCGCCGCTACCAGGTTGCGCGGCACTTCAATGAAGACCGGTTCGCGGTGCAGCCAGGCATGCTTGACCAACTCGAAGAACCGAAAGGCCGAAATATTGGGCTGTCCCAGCGAACGGTCGCCCTGCAAGCGCTCGGTGCGAATGCCAATGCCGGCAAACGACTGCAACGCCGCGTCGTACTCGGCGCGCCAACTGTTGCTGGGCTGGACCATGTGGTGGATGCCCGACTGGTGCACCTCGTCCTCGCCCGGCGCGCCGGAAATGAACACCACGGCCAGCCCTTCCGTCTTGGCCAGCGCCGCCGCAGTGACACAGGGCAGCGAGCCCACCGTGTAGGTGGTCAGGCAAAAGCCGATGCCGTCCAGTTCCGCCTGGGCACAGGCGCAAAAGCCGGCGTGCGTCTCGTTGCTGGCGGGCTCCACGCGCAAGCCGTCCTGGTCCAGTGCACCGATCAGGTTGGCGGCAAAATCCCCGCCCACGCCGTACACGCGGTCCACACCAAAGTGCCGAATGATCTGGCGCATGGCCTGGCCCAGACTGACCATGGAACGCTGGTAGTCGGCACCAAAATTTTGCTCGTAGGGGGTAATCGTCATGCGCGGCATCCCGGGTTGGTTGAAACCCGAAAATTATCCGCCTGCCGGCGCGAACGGTGTGCGCCTTGTTTGCGTGAAAACAGCGATGCCATGCACATTCCATGCACGAACGCAAAGGCGGCGATCAGGCCCTGCTACTGACGGGCCGTTCGCACGTTGAGCGGAACGCTCTGGGGATGGCTGGTGCGAAACGGGCTGATATCCAGGCCGCCGCGACGGGTATAGCGCGCATACACCGTCAGTTTCACCGGCTTGCAGCGCGTCCAGATGTCCATGAAGATGCGCTCCACGCACTGCTCGTGGAACTCGTTGTGGTTGCGAAAGCTCACCAGGTACTGCAGCAGGCCACCCTGGTCGATCTGGTCTCCGGTGTAGCGGATCTGCACGCTGCCCCAATCAGGCTGGCCCGTCACCAGGCAGTTGCTCTTGAGCAGGTTGCTCACCAACACCTCAGACACCGGCTGCTCGTCAGGCGTGACGATCAGCAACTCGGGGGCCGGGGTGTAGCGCGTGCACTCGATGTCCAGCCGGTCCAGGTTCAGACCGTCCAGCTCGTGCACCGGTTCCTGGTCGAACAGCTCCGGCCCCCGCAGCGTGACGCCAATGGACGCCGGCATCCCGGCATCAGGCCCTTGGCCGCGCCACACCGCCTCGGTCAGATCGGCACGCAGCCGGGTCTTCACGGCGTCGAAATCGGCAAAGCGGGTGTTGTTGAAACTGTTGAGATAGAGCTTGAACGACTTGCTCTCGATGATGTTGCGGCTCTCGCAGGGAATGGTGAAGTGCGCCAGCGCCACCTGCGGCTTGCCTTTGGGGTTGAGCCAACTCAGCTCGAACGCGCTCCACATGTCGGCACCGAAGAACGGTGGCGCTGCCTCGATGCCGATTTCCTCGCGCTTGCCCGCGCGGGCGATGGGAAACAGCAGCGCGGCGTCGTACTGATCGATATACGCCGACGCCTTGCCGAGCTGGGATTGTTCGGGTGTATTCATAGGGGCGTGGCCAAGTGGGTTGCCAGCGGCATGATGCTGGAGGGAGACAGATAGGCCGGGGGCGGCTCGGACGCCTGCAGGTGGGGTATCAGCGCATCGAGCATCTGCGACACCGGCTCGGGCGGCAGGTCGTGGCCCATGCCCTCGATGCCCACCAGCCGGGCCCCCCCAATGCGCCGCGCCGTGTCTTCACCATGCACGAAGGGCACCAGCGGATCGGCCTTGCCGTGCAGCACCAGCGTGGGGCAGTCAATGCGGCTGAGTTCTTCCGCCCGGGTGCGGTCAGCCACCACCGCCAGCATCTGGCGCAGGGTGCCCTGCGGGTGAAAACTGCGCTGCACGCCTTGCAGGATGCGCTCGCGCATTTCGGGCTCCGGCGTGGGGTAGGCCGGGCTGCCAATTGCGGTAAACAGCTTGATGTAATGCGCCACTATCGCCTCGGGGTCTGCGCTGGCCGGGCCGCTCAGCAACACGCGCACCACGTCTGGATGGGCCTGGGCCAGGTCCCTGGCACCGCTGCTGCTCATGATGCTGGTCAGGCTGATGACGCGCTGGGGTGCCGCAATGGCGACACGCTGGGCAATCATCCCGCCCATGCTGACCCCCACCACGTGGGCCCGCGCCACGTCCAGCGCATCCAGCACGCCCAGCGCGTCCTCGGCCATGTTCTGCACGGTGTAGAGCGGGCGCACCGGCAGACCCAGCTTGTGCTTCAGACCGGCCCACAGCAGATTGGGCGTGCCCAGGTGGTCAAAGTGCTGGCTCAGGCCGATGTCGCGGTTGTCCATGCGGACGACGCGAAATCCGGCGTCCACCAGGGCATCGATGAACGCCTGCGGCCAGGCCACCAACTGCATGCCCAGCCCCATCACCAGCAGAACGGCCGGGCGGGTGTAGGCGTCCAGGTCCTGGGGATTGATTTCGGCCGTGTCCTCGATCTCGATATCGATGCCGTTTGCTCTAATTTTCATAGCTACTTCTTCTTATTTCACGCGGGCTAGGGGGTTATTTTCCTACGAAACACGTAGCGCTGCGCGCTGGACTGCGCCGCATCCCAGGCGTAGCCCTCGGCCGCAAAGGCACGCAAGTCATCCGGTTTGACGACGGTGTGCGTGACCGCGAAACGCGCCATCAGTCCACGGGCCCGTTTGGCAAAGAAACTCACGACCTTGTACTCCCCGCCCTTGTACTCCTGAAACACGCACTCGATCACGCGGGCCTTGAGCGAACCCAGGTCCACCGCCTTGAAATACTCTTGCGACGCCAGGTTGATGACCACCGGACTGATGTCACTGCGCAAGCGCTGGTTGAGGTATTCCGAAATCTGGGTGCCCCAGAACTGGTACAGGTCGCGCCCCTTGGGGTTGAGCAACTTGGAGCCCATCTCTAGCCGGTAGGGTTGCATCAGGTCCAAGGGACGCAGCACGCCGTACAGGCCACTCAGAATGCAGAGGTGGTCCTGCGCCCAGGCCAGGTCGTCCTCCCCCAAGCTGCGTGCATCCAGCCCGCCATACACATCGCCGTCAAATGCCAGCACCGCCGGGCGTGCGTTCTTTTCGGTGGCGCGACTGGACCAGGCCTGGTAACGCGCCACGTTGAGGACCGCCAACTTGTCGCTCAACGACATGAGCTGCGCAATGCTCTGAGGCGTATGCGAACGCAGCACCGCAATCAGTTCCTTGGACTGCGGAACAAACAAGGGCATTGTGGGCACCAGCGGTGCGATGGGGGATTCGTAGTCCAGGGACTTCGCGGGAGACAGGAGAAACAGCATGCAGAGACTTCAATCGGGGGAGGCAGCCTCTATTATCGTAAAGCCGCCACGGGCGAACTGGGCTGGGGTGTTGCCGCTCCAGCGCCGAAAAGCCCGCGCAAAGGCACTTTCATCGGAAAAGCCCAAGGCATCTGCCACTTGAATGCCCGACTGGCCCGATCGCAGGGCCTGCACCGCCAGGTCATATAGCAGCGCTTCCCGCAGGCCCTTGAAGGAAATGCCCTCGGTCGCCAACTTGCGGTTGAGGTGGCGGCCGCTCATACCCAGCTCGTCGCCAATGCGCTCCTTGCCCCAGCGCGGGTGCTGGCGGATGAGCTGCTGCACCCGCGCCGACACGCTGTCCTGCGCCAGCGCGGCCAGCGTGTCGTTGGCCAGCTGGCGCAGATGGGCATGCAGTTCGCGCCCCACCTGCACCAGGCCCAGGTCCAGCGCGGTGCGCGCAAAGGCAACCCCATTGGCGGCCTGGTTGAAGCGCACCGGGCAGCCCAGTGCCTGCGCATAGGCCGCTTCCTCGGCGCGCGCCGCATGCGCAAAACACACTGCCTGCGCCTGAAAACGCCCCTGCGTCATCCAGCGCGCCAGACACACCACGCAGCCCAGGGCGGCCTCCACCCGCTGGGCGCGGCACACGGTGTAGTCGGGCAGGTAGCGCAGCAACACGGTTTCGGGGCCGGCATCCACCTCGAAGCGCGCGTTGTCCCCGATGATGGGGGCGTACTCGGTCAGCACCTCTAGCGCCTCCCCCAGCGTGTCGCAACTGAGCAGCAGCATGCCCACAATATCCAGGTGCCCGGCCTGCAAATCGGCCCCCAGTGCCAGCGCCGCCAAGGGGTCGGTGGCCGCCTGCGTGAACAGCGTCCACAGGTGGTCCTGCTGCGCCATGGGCACCCGCGCGCCCTGCGCCAGCGCCGCACGCAGCTCCTCGGGCACACACACGCCATGGCGCTGCGCGGAGTCCAGAATGGCCTGGGTGAAGCGGGCGGTGACGCTGGAGTGCGAGGGCATGAGGGGGATTGTGCACGTCCTCTTGCGCCGCCGTGTCCCGAATTGCCACCCGCCATGTCCCACATGGCACGGGACAAGCCACGCGATATTCCCTACAGTTGCTTCACAACAAGGAGACAACCGCATGGCCCCTATTGACGAGGTACGCCTCGCCTTCAACCCCCAGACCCTGACGCTGCTCAACGCCGTGCTGGGCCTGGTGATGTTTGGCGTGGCACTGGAACTGCGCGTGGAAGATTTCAAAACCGCGCTGCGCACCCCCAAAGCACTGGCGCTGGGCCTGCTGGGCCACCACGTGCTGTTCCCGGCCATGACGTATGTACTGGTCTGGGTGCTGCAGCCCACGCCCAGCATTGGCCTGGGCATGATTTTGGTGTCCAGCTGCCCGGCGGGCCACATTTCCAACTTTCTGGTGCACCACTCCAAGGGCAACACCGCACTGTCGGTGAGCGTAAGCGCCCTGTCCACGGTGGCGGCCTTGTTCATGACGCCGCTGAACTTTGCTTTCTGGGGCAACCTGCATCCGCTCACTGCGGGCTTGATGCAACAGGTGGCCATGAGCCCGTGGGAGATGCTGGAGGTGATCGTCATGCTCCTGGGCGTGCCGTTGGTGCTGGGCATGTGGGTGGCCAAGCAGTTCCCGGCCTTTGCGCACCGGGTGCAGAAGCCGATGAAGATTCTGTCGTTCATCATCTTGATCGCTTTCATCGGCGGCGCGCTGGCGGCCAACCTGCAGCATTTCCTGAACTACGTGCAGCTTGTGGTGGGCGTAGTGTTCGTGCACAACCTGATGGCGCTGGTCACCGGCTACGGCCTGTCCAAGGCGATTGGCCTGCCCGAGCGGGACCGCCGCGCCATCACCTTCGAGATGGGCATCCAGAACTCGGGCCTGGGCTTGATCCTGATCTTCAACTTCTTCAATGGCCTGGGTGGCATGGCCATCGTGACCGCGTGGTGGGGCATCTGGCACATCGTGGCCGGGCTGACCCTGGCCACCTACTGGAAAAACCGCCCCCCCAGCGCCAGCACTGCCGGAGCCGCACCATGACGCTGCGTCTGAACCAAGCCCGCATCCTCATCACCGGTGCGGGCGGCTACCTGGGCCGCCAACTGGTGGCGCGCCTGGCTGCGTTGCCCACCGAACAGCGAGCGGCGCAGATCGTGGCACATGACCTGCGCCTGCCCGACACGCAACTGCGTGGCGTGGACTACCTGGCCTGCGACATTCGCTCCCCCGAATTGGCCCAGGCGATTGCCCAGCACGGTATTTCCGTGGTGGTGCACCTGGCGGCCATCATGCCCTCGGGCAAGCCCCATACGCGTGCCTTTGAGCACGACGTGGATGTGAACGGCACCCGGCTGCTGCTGCAGGCCTGTGCAGACAGCGGCGTGCAGCGCATCATCGTCTCCAGCAGCGGCGCGGCCTACGGCTACCACGCGGACAACCCCGCCTGGCTCACCGAAGACATGCCGGTGCGGGGCAATGAGACGTTTGCCTATGCCCACCACAAACGCCTGGTGGAAGAGCTGTTGGCGCGCTACCGCCAAGAGCACCCCGCATTGGAACAGGTAGTGCTGCGCATCGGCACCATTCTGGGCGCCACCGTGCGCAACCAGATCACCGACATGTTCGAAAAGCCCCGGCTGCTGGCGATCCAGGGTTCCGACAGCCCTTTCGTTTTTATATGGGACCAGGACGTGGTCGGCATCATCGAGCGGGCCTTGTGCGATGGCCCGCCCGGTGTCTACAACGTGGCTGGGGATGGCGCCCTTACCATCACCCAGATTGCCCAGGTATTGCACAAGAAAACACGGCACTTACCCGCGTGGTTGCTGCATAGTTTGCTATCAATTTTGAAGCCATTGGGGCTGACCCAGTACGGCCCGGAGCAGCTGGACTTTCTGCGCTACCGCCCGGTGCTGCTCAACACCCGTCTGAAGACCGTGTTTGGCTACACGCCCACCTACACCTCGGCCCAGGTGCTGGAGCTGTACCAGCGCGAGCGCGCGCAAGAGGCGAAAGCATGAGTACCGTGCCGGGTGGCCGCGAACCCAGCGCTGCGGGCACGCGTGAGGGCCACGGTCGTGCATTGCGTGGCAAGGTCGTGGTGATCACCGGTGCAGCAGGGGGTCTGGGCCACGCGCTGGCACAGGCCTTTGCCCAAGTGGGTGCCCATGTGGCCGCGCTGGACCGCGACGCCACCGCGCTGGCCGCGCTGGCGCGCGAGCTGGAGGCCACCACGCGCCAGCACGCCACCGTTTGCCTGACCGCCGTGTGCGACGTGACCCG
>CAZDDK010000117.1:0-9893 GCA_964504185.1 uncultured Rhodoferax sp. | reverse complement strand
TGGCGATGCTCTGGATGATCTCCGGCGCATCGTCCCCCACCATGTGCGCGCCCAGCACCCGCTGGCTGGTGGCGTCCACCACCAGCTTGATGAGGGTGCGCTCGTCGCGCCCGGACAGGGTGTGGCGCATGCTGCGAAAGTTGGCGCGGTAGATGTCAATTTCGCCCGCCTTTTCCAGAGCCTGCTCTTCCGTCAGACCCACGGTGCCGATGGGGGGCTGGCTGAAGACAGCCGAGGGCACGGTAGTCAGGTCGGCGGCCACAGGCGCAGGGCCAAACAGGGTTTGTGCCAGCGCCGCGCCTTCGCGGATGGCCACCGGGGTGAGGGCGATGCGGTTGGTCACGTCGCCCACGGCGTGGATGCTGGGCACATTGGTGCGGCCCAGGGCGTCCACCCGCACGCCACCGGCACCGTCCAGCGCCACGCCCACCTCGGCCAGGCCCAGGCCCTGGGTGGCCGGGACGCGGCCGGTGGCGTAGAGCACGGCGTCCACGTCCAGCGCGCTTTGGGTGGCATCGGCCCAATGCACGCGCAGGCTTGCACCGGGCAGTTTGTCGATGCGTGCCACGTCCTGCTCCAGCCGCAGCGCGATGCCCTTCTTGACCATCTCGCCTTGCAGGTGGGCGCGCACTTCGTTGTCGAAACCACGCAGCACCAGCGCGCCCCGGTAGCACAGCGTGACCTGCGCCCCCAGGCCCTGCAAGATGCCCGCAAACTCCACGGCGATGTAGCCGCCGCCCACGATCAGCACGCGGCTGGGCAATTGCGGCAGGTCGAACACGTCGTTGGAGGTAATGGCGTGCGCGATGCCGGGAATGGCGGGCACAAAGGGCGTGCCCCCCGTGGCCACCAGAATGTGCTCTGCGGTGATGGTGCGGCTGTTGAGCTGCACCGTGTGGGCATCCACCAGGCGCGCATCGCCATGCAGCACCTCGACCTGGGAGTTGGCCAGGTTGCGTTCGTAGATGCTGCTGAGCCGCGCAATCTCGGCGTTCTTGGCGGCAATAAGCTGCGGCCACGAGAAGCTGGGCGTGGGCACCGTCCAGCCAAACCCGGCGGCATCTTCAAAGTCTTGCGCATACTGCGACGCGTACACCAGCAGCTTCTTGGGCACGCAGCCGCGAATGACGCAGGTGCCACCGTAGCGAAAACGCTCGGCAATGGCGACGCGCGCGCCCAGGCTGGCCGCCACACGCGCGGCGCGCACGCCGCCGGAGCCGCCGCCCACCACAAACAATTGATAGTCGTATGCCACCCGGTGCTCCTGGTAAATGGAATTGGTCGCAGCTTACGCCGCAAACATTACAGGGGAATCAGTATTACCGTGCAGCAAGCGGGGCCGCCCATAATGGCCGCATCGTTACTGAGGAGTGCGCCCATGTCACCCGCCCGCCATCTGCAAGGCAAGCAACTGGCCGATGCCCTGATGGACAGCCGCGCGCGTACCTGGGAACTGGTGGACGACCTGAGCCCCGCGCAATGGCTGCCACCCTACCAACTGGGCGTGAACCCGGTGGCGTGGGAGCTGGCGCACACCGCCTGGTTTGCCGAGTTCTGGATTCTGCGTGGCCCGCACCATTGCGATGACCAGGGCTTTATGCACGCAGCACAGCCCGCGCGCCACGCGGCTCCGGATCCGGTGCTGGACTCCGCCCGCCTGGCGCACGCCCAGCGCTGGACGGCAGCGCTGCCCACACGCGAGCAACTGCGCACCATGCTGGACGGGCAATTGCAAGCCTGTATCAACGCACTCCCCGCTATAGGAGACGACGCCGCGCTCTACTTCCACCGCCTGGCCCTGGCCCACGAGGACATGCACGCCGAAGCCTATTGCTGGATGCGCGCGGCGCTGGCCTACCCCGCACCTGCGGGAGTAACCCTGCCCCAAGTGCCACCCGCCCAGCCACTGACCGTGCCTGCCGCTACTACCACCATCGGCTGGCCCGCAGGCGCGGCGGGCTTTGCCTTCGACAACGAAAGCCCCGCGCTGCCCGTGGCGCTGAACGCCTTTGAAATCGACAGCGCCCCGGTGCGCGCCCTGGACTTTGCGCGCTTTGTGGATGCGGGCGGCTATGACGAAGCGCGCTACTGGCCCCACGCCGCCGGGGCATGGCGCGCCCAGTCGCCCGCTAACCACCCGCAGCGCTGGCGGCGCACGGCGCAAAGCAGTTGGCAAATGCGCTGGTTTGACCAGTGGGTGGATTTGAACGAAGCCCTACCCGCCCTGCACGTCAACGCCTTCGAGGCAGAAGCCTACTGCCTGTGGGCCGGGCGACGCCTGCCCACTGCTGCAGAATGGGAGCGTGCCGCCACCACGCTTGGCGCGGCATTCCACTGGGGCCACAGCGTATGGGAATGGACGGCCAGCGACTTTGCGCCCTACCCCGGCTTCACCCCAGGCCCCTACCACGCCTACTCCCAGCCCTGGTTTGGCACCCACCGCGAACTGCGCGGTGGTGCCTTCGCCACCCATGCGCGCATGCACCACAGGCGCTACCGCAACTTCTTCCAGCCGCACCGCAGTGATGTGTTTGCGGGGTTCAGGACGGTCACGCTGTAAGTCTATTTTATACGCTTTAAGCGTACAATATTGCCATGCGCTACACCTTTGTTGAGTCCAGTCTGTTCTCCAAATTGGTGTACGACTACCTCAGCGAGGACGACTACGCAGCCTTTCAGCAATTTTTGTTGGAGCGGCCCGACGCAGGCGATATCGTCAAAGGCTCAGGAGGCGTACGCAAGGTGCGCTGGGCGCGCGACGGTGCAGGCAAGTCGGGGGGCGTGCGGGTGTGCTACTACGCGCGCAACGCCGCAGGGCAGATTCTGCTGCTGGTGATTTACGCCAAAAACGTGCGCGCCAGCATACCCGGCGCGGTGCTTAAACAATTGAAGGAGTTGCTCGACCATGATGACTGATGCACAACTGCACAAGCGCGATGCCCGCCGCGACATCGGGGCCGAACTGCTGGACGCGGTGCGCGAACTGCAGTCAGGCAGGGCCGCCCGCACCACGACCTATTCCCCTCTACCCGACGGCAGCGTGCAGCGCACCATGACCCTGGCCGACGGTACCGTGCAAAGTGACGAAGTGCTGGTGGGGCCGCAGTGGCAATTACTGGCCGTGCGCATGCGCGCGGGCATGTCACAGCGAGATTTCGCACGCGCCACCGGCGTCTCGGTACGTACCTTGCAAGAATGGGAGCAGGGGCGCAAAGTGCCCAGCGGTGCGGCACAAAGCCTGCTGAAACTTATTAACCGACACCCGGAACTTCTCGCTGAGTTGGCCTGAACCGAGATGCGTTTTCGCTGGCAGTCGGCTCACTACACCCCCTCTCCCCAGCTGGTCTCCAGCATCGCCAGCATCTGATCCAGCGCCACATGCCAGCCCTGCGGGAAACCCATCTGGGCGTGTTCATCGCACGTGGCGCTGTCGGCGTGTATCACGCGCGCGGTCAAGCGCGTCTGCGTGTCGCTGACCGCATGCAGCTCAATTGCGCAGGTGCACCAGGGTTTGGTGGCGGGGGCGTAGCCAGGTTGCAGGGCGTTGGTCCACACCAGGCGGCGTTCGGGCTCGACCACCAGGTAGCAGCTCATCAGGTCTTGGCTTTCGCCGTTGGGGCCTTGCATCAAGGTGCGAAAGGCGCCGCCAGGGCGCAGGTCGATTTCGCAGGCGGTGACCTGCCAGGGCTTGGGGCAGAACCAGGGCATGAGCTGCTCGCGCACCGTCCAGGCGGCCCACACCTGGGCCACGGGGGCCTGCAGCACGCGCGTAAAGGACAGTTCATGATGGGGTTGGCGCAGATAGGCTTCCAGCTTGCGCATGGTCGATTCGTGGCCGGGCACTGCGTAGGTGGCTTTGGCATCGCGCTCGGCCTGGCTGGGCAGGCGCATGGTGGTTTCCAGGCGGGTGCCGTCGCCCTCGGTCTGGAAGGTGGTGGTGACGTGGAACAGCACCGCGTCAAAGTTGCCGTGCGACCAAACCAGCCTTTGCTCGGGCATGACGTCTTCGTACTGGATAAGGTTGGGAAAGTCGGTGGGCGGGCCACCGAAGGGCGCGCTGGCGTCGGCACTGACGCCGGGGCCGTGCATGATGAATTTCCAGCGCCCGCCGGGGCGGACATCCATTTCGTGCGTGGAGATGCTGTAGCCGTCCGGCCCCCACCAGCGCTCCAGTTGGCCCTGCTCGGTATGGGCACGCCACACCCAGGTGAGCGGTGCGGCAATGAAGCGCGAAAAGTGCAGATCCGTGGGCGTGGGGTAGGTGACGATGTCGCTCATGGGGACTCCTTGGCTTCAGTATGGTGCAAAACGGCGGCGCTTGCCGAGGGTCTTGAATTCCCTGAGCCGAGCCGCAGGCGGGACAATGCCCCTTGCTTGCGGGGTTTTGCACGTGGCGCGAAGACAAAGGCACAATTCAACGCAGCAGGTCGAGTAACCTGCGCCAGTCCCCTCGGTGCAACCCACACAGGAGCCGCCATGCAGATCATTGTTGAAGTTCCCAACAGCTATTTGGACGCCATGCACAGCGCTCCAAACGATTTTGCGCACGAGGCCAAATTGGCCATGGCTGCAAAGCTATTTGAAATGAAACGTTTGTCCTCTGGCATGGCGGCGAACCTGATTGGAATGGATCGTGTGGAGTTTCTCGCCCAGTTGCAGCGCTACGGCGTTTCCATGATCGACCTGGATTCGGACGAACTTTCCCAAGACATTCGCCATGCGTGAATCCAAACCGGTACTGGTGACCAACACCACACCGCTCATTGCACTGACGGCGGCCACTGGTGGTCTGGGCGTTTTGCAGTTCCTGTACTCCCGCGTGGTAGTGCCCTTGGAAGTCGCGCGGGAAGTTCGGATGGGCGGCAAACAGTCGTTCGGGTTGGATGTTTTCAACGATGCGGACTGGCTGGATGTGCAAACGAACGAGGTAGAACTCCCCCGTTTTTGCGCAACTCGCTGGATCGCGGTGAAGAGCGTCTGTCGTTCAGACCGCCTTGAACCTGGGTGTGCCGCTGGTGTGCATTGACGAGGCAGCCGGGCGGCGGATTGCCCGGCTATGTGCTTTGGAGGTCACCGGCTCCATCGGCATTCTGCTCAAAGCCCGGCGTTTGGGTTTCGACGTATCAATTCCGACCGCGTTGCAACGTATGCAAGCGCAGGGTATTTGGCTGAGCGAACAGGTGGTGGCGTTTGCGTTGTCGCAGGTGGATTGACTTGCAGCGCCAAAGGGGGGGTATTTCCCGCGCTTACGCCAGCACCTTGCGCAGCGCGTAACTGGCCCCATCCACCAGCGCCACCAGCGCCAGCATGGCCAGCAGCACGGTGCTGGTTTCGCCCATCTGAAACAGGCCCATGTGAAAGGCCAGCATCTGACCCAGGCCGCCCGCCCCGACCACGCCCAGCACGGTGGCGGCGCGGATGTTGTTTTCCCAGCGGTACAGGGTGTAGCTGATGAGCTGCGGCAGCACCTGCGCCAAGGTGGCGTAGAGGAACACGCGCACACCGCCCACGCCGCGCAGGCGCAGAGCCTGGGCGGGTTCGGGGGCGGCGTTTTCCAGGCTTTCGGCAAACAGGCGGCCCAGCACGCCCGCCGTGTGCACGCCCAGCGCCAGCGTGCCCGCAAACGGCCCCAGGCCCACGGCGATGAGCAGCAGCGCCGCCCAGACCAGCTCGGGCACGCTGCGCAGCGCGTTGAGCAGCAGGCGCGCCACGGTGCGCGCGCGGGCCGGGTCGTGCGCGTGGGTGCGGGCCGCAGGCAGAGCCAACGCCAAGCCCAGCACGGCGGCGATGAGCGTGCCCAGGGCCGACATGGCCAGGGTTTCCAGCGTGGCCTGGCCCACGCGCGCCAGGAACGCGGGGGTGGTGACCGGGTGCAGCAGTTCGCCCACAAAGCGGCCCATGCGCACCCAGGCGTCCCAGGAGGCCCATTGCGCCAGGCGCAGGTCCAGCGTGGCAAAACTGGCCAGCACCAAGAGCAGGATGCCCGCAGTGAGCCAGCAGGCCTTGCAGCGCGCGTCGAACAACGACGGGGGCAACTGGTGCGGGGGCGGTGTCTTTGCGGAATCGGTCATGGGGGTCAGGCCAGATTGCGCCGCAGCGCGGCACTCATGCGGTCGGCCAGGGCCACCAGCAGCATGAAGACAAGCAGGATGCTGGCGACCTCGGAGCCATTGAACATCTTCATGGAGCCGTCCATGAGCTGGCCCAGGCCGCCCGCGCCCACGAAGCCCAGCACCGCGCTGGAGCGGATAGCGCATTCCCATCGGTACACGGTGTAGCTGGTGAGTTCGCCCGCGTTGTGCGGCAGCAGCCCGTAGAAGAAGGCCTGCAAGCGCCCGCTACCATTGCGCAGCAGGCTGGTGGTGGCATGGGTATCGCCGCTTTCCAGAATGTCGGCATACACCTTGCCCAGCATGCCGCTGTAGGTGAGCGCAATGGCCAGCACCCCGGCTGCTGGCCCCAGGCCCACCACGCGCACCCACACCAGCGCCCACACCAGTTCGGGCACGCTGCGCAGGATGAGCGCCACCCAGCGCACGCCCTGGCGCAGCGCCGCAGGCAACGGTGCCATGCGCCCACGCAAGGCAGACACCGACAACACGCGCACCGACAGCAGCGCCAGTGGCACGGCCAGCAGCAGCGCCAGCGTGAGGCCAGCGGTGGCCATGGCCACGGTGCGCCAGGTTTCCACCAGCAGCAGGTGCAGAAACTCGGCGTCGCTGCGCGGCGGGAAAAAGCCCGCCACAAACTGCCCCGCCGGTGCCAGCGCTTCGCCATCCAGCAGCCAGGGTTTGAACTCTGTCCACACGCCTAGTGGCCACAGCAGCGCCAGCGCGGCCAGGGTCCAGAAAAGGCGCGTGCGCCAGGCCGGGTCGCGCAAGGGGGCGGCTGTGGTGGACGGCATGGGCGGGCAGGCGCTGGGGCGTGTCAGCGGCAGTGCATCACCACCGGGGCCGGGGTGGCGGCGGGTGCCTCCATCCAGGGCACCGGGGCGACGGTGGTGAGTTCATCCAGGTGCTGGGCGTATAGCGTATGCAGCAGCGCCGGGGTGACCTCGGCTGTGGGCAGGTCAAACGCCACCGCACCGTCGCGAAGGCCCACGATGCGAGGGAAGTGCGCCAGCGCCATGTCCACCTGGTGCAGCGTGGCCACCAGTGTGGCACCGCGCTCCTGCGCCGTGCGCGTGAGGGTGTGCAGCGCCTGGCGCGCGCGGGTGGGGTCCAGGGCTGACAAAGGCTCGTCTACCAGCCACAAACTGGCCTGCGCAACCAGCAGCCGCGCCAGGCCCACACGCTGGCGCTCGCCGCCCGAGATGCGGTCCACGCGCTCAAACAGCTTGTCGCCCAAGTCAAACGCGGCCAGTGCCTGGTGCGCCAGCGGGATGTCGTGCGGATAGAACAGGCTGCGCAGGCTGGCCCACAGCGACTCGTGCGGCAGCCGCCCGGCCAGCACGGCGGTGACCACGCGCTGGCGCGGCGGCAGCGGCGGCACCTGCGGGGCCAGAAACAGCGCGCGGCGCAGCGCCTGCAGCGCAGCGGGACGGGCAGCCCACGGGTCGATCCCGTCCAGGCGCAACGTGCCCACGCTGGGGAGCAGCGCACAGGCCAGCACCTGCAGCAGCGTGGTCTTGCCCGCGCCCGAGGGGCCAATCACCGCCAGTTGCTCGCCCGCGCGCACGTCCAGCTGCTCCACGCGCAGCACCGGGGCCGCAGCGGGTGCGGCGGCGGGATGGCGGGCCTGGAGGGTGCTCAGGGCGACTTTCATAAGCAAAATACGGCTCTAGCCCGCGTTAAATATGCTTAAGTAGCTATCAAAACAATAGCGTATCGAGATCCCTACTCGGACTACTTCAGCAGCCCTGCACTGCGCGCCGCCTGCTCGATGCCCTGGTAGTTTTCGGGCTTGGTGGGGATGAAGCGCGTGGCGCGTTGCAGGGCGAGAATTTCCTTGCCCTCGGGCGTGTTGGCGTCGAGCTTCAGAAAAGCCTGGGCCAGCTTCTCGCGCTGGGCGGCGGGCATGTCGGCGTGCACGGTCCAGTTGTAGTCGAAGTAGCTGGGGGTGGTGTAAAAGGCGCGCACCTTGGTGGCGTCCACCTTGCCCTCGGCCACAAACTTTTCCCACACCGAGATATTGAGTGCCCCGGCATCGACCTTGCCCGCCGCCACGGCGGCGATGGTGGCGTCGTGCGCGCCCGAGAAGGCCACGCGCTTGAAGTCGCGCTCGGGCTCGATGTGCGCCTGCAGCAAAAAGCTGCGCGGCATGAGGTGACCCGAGGTGCTCGACGGCGAGCCAAAGCTCACGCTCTTGCCCTTGAGGTCCGCCAGGTTCTGGATGCCGGGCTGGGTGGTGATGAACACCGAGCGAAACACCGCGTCTTCGGCGCGCTGCACCAGGGGCACCGCCTTGCCGCCCGAGCGGATGTGGGCCTGCACGTAGGTAAAGCCCCCGTACCAGGCCAGATCGACCTGCTTGTTGGCCAGGGCTTCGACGGCGGCGGCGTAGTCGGTGACCGGGGTAAACACGACCGGCTGGCCCATCACCTTCTCCAAATACTTGAGCAGCGGCGCGGCCTTGCGTGCCAGTTCGGTGGGGGACTCGTCGGGAATGGCTGTTACGCGCAGCGGGGTTTGGGCCTGGGCCACCCAGCTGGTCAGGGCCAGTGCCATGGCTACCAGCGCGCGGGCACCGAAGAATTTCGAAAACTGCATCGTCATTTCCTCAAAAAAATGAATCAGATTAGAAGGGAATTCAGCGAATCGCGCTCAGAACACCACGGTAGCCCACTCGGGGTCCAGGGTTCGCACCACAAAGGCGGTCGCCCCCGCAGCACCAGAGCACTCGGGGATAAGCCCTTCCAGCGCCAGCCCACGCTCGTGCAGCGCCATGGAGCAGGCCAGAAAGCGCACGCCCAGTTGGGCCGCGTCTTGCATGTGGTCGAGCACGCTGCGTGCGGCGTTGGCGCTGGGAAAGGTGTGCGTGGCCACGCCGGGGGCCAGCAGGCGCACGGCGTCGGCGGCGAAATGGATTTCCACCTCGCAGTCCATGGCAGCAGCCGCTGCCGCATAGACGAAGGGCGCGGCGCACAGCGCGGGCGCATCCGGCGACACCGACCACAGCAGCAGGGCCAGTTTGCTCTTGTGCGTCATGGTTTGCGTCAGGGTTGGACTCATGGTTCGATCACCGCGCCAGGCATGACAGCAAGGATATGGGCGCGGTAGGCCTGCGCGTCCAGCAAGCGGGGGTGGTCGGTGGCCCAGTCCAGGGCGGTGCCGCGCACCATCCAGCCTGCACCATAGGGGTCGCGCAGCAGGGTGCGCGGGTCGGCCTCGGCGGCTTCGTTGCGGGCGGTGAGCTGCAGGGCCACGGGCGCGTGCAGGGCCAGCACGGTCTTGGCGCACTCCACGGTGCCAAAGCCGCGCGTGCACGCCACCTGGGCGCCCACCGGCTTGGGGGTGAAGGCAATCACGGTGCCGGCCAGGAACAGGCCAAAGCTGGTGGCACCGACCACCACCTCGTCGCCCGCGCGCTGCAGCCACATATTGTGGGCGGCATCGTACAAAAGGCCATCCGGGATGCGGCCGTGAAAAATCAGCTCAGACATGGGTGAAAGCGCGGTTGTAAAAAGGGTGCAATGAATGGCGGAAGAGAGCGGGAGTCGAACCCACCAAGGATCGCATGGCGACCCCTCCCGAATTTGAAGTCCGAGCGCCCCACCGGGGTGCGATCTCTTCCATTCATGGCGTCCATGATCGTTCGCCCACGTTTTGGCGCAGGCAGTGTGCATCGCGCACGCGGCGAGTGTAGCCCGTGCGGTCGAAGAATTCGAGGATGTGGATGGCCACCTTGCGCCCGCCGCCAATGGCGTCGCGCAGGTCGGCGGCGCGCACTGCGCC
>CAZDDK010000116.1:9645-9950 GCA_964504185.1 uncultured Rhodoferax sp. | reverse complement strand
CCGGCGCCTTCACGCTCCTCTACCAGCCCATCGTGCCCATCGCCGCGCCGACGGCCGCGGGCTCGCCCCCGCGCAGGGAGGCGCTCCTGCGCATGAGCGAGACGGGCGGCGAGCTCATCCTGCCGATGTCGTTCATCCCCGTGGCCGAGCGCCTGGGCCATGAGGTCATTGAGTTCACCAACGTCACCAAGTCCTTTGGCGACCGCGTGCTGATCGACAATCTGAGTTTCAAGATCCCGGCGGGAGCCATTGTCGGCATCATCGGCCCCAACGGGGCCGGTAAATCCACGCTGTTCAAGATGATT
>CAZDDK010000116.1:3356-9635 GCA_964504185.1 uncultured Rhodoferax sp. | reverse complement strand
ACAGCGGCGAGGTCAAGATCGGCTCCACCGTCAAGATGGCCTTCGTCGACCAGAGTCGCGACGACCTGTCCAACGACAAGACGGTGTGGGAAGACGTCTCGGGTGGCCTGGACATCCTGAACGTGGGCAAGTTCCAGATGGCCAGCCGCGCCTACTGCGGCCGCTTCAATTTCAACGGGGCCGACCAACAGAAGAAGGTGGGCATGCTCTCCGGTGGTGAGCGCGGCCGCCTGCACCTGGCCAAGACCCTGATTGCCGGCGGCAACGTGCTGATGCTGGACGAGCCTTCCAATGACCTCGACGTGGAAACCCTGCGTGCGCTGGAAGACGCGCTGCTGGAGTTTGCCGGCTCCATCCTGGTCATTAGCCACGACCGCTGGTTCCTGGACCGCATTGCGACCCACATCCTGGCCTGCGAGGGCGACAGCCAGTGGACCTTCTTCGACGGCAACTACCAGGAATACGAGGCCGACAAGAAGAAGCGCCTGGGTGAAGAGGGGGCTCGTCCGCACCGCATGCGTTTCAAGGCACTCAAGTAAGCCGCTTAACGAGGGGCGGCCATGGCTTCAGCGTCTTCGCAGTCATCAGCGCAATACCAGGCCCTGTACCGGTCCACGGTGGAGCAGGCCGCCGCCGGGGGGAGCCTGCTCATGGGCAAGCTGGTGGCCGCCGCGCGCACCAGTCTGCAAACCCAGGAGGCCGCCTGCCGGGAACTTCGAGAGCGCGATGCCCTGGCGCAATCGGCCAGGCAGCTTCGCAACTGGGAATCTGAGTTGTGCAGGCGCTACCCCAAAGCCCTGCTGGATGCCTTTTCCAATCCGGATGCCACCAAGAAGGCGGGTACGCAGTCGATTGCGACGGTGGAGTTCGATGAGCTGGAGCTCATGGACGAAGTCCAGGTGCAAACCAGCGTCACGCTGGCGCGCACCCAGCAAATTGCCATGATGGCCGCCGAAGCCAGCCTGGCGGAACTCAATACCCTGATTTGCAGCACCTTAGGGATGGGGGCCGTCAACGCCGATCGCAACCCTTTGCGCCCCCAGATCTACATCAGTGCCCTGCAATCGGTCGTGGAGCAGACCCAGTTGCCGCCGGCCATGCAACTGGACTGGCTGGGGGCCATGAGTGCCACGCTGGGACACGAGCTGCGCAAGCTGTATACCGATTTGAGCCATGCGCTGCGCAGCCAGGGTGTGGTGGCGGCCAGTTACGCGGTGGTGGCCACGCCCAGCGGTCTGGGCATCGGGCGTGGAGTGGCACAGGATGCGTATCAGGTACCCAGCGGGCAGGCGGCGCAGGGTGCGTTTCTTGCTCCCAACTTGTCGATTCCGACAGCCATGGCGGCGACCGCCCCTGCGCTGACTTCCGCCGAGTACGGTCCTGGATTTGCGCCTGCGCCCAGCGGCTCGCACGGTGCCGTGGCGGACGACACCTTGTTGACCCTGGACAAGCTGCGCCGCTTGTTGTCTGGCGAACTGGGGGAGCCGGTGGTCCTCTCCGCCAAAGAGCGGTTCGCCCGGCAGTTTGCCCGCGAATTCGAAGAGGGTGAAACCGGCGGCGACGCGCCTGCTACCGATTTCGATTCCACTGTGCCCGCTGCCCTGGAGGCGCTCAAAGAGCTCCAACAGGTGGATGCGTTCGTGCAGCGCATTGAACACCGCCGCAGCGGTGTGGCGTCGTCGATGTCCTCCGACGACACGCCCATCGAGGCCATTCGCGCCCACCTGCGCAGCCAGGCCGATGGCCTGGCGCAGACCCTGAGTCTGGAGGTGGTGTCGCTGATGGTGGACAACATCGCCCGCGACGAGCGGCTGTTGGTACCCGTTCAGCAGTTGATTCGGCGCATGGAGCCCGCCCTGCTGCTCTTGGCCATGGTGGATCCGCGCTTGTTCACCAACCGGCAGCATCCTGCCCGGGTTCTGGTTCAGGAAGTGGCCGACCACAGCATGGCGTACGCATCCGTGGAGGCCACTGGGTTTGCACAGTTTGTGGAGGGCGTCACCCACGCCATCGCACCGCTGGAGCACGATGCCATTGAAGACGCCGAGCCCTTTGAATACGCGCTGCACCAATTGCAGCACGAGTGGAAGCGGACCGCAGTGGCCAATGCGCGCAACCGCGAGCAGGCTATGCGCGCCTTGCAGCATGCCGAGCAGCGCAATCTGCTGGCCGAGAAAGTGGCCCGTGAAATAGCGGCGCACCCGGACGCGCTGCGGGTTCCAGCCTTGGTCGTGGATTTTCTGTGTGGCCCGTGGGCCCAGGTGGTGGCCCAGGCCCGCATCCAGGGCGAGTCGGTACAAGCCGATGCCGACAAATACCAGGCCCTGATTTCGGCGCTGTTGTGGAGCACCCACCCTGAGCTCACCCGCAAGAATATTGCCAAACTGACCCGGCTGGTCCCCCGCTTGCTGGGGACCTTGCGCGAAGGGCTGGACACCATCCGCTACCCCGCCACCAAGACCAGTGCGTTTTTGGAGGCCCTCATGGGTTTGCACCAGCAGGCCTTTCGGGCGGCCAAATCTCCCCAGGTGCCGCCTCCCGCACCCGAAGCGGATGCGCCGATTCCCTCAGTGCGGGCCAACCTGGTGGACGAGGGCAACCCCTGGGTCGCACCGCAAGAGGCGCAGGCGTCCAATTTCATTGAATTGCCAGACCCGCCCGCGTCCGACCGGAGCGCACCCACGAGCGAGTCCCTACCGGGCACGCCAGGTCTGGCCCGCACGGCACCGGAGCCCGCACTGGCCAGCTTGCCCCTGGGCTCCTGGATTGAGCTGAAGGTGCAATCGCAGTGGGTTCGCACACAGCTCACCTGGGCCAGCCCGCACGGCACCTTGTTTTTGTTCACCAATGCCCAGGGCGCCACACAGTCGATGACGCGGCGCTCGGGCGACAAGCTGGTGGCGGCCGGGCAATTGCGGGTGATATCGAACCGACCCGTGGTGGACGGTGCCCTGAATGCCGTGGCGCAAATGGCGCTGCGCAACAGCGTCAACACGGGTTTCTGAAAGGAATGTTGGCGTTTTGTGCCACTAGCCCGCGTGGAATATAGCGATTCAGCTATAAAAACAATAGCATATTCCTGGCTTCACAGAGGGTGTTCCGCGTAGAACTTGCCGCCATGAAACAGCAGTGGCGAGGCACCGGGGCGGTGGCTGCAGCGCTCCACTTCTCCCACAAAAATGACGTGGTCACCTTCGTCATAGCGGCTGCGGTTAAAGCACTCGAAGTGGGCGACAGCACCCGCCAGCAATGGGGCACCACTGGCACCCAGCGCAAACGCCACTCCCGCAAACCGGTCCTGGCAAGGGCTGGAGAATTGTGTAGCCAGTGGCTGCTGGTCGGCGCTGAGAATGTTGACCGCGTAGTGAGATCCCGCACGGAATGCGGCCATCGAACCCGCCGCGCGGGCCAGGCTCCACAGCACCAAGGGTGGCGAGAGTGACACGGAATTGAAGGAATTGGCGGTCAGACCCACGCAGTGGCCCCGGGCGTCCCGCGCGGTGACCACGGTCACGCCGGTGGCAAACATGCACAGTGCCGCACGAAATTCGGCTGGAGAAAAGTGGGGGGGAAGCGCCTGGCGCAAACTGGCAGTGGAGGGCATGGCCTGCAATTTACCCGAATCAAGGCGGGCGTGCCGCCACGGTGCGCCATGGACCGGCCGCGCCCCGGGACATCCTACAATCGGTGCATGCCTGTCAGAACTGCCATCCTTGTCTTGGCTGCTACGTTTTGTATAGCTTCCAAGGCAATGCCGGAGCGGTATTGCCGCGATTACTCCGCAAGAATCCCGAACGTCAAACCGGCGCTGTGCGAGCGTGCGCAACTGCAAGACATGCAGGCTCGTTCCGTGCTGGGACGTCCCATCTGGGGGCGTGACATGCGCGCGGCGGATGCCCAACTGCGGGTGCTGGTGTTGGGCGGCATCCATGGTGACGAGATGTCGTCAAGCTCACTGGTGTTTCATTGGATCGCGTTGGCGCAAACGCCGCCGGCGGACATGCCAGTGCCCATTCATTGGCGCTTTATTCCGGCGCTCAACCCCGACGGTATGTTTGCCAGGCCGTCCAGACGGGTGAACGCGCGCGGGGTGGATTTGAACCGCAACTTCCCCACCCCGAACTGGGCCCGCGATGCGCGCCTCTACTGGGAGTCCCGTACACGGCGTGACCCACGGCGTTGGCCGGGCAGCAAGCCGCTGTCCGAGCCCGAATCGCGCTTTCTGCTCGAACAGATGGACAGTTTCAAGCCCCACCTCATCGTCAGTGTGCATGCCCCCTATGGGGTGCTGGATTTTGATGGCCCGGCCGTTCCTCCGAACCGGTTGGGACGCCTCTACCTCGACCAAGTGGGTATCTATCCTGGATCGCTTGGCAACTACGGCGGCATCCACAAGGGAGTGCCGGTGGTCACGATTGAGCTGCCCAGCGCCTCGCGCACGCCGCAGGACGCCGAAATGCGCCAGATGTGGCTGGACCTGCTGCGCTGGACATCGGACCGGCTGGGTCCGGGCATTGCGACAGCCTCCGGTCCTTTGCCCAAGCCCGATTGACGGGCGCGTGCCTCCGGCTGGTCCAGGCCTTCAACGCCGCCGCTGGAACTGCGCCAGCACCACCAGAGCGGCCGCACCGGCCAGGCCCCACAGAGCGACCCCGCTCCAGACGGTGAAGGATTGGCCCAGGAAGGTCCAGTCCACTGCGCCGCACATGGCGCGGGGTTCAAACATGTCGGGCAGCCACTGGTCCAGGGGCATCCACTGCGCAAATCCCTTGAAACGCCCGCAACTGGCTTGCGCACCTTCGCGTACCCGGTGCTCCAGATCGAGCAGGAGGTGGGTCCGGTACAAGCTCCAGCCCAGCCCCCCCAGCCAGAGCGCCAACGCGCTCCAGCGCAGCATGGCCACCCGGGGTGCCACGGCTCCCAGCAGGCCTGCAACTGCAATAGCCAGTATGCCGACGCGGATGTAGATGCATTCGTTGCACGGCTCCAGGCCGCGCATGTGCTGCATATAGAGGGCGAAAGACTCCATCAACGCGGCGCTGGCGGCCAGCAGCAGCCAGGGGAGTCGCCGTTGGGAGAGGGAATGAAGGCGATGGAACACAGGGACTCTTTCCGTTGGTTAAAGAGGGGTATGAACGCAATGCGGCAAAAGGGTTCCCTGCCTATTTGCGTGCCAGGTAGACGCCCCATACCGTCAGCGCCATGCCTACCAGCGCAAGACCGGTAAATGCCTCATCGAAGAGGAGCCAGGCCACCAGGGCGGTGCAGGGAGGAACCAGATAAAACAGGCTGGCGACATTGACAGCATCTTTATGCTGGATGAGCCAGTTCAACAGGCTGATGGCACCAAAGGACAGTACGATCACCAGCCAGCCCAGGGCAAATACAAACGCACCCGTCCACTCCACTTGGAACGACTCGGTGAGCCACGCACCGACCAATGTCACCAATGCTGTCGGCAGGAATTGCGCGATGGCACCCGTGCGCCAGTCAAACGGTGGGCAGAAACGCTTTTGGTACAGCGTACCCACGGTAATGCCCATCAGGGCGGCGACTGCCGGCCACAGGGCGTCCAGTCCAAAACTGGAGCCGATCTTGCCAAAGACCACCAAGCCCACGCCCAACAGCCCCAGCACCAGTCCCAGCCACTGCCGCCTGAGAACGGTCTCGTGCAGCAGCCAGCCCGCCCCCACCGCAGTCAGCAAGGGCTGCACGCCCACGACCAAGCTGGCGACACCGGCGGGCAGGCCCTTGGAAATGGCAATGAACACCCCACCCAGGTACACCCCGTGCATCAGGAGACCGGCCACACCGATGTGACACCATGCGTGGGCAGTCGGTGGCCAGGGCGCGCGGGTGGCCAGGGCGAGCAGCGCCATGCAGACCAGTACCGCAAGGTAGCGGATCAGCAGAAACGTCAACGGCTCGGCGTGGGGCAGTCCCAGCCGTGCCCCGATGAAGCCGGTCGACCACAGCAACACAAAGACGAGCGGAAAGGCGTTGGAAAATCGGTGGGCCATCAACGGTATTGGAACACTGCGTTCAGTGCCCCAAAATTTTTGAGAGAAAGTCCCGGCTGCGTTCGTTCTGCGGGTGGTTGAAAAAGTCGTGCGGGTTGTTCTGCTCCACGATCTGGCCCTGGTCCATGAAGATCACGCGGTCCGCAACCGCCTTGGCAAAACCCCACTCCACCGTCACCCACAGCATGCTCATGACCAGCCCCGCGAGTTCGCTCAACACGTATAGCACTTCCTAGAACATCACCGCCTCGAGAGCCGA